>JBJTUC010000091.1:0-5873 GCA_046080505.1 Planctomycetota bacterium
CACGCGATCGACAGGAATACGAAGTTGATCGATGCTGAACGAAGCCACCTGACCGCGCGCGTGCACGCCCGCATCGGTTCGGCTTGCAACGAGCACAGGGACCGCTGCCCCAAAGAGATCGTGAACCGCCTGCGTAAGGACGCCTTGCGCCGTGCGGAGTTCAGGAAGGTTTGGAGGAACCTGCCGCTGCCAGCCGTGGAAGTCGGTGCCGTCGTACGCGACCAGGAGGCGCAGTCTCGGCACGGGTCGTGCAGCGCTCAGTGACCGAACAGCGATGCGGGAGAGAGCATGCCCTTCTGCTCGAAGAAGTTCAGCGCTTCCTGCACGCTTCGGAAGACCTTGGTTGCCGTCTCACTGATGAAAGGACTTGGGTTCTTCTTCGGCTTCCACACCACATACACCTCTTTCGTGTGCTCAAAGGCGTGGTGGAGTTCACGCTCGACACCGCTCGAGAGCGCGGGCACGCCTCCTGGAAGTTCCGGCACGAGTGACACGATCATGTCGCTCTGATCGATCAGCTTGAAGTCGCGCATGTAGATCTGCCCGTCAATATCGCCGGCAATATCGAGGACCTCACGCACAGGCAGCCGCATCACAGGGTTCCCCTCGCGTCCGCCAAACGCATGAGGCTGCACTTCCACAAAGTCCTCTCCCTTGCGAGCGGATTCAATGGCTCGATCGAGCAGCATCTTCTCATCCACATCCGCCGGATCGAACGTGATGAAGTGCTTCGCGAGTTCTGCACGGAAGTGTGCGATCTCTTCGAGCACATCGGGCATGTCGACCACATGACTCATCGGGAACGACGGATAGACCTTCCGCATGTCGGGGCGGGTCACGAGTCGCAGGCATGTTTCGATCGTGTCCTGCTGCCGCCCACGGCTGAGGATGTAGAAGTTGTTTCCACATCCCATCGCCTGCGCCATCAGTTCAGTGGCGAGGATCTCCTCCTCGCGCCACACCATGCAGTCCTTGAGCGTGGCATCGATCACATGGTCACGGTGCAGGCGGTGGTGCACCGTCTCGACGTTGTCGACGATGCAGATGAAGCAGTTGGGTTCAAGTTTCTGAAGCTGATCGAAGTCAAACGCACTGAAGAGCCCATGCCGCCAACGGAAGGTGGCATGCGTATTCACGATGATGTTGGGGTGTTCGGACTTCGGTTGCGTCGCGGCAATGACATCCTTGAACGCTGCCCGCCGAAGGCTGGCGAGTCGCGAGATGGGCAGGTCAAGGATTCGCCCTGGCGTGATGTCGGACGCCTCGGAATACATCAGATCGCCGATGTTGAACAGTTCGATGCGGTCGCCGCGTTCACCCGCAAGGTCCATGACCTGCTGGAGGTACGGACGCTTATCCACGCCGATCTGACCGGTCACGATGGCTCTCATGGAGCCGAGTATATGGCTCAAGCCGCGGTTGTCCGCGTGACCAACAGTGCGACGACATGCACTTCAATGGCGCGCCCCTCGCCGACGGCATCGACACGTTCATGCGTCTTCCCCTTCACATTCACCTGCGCGCGGGAGCAGCAGAGCAGGCGAGCGATGTTCGCCACGATTGCGTCTTTGTGCGGGCCGATCTTTGGACGTTCACAGATGACTGTGCAGTCAATGTTGCCCACTTCCAAACCAGCCGCGTGCATTCTTTGAACTGCTTCGAAGAGAAACGCTGCGGAGTCAGCACCGTCATGGCGCGGGTCATGGTCGGGGAAGAGCTGGCCGATGTCGGGGAGCCCGAGCGCACCGAGCAGCGCGTCTGTCACCGCATGCAGTAGTGCGTCACCATCGGAGTGGGCAACAGGTCCGCGGGGCGCTTCGATCCGAACGCCACCAAGGACGAATGGTCTGCCCGATCCCTGCGGTGCGAAGTCGTCGAGACGGTGCAGGTCGTACCCGTGTCCGATCCGCATCCTCGAGTCAGTCCTTCGGGCGCGTCATGGTGGTGGTCCCGCCTGGCGCGCCGCTCGTGCCCGATGCGTTGCTGGTGCCATCGACATCGGGCGGCAGCAACAGAGTTGGATCGGGTGGCGGATCCTCAGGCGGCGTTCGGTAGGTGATGTCGATACGCCTGCAAGAGGCTGGTGGCGCGGTCATCTGATTGCTGAGTGATCCGACTTGATCGCCCGCAGTCCACATTCCCCACGACATCGTCACAGGCTGAGCCTTCGCGCTGTCGTTGGTGGTTGTGCCGTCGGAGAAACGGAATGTCAACTGCTGTCCCGCCGGGATATCCATCTTGTAGAAGGACTCGTTGTTGCGCGTGTCGATCAGCGTCACTGTCACGGGCTGTGTCGGCGTGGAGATGTAGGTGAATCCGCGCCCGGTGGAAGGCATAAAGGCACCATCGGGCGAGTAGCAGCCACCAAGGCAGCAGACGGCGAGCACGGCAACGGCAGGAGGAATCGTTCGGGTCATGGATTTGAGTGCGGACCTGTGCCGCGGGTGAGGAGTCTAGCAGCGCACGGCAGGTCTCGGGCTGCGAACGAGTTCGACAAACTTTCGTCCGCGCTCCTCGAAGTTGGTGAACTCGCCGTAGCTCGCGCACGCAGGGGAGAGCAGCAGGATGTCGTCCGCCTTGCTGCGCGAAAATGCCTTATCGACAGCGGCAGTCAGCGTGTCGCAGCGCATCGCGGGCGGCGCAGGCGCAAGCAGGTGTGCGGTTGCGCCGATGGCATACAGCCCAGCAAGTTGAGGGGCAAGGTCGCGAACCGATGACAAATCCACCTTCTTGTCGTATCCGCCCACGATCAGGTGGATCCTTGACCAATCGGGGAACGCACGCAGCGCGATCGCGGTTGCCTCGGGCGTGGTCGCCTTTGAGTCGTTGAAGCACTGCATGCCATGGAATGTTCCAACCAACTGCAGTCGGTGCTCAAGACCCGTGAACGCCTCCAGCCCCGTCGCTGCGCGCCCACCGTCCCACGCTTGACCATCGATCGCGGCGCACGCGGCAGCAGCAGACCACGCGAGCCGTGCGTTGCGCATCTGGTGCTCACCAGGGGTGGCAAGCCGCATCGGAGGAACATCGCCAAGAGTCTCTCCACCGCGCCACCATGCGCCGATCGGACATGCCTGCGCCATCTCCTTTGCCTGCGTTGGATGCTCCTCATCGAAACGGCTCAGGAACACACCGTCCTCAGACTGATAGGTGCGTATCCCGGCCTTCGCCGCGACATAGTGACCGAGCGATCCATGCCAGTCGACATGGTTCGGTGCGAGGTTGGTGAGTACAGCCACGCGTGGCGACCATCCGGCAAAGCCAGAGTCTGGGGACAGCCACCAGAGTTGCGCGCTCGACAGCTCCAGCACCGTCCAGTCATAAGGCTCCGTTGACCCAAGCAGCGATCCGCCTATGTTGCCACCGAGCACCACGCGCCGCCCTGCAGCGCGAAGCGCACACGCGAGCATGGAACTGGTTGTGCTCTTCCCAGAACTGCCCGTGACGCCGACCGTCCTCGAACGATTGAGTCGCTCGGCCGCGAGACGGATTTCGCTCGTCACCGGAACGCCAGCCTTGCGCGCGGCGAGAAGCAGGGGGTTCTCCCACGGTTTGGGAACCGCCGCGTTGGCAACCACAAGATCGCTCTTCGTGAAGTCTTCCGCCGCGTGCCCGCCAAGCCGTAGCGTGACACGACCTGATTGGATCGCATCGGTCAGCGCCGCAAGCGGCTGCGCAAGCGTTCGTTCGCTCGCAAGATCGGTGAGACACACGCGCGCGCCCCGCTGCAGCAGCCAACGGACGACGCCAAGTCCACCACCGAACTGCCCAAGCCCCATCACGGTGACGAGCCGACCATCGAAGAAGCGGTCCTCGTGGTCGCTGGGGGACACTTCGCTCATAGATGCCTGTTCAAATCCGTTTCGTCGGAACCGCACCGCGTATCGCATCTTCCACGTTGTCATCCTCGCCGAGCAAATCTTCGCGGTAGTCATCGGCGCTGCGACGACGCGTAATCGGTCCTTGGGCCGCACCACGCAGGAACTGTCGGATGATCTGGTCGTCCTCGCTTAGTGCGTCTGCTTCAGCGTCGCCAATCTGACGGATGTGTTCAAACTCCTCGCGCTGCCCGACCTTCAGCACGCGTCCGCCATCGAGCATCAGCATGCGGTCAGCGATCGTAAACGCCGAGTCCATCTCGTGCGTCACGACCACGCTCGTCACGGCAAAGTTGCGGGTAAGTTCCTTGATGAGCTGATCGATCTCCGCACTCGTGACGGGGTCGAGACCAGCGCTCGGCTCGTCGTAGAACAGGATTTTTGGGTCCATCGCCATGGCGCGCGCGAGACCCGCGCGCTTTGCCATGCCTCCAGAAATCTGCGAAGGAAGCTTGTCGGCATGCTGTCGAAGACCGACCAGTTCGAGCTTGATCTTGACCATCATCTCGATCACCTCCGGATCAAGATCCGTGTGCTCGCGCAGTGGCAATGCCACATTGTCGGCAATCGACATGGACTGAAACAGCGCCGCCGACTGAAAGAGAATTCCAAACTGCCGCTTGATGTCGTCGAATGCCACATCGCTGATGTCCGCGATGTTCTGCCCGAGCAGCTGGATCGATCCGCTGGTCGGCTTGTGCGATCCGATCAGGAGCCGTAGCAGCGTGCTCTTGCCACATCCTGATCCGCCCATGATCACGAGCGTCTCTCCCGCACGCACATCCAAATTCACTCCCTGCAGAACGGTCTGCGAACCAAATGTCTTCACAAGATCGCGAACGGAGATCCGGACTTCGGATGGCGCAGGGGGCGTCTCCGCCGTGCTCATGGCATGCCCCCCTCGGGAGTCGGATACAGGAGGTTTCCATACTGCGAATCAACGACTTCCACGGTCATCAGTTTCATCGTCAGTTGCCCCTTCTGATCGGCTATCTCGATGCTGCAGCGTGCGCGGATGCGTCCGCCGCTGCAGTCGAGCAGGTACTCGCCATCGAAGACGCTGCTGCCCGGCTTTGGGGCCGCAGGCGCAGAGTTTTGATCCAGTGCAGCGCCCTTGAGCGTTCCATAGCGGTTGGTCACTTCTTGGATGAACGCACTCGCCGCTTTCTCTGAGCCTCCGTTCGCATCACTGATGGGGATGAACGAGTCTCGGAATGCTGTGATGTCTCCCGCTTGCCCTGCGATGATCGCATTCTGTGGCCCAACGAGAATCGGTCGGACAACCGCGTTGTAGCCAAGCACACCGCCCGCACCTTGCAGCGACAGACCTGCAACACCAAGCAGGATGCCGAGTACCGCGAGCCACTTCCCAGTCACCCGTTGTCCGCTGCCAAACAGCGCAACGAGCCCCGTGACGATTCCAGCCAGGGAAGTGAGCGGACAGCAGAACACCAGCGACAGCACGAGTGACGCAACGGACGTCTTGCTCACGGGGGGCGTCGCCTCGAAGTTGGACATGGCAAGCGTGTCGGGTTCAGTCATCGCGGGGCAGGGTAGCACCTGCCTTTCGAGGGTCAAAGCGTGGGAAGCGCACGGTCGTCGTCTTCGCTGTATCTGCAGTGTCCGACGCAGCCTCTGAAGCACTGCGCGGCATGGCGATCTCGATGCTGCGTAGGCGCGGGCTGGGAAGCCAGGTACTCCAGTCCGTGATCAGAAGTGCGTCGACCGAAGCGATTGCATCCCCCGAGCGAGTCTTGAGGACCAGACGGAAGCGGCTCATGGGCGGGTTCCCGATCAGTGTCTCCGTCTGCGTCATCGCATCGACCTTCACGGGTGCGAGCAGGGCGGATATCTCGCGCTGGAAGTCGGGCAAGCCAGCATGTGCATCGGGGACCCACCAAGCGGAAGCGTCGAAGCCACCACTGAGGGTTTGCTCCACCGCGCTTCGAACATCCGAGACATTGCCGGCGGACTGTGTCGCCTGAAGGCGATCAG
>JBJTUC010000092.1:0-42631 GCA_046080505.1 Planctomycetota bacterium
GCTCCTTCAACCGCTCGGACACCTCTCCAGAGCCGACGCGAGTATAGCCGTCTGCGCCACTTGCCCCCGGAATCAATATCAAACTTCAGCCCCAGTTGGCAAGAAGCGTCGTGAGATCGGTGCCGTTCACGGTCCCGTCACTGTTGAAGTCTGCTGCAGGCACATTGTTGCCCCACGCAGCCAACAGCGAACTGAGATCGGTTCCATTCACAACATTGTCACCATTCACATCGCCAGGGCGTCGTTCACAAACATCAGCAGTGCCGTTGCCATTCCCGTCTGCACAGGTTGTGCCGGCACCTTTCCATGATGCCCCAGCAGCTGCTGCATCGGCCTGAGAAAGGATCAAACAGAATCCATTGGGGAAGCAGGCTGCGCCCTGAGGCGGTGGACAGTTCTGCTGCGAGCAAACTGTGTTGTTGCCACGGTAACTGCCGCCCTGTGCCGAACACGCCGTCGGACTCACAGGACCAACGCAAGAGCCATCCGGTAAACAGCACGCTCCAGTCGGAAAGCAGGTGTAGGTCGCACACGCGCTGCCCTCAGGACCGGGAACTCCGCCGGCGCTCAGGCATGACTGGTACGACAGCGAGACGCATCCGTTCGTGGAGGCGAAGCAACAGGCGTTGTTGCCTTGCGGCAAGCAGATGGTGGAGCTGCATATCGAACCGTCCCCGCGATAGGTTCCGCCCACCGACTGACAGTTTGCCTGAGTGGAAAGCGAGCAGTTTGTGCCGACACAGCAAGCCCCCTGCGCAGGTGCGCACTGCAGCGGCGTGTAGGTCGCTCGCATCACCCAGTCACCGCTCGGACGGCATACGCTCGGCAACTGCGCAAAGGTCTTCCAACCGACGCCACAACCGAACGGACCACAGTTCAGGAGGTACAGCCAATTGCGGGAGGGCTGCGCAAGACCGCTGACATCCGTCGTTGGGAACGCATTGCTCGCGCTCGGTGGCGCGGTGAAGCAAGGGTTCTGCGTCTGATTGTTGTGGTCATCGATGCGGTAGCCGATCGAGAATGTCTGCGTGCCATTGTCGTCGAGATACATCTGCTCGGGGTCCTGCGGATCAATCAAGAACTGCACATTGACACCGCTCGTGCCCGGGGGAAGAACAATGTGCGGCAAGATCTTCGCATCCGATGAAAACTCATACTTTGGTGTTCCCGACGGGTTCCCTTCCCATACCAGGATGGACCACTTTGTCGTCGTCTGCACCGATGCGTTGCTTGTTGCGAAGATGATCTCCGTCATGTCAAGTCGCATCGGAAATGCCGCAGCGGGAACTGTGAATGAAACCGCAGCGATCTCCTGCTCGGCGAATCCTCCCTGAACGATGTAGGAACCACCTGTGAAACTCGCATCGGTGTGCGCTACCGTTTGTGACGGGCAGTTGCCCGAAATGCCGCCTTCGGACTGCGCGCCGCGGCGGTAGATCGCCTGCATCGTCGGGATGTCCCTCGACGCGGACCAAATCGGGAACAGTCGGCTCGAATCGACAACCTGTTGCTCCCCCACGACTGCCGGCGGCGCTGCCACCGCTGCGTGCGCGTCAACCGCACACCACATGGCAAGCGTGAAACACAAGGTCGTCGCAGGTGATCTGATTGCCATCCGAGCGTCTCCGTGAGGGGGGATACAGACCGATAGCCGAGTACCAAAGCCCGTTTCCATGCAAAGTAGCCCGATTCAACCTGAAAGCAAACGGAACCACGCCGAATCTGGCTCAAACGGTGTTCAGCAAGCAAGTTTCCGACTGCCCCCGATAGTCCAATCCTCACCGCGTTTCAGCGGGCAGGTTCGAACGCTCCCAGTCGATCGTGATCTTGTCCGTCGCGATCTCTTCGATCGCGACCTCAAAGTCGCTCCGGCCATTGCGCTCCACGAGCGGTCGAGCACCACCGATCAGCTCCGCGACGCGCCGCTGAATCAGCGCAGTGAACTTGAACCGACCACCGACCTTGGCAATGATTTCGTCACTCTTGAGCGCGTCGTGCATGATGGGGGTGCCTCTTGGGGAAGCCCAATAGGATAACGGGGCAAAGCTTAGGAAGCAAGCCGATGTCCGAGCCAAGACAAGTTTTCACACGATCGATGCGAATCACAAGCGGAGCGGACTTTCAGCGGGTCTACTCCCGCCGCGTACGCAGGGATTTAGGCTGGATCGTGCTGCATGCGGACTTGAACGGCCGCGCACACACACGGCTTGGACTCTCGGTCGGATCCCGCGTGGGTGGCGCAGTTCAGCGCAATCGCATCAAGCGTTTGGCACGAGAAGCGTTTCGCAAGTTGCACGCACAGCTTCCAGTCGGCATGGATCTCGTTGTGTCGGCCCGACGACCCCAGGAACGCCCACTCGGTGACTACATCGAAGCGCTCGAAGCGGAAGTGCCGCGGCTCGCTCGCGTGCTCCTGCGGTGACATCAAACGCAGCAGGCCTTCTCACGGCACGGGATCGTCACCGGAACCACCCCACGGGTGACAGCGTGCAAGTCGGCAAAGGGTGAACCAAGCTCCGCGCAAGGCACCATGCCGCTCGATCGCTTCAACCGCGTAGACGGAACACGATGGATGAAATCGGCAGCGCCCGCCAAGAATCGGCGACAGCAGCCATTGGTAGAGCCGAACGCCCTGCACGCAGCAGCGCGCAGCGATCGACGGTGACCCACGCATGTCAGTCCGCCTCAACAACGGGATTGCGCAGCACACCCACACGCTCAATGCGGATCTCGACCACATCGCCTTGCCGCAGATAGCGCGGCGGCTTTCGTGCGTGGCCAACGCCTGAAGGAGATCCCGTCAGGATCACGGTACCGGCGAGCAGCGTCATGCCACGCGACAGTTCAGCGACGAGCCGTGCCACAGGAAAGATCATCGATGCCGTCGATGCGTCTTGCATGCACTCGCCACCGACGAAGGTCTGGATTCGAAGCGCCTGAGGGTCAGCGACCGCCGACGCTGGCGCGACTGCCGACAACGGACAGAATGTGTCGAAGCTCTTGCCTCGGCTGAATTGCCCACCCGCTCCCTCATTCTGCCACCACCGTGCGCTCACATCATTCGCGACCGCATAGCCGCCGACGCACTCGAGCGCGCTCTCGATCGGGACATCGCGGCAATCGCATCCGAGGATGACCGCGAGTTCGCCCTCGAAGTCCACCTGCGGTCCGCCCTCGCGGCAGATCGCGGGAATCACGATCGGCTCATTGTCTCCGATCACGGCCGCAGGATTCTTGAAGAACACCATGGGTCGCTGCGGGACCGCATTGCCGAGCTCCTTCGCATGATCGCTGTAGTTGCGACCGATGGCGATGATCGCTGGCGGACGTGGCGTCACCGCGACTCCGCCTTCGAGCGTTTGCTCGTCTCTTCCGCTTCACGCCGTCGCGCCTCCTCTGCTGCGACCGCAAGCCGATGCTCCTCCATGCCTGGAGGCTCGGGAAGAACCTGAGCAAAGGGAACCATCTGTGAAATCGGATCGAGGCTGTACTCCACCTCCATCGGTCCGCGCACAAGGTCGTACACCATCCGTCGTTCCGCCTCGCCGGCACGGTTGTAAATGGTCAGGCGATCCATCAGCGGTTGCGATGGATCAACAAGCACGTTCGCGAACACATCACGAACACTCGTGCGTAAATCGCCGATGAGCGCGGCCATTCGCCGTTCCCCAAACTTGTTGACAAAGTCTGCAATCTGGCTGCTTTGGAAGTAGTCGGTCAGATCGCGTGCAAACTTGAGCGCCTCTTCAAGCACCTTCGGGCGATCAAGCAGAAGCCCCTCTCGAAACCCCCGTTGCAGCGCGGCGTAGACATCGCTTCGAGCGACATCGGGAGCAAGCCCATACTCGCCATACGTGGTATTGCGTACAAAGACCTCCAACGATGCCTCGTACTTGTTGTTGGGAACAAGCCCACCTCGCCCAAAGAGACTGTCCAACTTGGTGAGGATCTCCTGCGCGCCCTCCAAGTCACCAAACCGGTACAACTCGCGGACCGCCTGCGTCATGTAGTTTTGATAGAAATCGCAGAAGGTGTCGCCGCCACCGCCACGCGTGCCGTAATGCTTGCGGTACAGGTCGCCAAAGTAGCGGTCGATCGCCTTGATCCAGCGTGGGTCGTTCAACCGTGTCGGATTGTCACTACTGAACACGTCGTAGCCCATCAATCCAGTGCGGGCGAGCGCCTGCATCGCCTGAATGTTCACTCGGTCATTGTTGAGCACTTTGTAGATGTCGTCCGGCGCCTCACTGCGTTTCGCCGCTGTCGTCGTCCCCTTCTGTGACCAGTAGAACGCATGACTCTGCGGATGACGCCAATCGAAGGGCCCGAAGTCGCGCGTGTACTCCCACATGAGTGCGGGATCCATGTTGAGCGATTCCAAAAGCACCTTTCGTCGCAGAAACGGCAAGAACTTGGCGAGTGCCTCGCGGGACTCTGGCTTCGAGAGCACCGTGTCCAGTGCGAGATACACCGGATCGTTGCGCTTGAAGGTTGCCTCAAGCCCCAACAACTTGGCGTAGCGGCTCGATTGCACTGCCTCCCAGCGACCGAGGTTCATGAGAAAGTCCTTGTCGAGTCGGAACTGGAAACGCGCATCAAACCCGCTGAGATTCGATCGGAGTTCCTGCAGCAACTGCTTCACGCTCGGCTCACGTAATTCCAGCTCGTCAAGTGTGTGCGGAGCATCCTTGATCGATGCGATCCATTGAATCCGCTCCGCGAACGAGAGCGGCGGCACGCCCAGCAGCAGTTGCCATTCGCGCGCAAACTCCCGTTTGTAATAGAGGTGCGCATCGTCGGCGACACCATCGAGCTTGTGCGCCATCATGAACGCCAATTCTTTGTGCAGTATCAGATCATTCGGGTTGTAACGGAGTCCCTCGTCGCGGATGAGATTGAATCCAGCTCTCACCCACTCCCACCGCTCCTGCGGCGTGTCCGTCATGACCGAAATGTTGTAGGTCATGTTGTGCCCGTGAAATCCCCAGACATCGCCGAAGCGCGGCTGGAGTTTGGTGATGAGCGCGGCATCCGCCATCGCCTCGAAGAACAGCCCTTTCTCCTTCATGATGTTGGTCTTGATCCAGAGATAGTCGACGATCAGTCCGCGTAGGGCGCCAATCGCTGTACCAATGGCCACGATGGGAGGCGCGCCCTCCACGGACACATCCGTATAGCGAAGCGCCTTCTGATCACTGATGCGGAGGATTTCTGGCAATAGGCGCGACCCACCCACCAGCGCGGCGACTGCGATCACGACGCACGCCAGTTGGATCGCCCGATCACGCACTTCAGCCCTCGCCTCCGCTGTAGATCGCTATTTCCTTTCGCGAGAACGCCCATCCGCCGATGGCGAACGCAAGAGCGCTCCAGAGCATTCCAATGAGACCGACGGCTCGAACCACCGATCCCCAAGGAATCACCCGCCCATCGACCAAGTCGGTCGAACTTCCGACGGATGCGAATGGTGCCAGCAGCCACTGGACGCTGCCGACGAACCCTCGAATGAACACCTCGAAGACCTGCATGAACCATGGGGCATCGATCGGCACCGCGAATTGCTCGACCGCAATCTCCAGAAAGGGAGACATGGAGCCAACGATGAAGATGGTCATTGCCACGAGCACGGCCACAGGGAACGAAAGGACTCCTGCGGCGCTCACCCCAAGCGCAGCAATGAACACCAACTTCCCCCAGTCGACAAGCATCGCTCGCAGAAAGTTCCCTTCAAAGCCCCCAACGCGGTGCAGCACCTCGAGTCCGTCGGCGTCAAAGTTCATCGACCAAGGCGCTTGCATGATCCGCCCACCCTCCATCATGGCCCCATTCACGATGGTCACGCGCAGCGTTCCATCCTCCGCAATCGCCTCCACTGGAATGCCGATGACATTCCGCTGCACGGGGACATACTCGACGAGTTCAGGCGGCAAGTCGCCAAACAGGAACGAGACGGGGTAAACCTCATGTGAACTGTCGGGGCCACTGTGAAAGGAGTATCGCAGCATCGGGGCGATTCCCGCCTTTCGAGCCTCCAGGAGTCCTGAGAAGGAGTAACTGCGTGAGGCACCTGCGGCAATCGTGCGCTGTGCCGTGGAGAACTCCGTGATCTTCTGGATGCGGAGCTGGCGCACCACATCCGCCTCCGACTTTGCGCCCGCCTCGATCTCGCCTCGCAGCACTGAATCGTTTTCAATCTCGCGGTTGACCGCATCTCGAAGTTCGATCGGATCGATGCTCGTGTACGCAGGCCGCTCTGTGGCGCGGGCAACAAGAACCTGACTGTTCAGCGCCGCAGCGTCCTCCACGCTCCCTGCAGGCCGAGCACTCAGAAGCGACACTTGCACAAGCACTGCGGCGCCGGCGACGAACAGGATCAGCCCATCCAGAATCGCCAGTCCCAGCCACTTTCCAGCGAGATACTGCAGTCGCGAGACAGGCTTTGTCAGCACGCTCCAAATCTGACGGTCACGGATCTCAAATGCGACGGTGGCGCATGCGAGCAGCAGCGTGAGAAACGCGGCCACAAGAAAGACCAGCCCGGTACCCCGCGCGATGAATGTTTGGACCTGATAGCGCAGTGGATCGCGACTAGAGATGAACAGCGGCAGCAGCGGCAGCAGTACCAACAACCCTCCGATGCATGCCACCGAAATCCTCTGCCGCGTCGCCTCCAGCAGCAGCGTGTGCGCGACACCCGTGATCGCTCCTGCAGGCGACAGCATTCGCAGTGCAAGTTGTGTCGCCACCAGAAACAGAAAGAGCAGAATCCCGATACCCGTGAATGCGACAAACAACTGCATCTGTCCAGTCACGAAGCAGACCGTCGCGATGGGCGCGGTCACCAGTGTGATGCCAACGAGCGACAGCGCGAGTCCAAGCCAAATCGCCATCACTGTCACCACCGCAATGCCGATTCCAATCCCACCAACGAGCATCGGCTGCTCCACCACTTGCGGCGGCGCCCAGCGCGGCGCCTGCGTTGCTGCGATGAACGATGCGAACGCAGGAATTTCGTCGACTGTCCCGCCTTCGTTGAACATGCCCCGCGCGACGGCTTGCACACGAGGGCTCCCCACCTCACGGCCGCGCAGTTGCACCACACCACGGTCCACCAAGTTGATGGCTTGCGGGTTGCGCTCTTGGATGTTTGCCTCGCGAAGCACGCCTGCGATCTCACTCACAAGTTGGGCATGTTGCAGCGAAGCCCACCAGAGCGGCACAACAGCGCCACTCACAAGCAACACCGCGAGCACAGTCAGCAGAATGCGGCTGCTGACCCGTTCTTGCCAGCGGGCGAAGCGTTCAAGGGCACTCCCAATCCAGTTCACGTCGGCCGCGCTCCCGGTCCGCCAGCCTCACGGTCCTGCGCAGGCTTGCCACTGTCCTTGAGTAGACCTTCGATCACAGACTTGTCGACCGAATCCGAGTCCGCCCCTTCGGAAGCGGCACGGAGGGGCTTTGCGATCCGCGGTCCATCCGCTCCCTGCAACGCGGCAATCGTGTTCATCTCCGGTCCGTTGACAACGGGAGCAGACGCAACGACTTGCGCCGCGCGCTTGGACTCCATTGCAGCGCGCTCGAGGTCTGCAATCAATGTTGCAGGCTGTCGACCATCAACCTCACCCAAGAATGCGGCTGTCGGACCGCCTCGCATGGCACCGCTCGTTTCCACCTGTTCAGCGCGCGCTGCATCCACGATCTGGAGGAAGAGATCCTCGAGTCGCTGCCGCGGTGACTCCACGCGATCAACCGCTACGCCAACTTCACGCCGAATCGCGGCGTCCACCTTCGAAATCGCGGCTGCATCGAGACGGGGCAGATGCAGAGTGGTGTGCTTCGTGTCGCGAAGGAGTTCTTCCGCAGTTCCCGAGGCGCGAATCTTTCCACCGTACAGAATGACCATGCGATCGCAGACATCCTCGACATCGGCGAGCAAGTGCGACGAGAGCAACACTGTCTTGCCTTTGCGTCGCAGGTCAAGCAGCAGATCCTTCACCTGCCTGGTGCCGATCGGATCAAGCCCCGACGTTGGTTCATCGAGAATCAGAAACTCCGGATCATTGATGAGCGCCTGCGCAATGCCAAGGCGGCGCGCCATTCCTTTGGAGAACTCACCAACCACTCGGTGCGAGGCCCCCTCGAGTCCAACCATCTCGAGCAGTTCGTCTGTCCGTCGGCGACGAGTTGTGCGCGGCAGTCCGAAGAGCTTGCCGAAGTAGTCGAGCGTCTCCCTCGGATTGAGGAAGCGATACATATATGTTTCTTCTGGCAGATAGCCGATTCGAGCCTTGACGGACACATCGGAGGGATCGCGCCCGAAGACGCTCAGCCTGCCCTTCGACTTCCGAAGAAGCCCCAGGATCATCTTGATGGTTGTGCTCTTTCCAGATCCGTTGGGACCGAGCAGACCAAAGATCTCATGCGGCACAATCTCGAATGTCACCCCGTCCACAGCGCGCGCCTTCGCACGCAGCCAGAAGTCGGAGAATGTCTTGACTAGCCCTTCCGCCTCCACCACTGTCTGAACGCTGCCTGCACCGCGTGGATTCATGCCACTTCCTCCATTAGTCCTTGCCAAACGCCTTGGTGCCCGACTTGTCAAGTCGACGCCCCGGCGCATCTGGAGTGATCAGCCGTGATCCCAGTTGAAACGAGGGAAGGTCTGCCCCGATCGCCGCAGCCGCCGCCTTCTTCCGTTCGAGTTCAGCATCGCGCCTCGTCTGCATCGTGTCAGGCGAACTGCGCACACGCAGCACATATCGCCCCAGGTTGTCGGGCACGGAGAACACTTCCACCTCCTCGCTGTTGACCACCTGCCGTACCGCATCGAGCCACAACTGCTGAATCAACTGGCGCGGGTTCTCTCGGAAACTCGCGGCCAAACTTCCAACCCGCCTCGCTTCTTGCGCAAGCGCAGCTGTCACTGATGTCTGCTTCGACCGTGCCTGTGCAATGATGCGCGCTGCCTCACCACCGATATCCGGTTGCTCGAAGCGCTCACCGATGCGCCGAAGCAGTGCATCGGACGTGGCGACATCACCCTTGGTCAGCAGCATCTCATACTCATGAATCATGCCAAGGATCTCGTTGAACTGAGGACCTGCAACACCCACCAACCTTGTATTGGCGTCTTGGCGCGCACGCTCGACATTTGTCTTCATCTCTTCACGCGCCGTCTGCACGCGACGCAACGCACCACGCACCGCAAATGGCGCGGTCCGTTCAAGAATGGTGACCGAGACCACTTCGATACCAGCATCCATACTGCGGAGCGTCGCCTGCATCCGCTGACGGATTGTCAGCGCCGGTGGCTCGCGCTGCTCAAGAAACTCTGGCAGGGTCAACTCCGCCACAGTGGAAATGGCGGCTCGGCGGAGTAGGGCGCGCATCAGCGTGGCGGCGCGCTCTGGATCGACCAGCCGGAGCATCGCAACAGGATCGACAACCGTCCACTCCGCTGCGAACTGAGCGTGCGCAAGGTCACCATCCGCTGTGAGCAGCGCTCCATCACGCCCGGGTCGTATCGGATCGTCGGCACTCGCCGCATCGGTCGCAGCTTCCATCGTCACATCATTCAGAGCACGCTGCGGCCAGAACGCCTCGCGCACTTCAAATGTTTGCCGCTGGGACAGTGTGACAAATTCGCCGATAGGCGTCGGCCAGAACGGCTGGAGGCCAGGCGTCACGACCTGCCCATCGCCCTCGCCGACAACCCGCCCGAACACCGTGCGAATTCCAGTGACGCCCTCGGGCACCGATTGGAATCCAGAAAACAAAAAGGTCACCACCAGACCGGCAATCGCGATCTGAAGAACGCGGTACGAAAGCCGGAGCGCTTCACCGAGACTCTGGTTGGCCGGATCCATCGCTGCGCGGAGGCTGGCACGCTCACTTGCAACATCCGCTACCTGCAGCGTGGCACGCTTGCTGGCACGCTGCGCGCGGTGCGCCTCCTCGGGCGAATCGGGCTCGTCGACGGGATCGACCGCCATGTCAGCGCTGCTCCTTGGGCTTGGGTTGTGTGAGGTAGGGCTCGCGCGGCTGCGGGATGCCCGCGGTGCTCCCCGCCTCGTTCAAGTCCAGCAGATGGAACGGCGCGCGATTGAGATCCGTGACGAAAGTGGTGCTGCCAGAGAGCGACCCTTTCAGCGTGTCAAGCCACGCCAGGAAAATCGCAAGGTCCGCCTCCTGCTTCATGAGCTGGTAGTAACGCGTGGATTCTTCGTTGCCGAGCGCCTCGATCTCCGCCGCCCACTGTGCGGCGAAATTGCGGATCGTGTCCGCCGAACTCGCAGCTTGGCTCTTGATGGCCTCGGCTTCGGAGTTGCCCTTGGACTCCTCCAGATTCGCGAGCGTCTCCTGAACGGCAGCCATTCTTCGGAGAACAGCCACGGAGGTCTTCGGCGGCAGAACCACCTGCGAGATGCCAACGCTGACTGGCTCGATGCCCGGCAACCGAGTGGCCTTCATGTCGGCAAGGATCGATGCTTCCGCCTCGCCAATCCGACTCGACTGACCGATGAGTTCCGCAAATGTGAATCCACCAACTGCACGGACCGCACCCTGCAGTTGAACTCCCAACTCCTTACCCGCAGCATCGAGCGTCCCATGGGAGACGAAGAATTGGAGGGGCGCGTCGCCAGTCTCCTGCACACGCCACAGGAGATAGGCCTGCACAAGCACCTGCTGGCCATCCTTGGTGAGAACGGTCTCAAGCGGGCTCTCGATGAACTGCAGTCGAACATCCAGTTTGGTCACTTGGTCGATGAACAATGGCGCCTTGAGATGGAGACCGGCTGTGCGCTCCACCCCCGCCGGCTTGCCAAAGCGGGTCAGCACGGCGATCTCGTGAAAGTTCACCGTATAGGTGGTGCTGAACAGAACAAGCACCGCAACAATCACGATCGCAACAACAACTGGGATCTTTCGCATCATTTGTCTTGCTTCTCCAGATAGTCACCAAGATTGAGTCCCGACTCCGGCTGCTCCATCTGCACATCGATGTCCACGCGCGTTGGGTCCACGGCCAGCACATACTTCACGCGTGCCTCCGCCAGGGCACGCGTCAGGACTGCCATGATCGCGCGCTCTCGGTAGAGCGCAGGTGCCGCTCGATACGAGGGAGCCTGACCGAGCACTTCACTTGCCGTTGACCGCGCGCGCATGAGCATGTCCCAGCGCCGAGCTTGCGCGATCGAAATGACGCTTGCAGCTTGACCTCGCGAATCGACGATCATCGCTTCGATCTCCGCACGCTTCGTGCGCGCCGCCTGCGCATCCTTTCCCTGCTGACGCTCGATGACGCGAAGTGCCTCGATCGAAGCAACGATCCGCCGGGCTTGCTCTGGTGAACCCGCCAAGGTGGACATCGTGGTATTGACGAGCCGATTTGCCTCGTCGACAACCTTCCGCGCATTCTGCAGGTCGATTGAGAGATCTTCGAAGCGCCCAGATGGCTCGCCCGCTGGGGGTCGCAGAACTGGGATCTGAATGCCAACGACTTCCACCCCGCTTTGTGCCGCATCGAAGGCGCGCTGAATGCGCTCCTTGAGCCGTCTCACCAATGAATCGCCCTGTGGTGAGAGCACCTCATCTGCTCTCAGCGTCGCCAGTAACTGAGTGACTTCACGAAGCGCGATCGCCCTCAATGCTCGCTCGCGCATGTCGAGTGGCGTTCGCCGACTGCGTGCGTCGGAGGAAAACCCAAGGAAGTCCAGAAGTGCGCCATCACGAATTCGATAACTCAGAACGATGTCTGCATCGATGAGAGCAAACTGAACCGCGACGGGCGAGCCATCGGATTCCCCCCCCCCGACGCCACCCGATCGGCTCACGGTGCCACTCGCCAGCACCACGAACCCGGGTCTGTTTGGATCTGGCTCGCCCTCAATCACCCATGCATTCACTTTTTCGTTCTTCAAGGGTGCAGGGCCTAGCGCCAGAGACCGAACCTGACCGACCGCGAAGCGTTCCACCGATTCAAGAGGCCATGGCCACTTGAACAACAGCGTGCCGGAAGCCACCTCGCCGACGATTCGCCCGCCCCGCAGTCGAACGGCCTGCTCGCCTGGCTGCACGACCACCACCATCGACGTCAACAACAACACCGTGACCGCCAAAACGGACAAGCGCGCCACGCTTCGGAGAAGAAGCTGGTACCCCCACGAGCTCGTGATATCGAATCCAAACTGGTAGTTCACCGCTTCATTGATGCTGCGAACGATCGAATCTGGCGCGGCGGCAAGCCCCAGAAGCTTTGAATCGAACGCAGGTCGAGGGGCATCCTCGCGGCGACGCGGCCGATACATGTTGAGGATGAGATTGAGCAGAATCTCCGCCGCAATGACTGCAGCGAAAACGGCAATTCCGTAGGCAATCGCCTCCAACACATTCGGCTTTCGGAAGACCTCGAAGACGATCCCAATCGCAATCGCAATCAAGACAAGGGCGTTGCCAACACTTGTCCCCGCACCACCCCGAAGATTTGCCCATGCCGCTTGCTGCGACATACCAGCGACGAAACGCGAGAAAATGAAGGTGCCAAGCGCGAGCGCCGTGCACAATGCCAACTGCCAGCCGAGATTGGCTCCCACACCAAATGGTGTTGCCGTCGCTAACGCATCATCCAATCGTTGCAGCCAGTCAATCGTCAGATAACTGAGGACCACGAGCGAGAGCGCAACGAACGCACTGACTGTGGGCATCAGCCATCGGTGCATCGATGCGAGGCGACGGCTCGCGAGATCACTTTGCTCTCGCCCACCCTCGAAGACACTGCTTCCAGATGCACGCAGCTGTTCCAGCTCTTCATTTTCCAGTGCCTCAAGGCGCTCAAGAGAGTGCTGATGGAAAAGAACGATCAGCGAAAGCCAAGGCACGATTCCAATCAGCACATAGAAAGACGCGAGCGTGATGGCTGAATCGCCCACAATCCGTCCGTAGATGGCGAGGAATGCTCCGAGCAACAGCTGAATGCCGAAGCCGATCCCGCACACACGGGTTGCCTGCTGATACACGAACTGATCTCGAACCATTTGGGAGCACACTGTACGCAGAATCGATCATCATGGTTCGTGGCACCCGCGGTAACACAGCAGACCTGATCCGGCCCACTCCGTAGAATGCAGGGTGAGGAACCCGCCATGATTGGCTTCTTTGAACAGGTCCTTGCGATCCTTCGGAACACATTCCTCGAGTGTGTTCGCCAACCAGTCTGCCTGGTCATCATCGCTGCGGCCACGCTGTTGGTACTCATCAGTAATCCGCTGTCGGCATTCACCATGATGGATGATCAGCGCATGTACGTAGACATCGGACTCTCGACGGTTTTTATGTCTGGCGCGATCCTCGCCGCATTCCTCGCCACTGCAGTCGTGCATCAGGAGGTCCAAAGCCGCACGCTGCTGCTCGTCGTTTCGAAACCTGTTCCGAGATGGATCTTTGTGCTCGGGAAGTTCCTTGGCGTCACGCTTGCACTGCTTGCCGCCACCGCCTTGCCGGCACTTTTCTTTCTACTTGTCGAAGTGCATGGCGTGATGCAGACCGCGGCGACCCCATTTCATCTTCCTGTCCTTTTGTTTGGCGCTCTTGCGCTTGTAGGCGTTGTTGCCATCGCGACTTGGTGCAATTTTTTCTACGGCTCGTCCTTTCCTGCCGTTGTTTGTGTTGTCGGCGTTCCGTTGATGGCCCTCGCCTACATCGGAGCACTCTTCTTTGACCCCTCGTGGAACTCCATCACGCCAAGCAAGGAGTTCCGACCCGAGCTGCTCGTTGCGCTGGTGCTGATGGGAACTTCGCTCACCGTGCTCGCCGCAATCGCCATTGCCGCGAGCACTCGCTTGGGACAGATTCTCACGATTGGCGTGACGCTGGGGCTGCTGCTGCTTGGGCTTCTCTCGGACTGGCTCTTTGCTCGGAACATCACACGCCTCAAGGAGGTGCTCGAGGTGCGCCAATCGGCAAACCTCGATTGGCTTGACTGGGATCGCGCTCTCCTCTGGCTCAATGAGGTCGCCTACGCGGTCGTGCCAAACTTCCAAGTGTTCTGGGTCGTGGACGCCATCAACCAAGAGGCGGCCGTGCCTACCGACTATCTCTGGCGAGTACTCGCGTACGGCGCTTCGCTCACGATTGCAGCATTGGCGGTGGCGACCGCGCTCTTTCAGCGGCGCGAAGTCGCGTAACAAAATTTTCTGGGCTCAGTTTCCCTGATTGTCGCGCGGAGCGGCTTGAAGTTCTTTGACCTGCTTGCGCAGTTGCTCGTTCTCTTCCTTGAGGCGATCAATTGCCTGATCGCCCACACCCAACTCGTACACCATCTCTGGCCTGCACTTCTTGAACCAGTCAATGATGGCTTGGTTGTTCTTGATGCGTGCCTGCAACTGTGCAACGCCCCCTTCGCTCGTCCCCTCAATGTCGCGCTTCCTCAGCAAGAGTGGCACCTTCTCCTTGCAGTCCTTAATCAACTTCTGCCACTCCGCGGCGATCTTCTTGCCAGAATCGCTGATGATGTACTTCTCGCCATCATCGACCCCGAGAAGCTTGTAGAGATCCGCCTCGGTCTTGGCGGTGCCGTCCGAAAACCCGCAGTGTTCGGCATTCTGCGCGTTGAAGTCGAGGTTTTCATTGTTGCGGCTCAGAACATATGTGTGCTTCACATCTGGATAAAACGTGACCTTCCCATCGGGTGTCTTTTCGTAGGACAACTCCACCTCGGAGTGCACCATGGCTGGACCAATCAGTGGATCACGCCCTCCGCCTGCGCAAGCCTCCGCCACACGCTCCTTCCACTCCTCACGAACCGCTGACACCTCCGTCCGTCCAGTCAGCATGGTGATCGAGCCCAGCGCAGCCTCGGGCATGAAATACATCTCGTCGCACCAGAGTGCCGTGAACGCGCCACCTGAGATGGCCTTCTCCACCCACGCAACCAATCGATGCTTCTGCTTGATGCGCGTCAGCGACTCCGCAATCATGTCTCCTTCGATCACGAGTCCACCGTTGGAGTTGATGCGAAGGATGATCACCTGCCCGGGCCCGATCTTGTCGGCAATCTGTTCAACTTTCTCCATCTCATCATGTCGAAGGCCAATGCCCACCATGCCATCGAGCGGCAGCATGAAGACTTGCCGTTTGGCATTGGGCGCCACATCCTTTGCTGCGCTCTTGTTGGGGGTCTTCTGAGAGGACGCGGCCGACTGCTTCCCTGTCGCAGGCGGAGCCGATGGCTTGTTGCCCTGCGCGGCAGCAGCGGATGTCGGCAACGATGCGGCCAAAGCGACAACGGCGCATGCAAGCGCACTGAGCCACCGCCGACCACCTGACACCGCTGGACTTACGGAGCACGTTCGATTCATCAACTTCATGCCTTGATTGGTCGGAGTCATCTCACACCTCATCGTCATGGACAGGTTCGATCACACTTGAAAGACGCAATACACCACACTCAGGAGCCGGCTCCAATACCGCCACCGCCGCCTCTCTGGCGCCCGCCACCAGTCGGCTGAGACCCTGACTTGTTCAGTCCGCGCAGGCGTTCCTGCAGGCGAAGGATCTCCGTCTCGATCTCGAGCCTTGTGATCCCAAACTCTTGACGCAACTTGATCTCAATCGCCGGGTACTTCTTCAACTTCGCCAGGACGGATTCAAGGATGCTTTTTGCCTTCTGAACGAACTTCTTCTCGTTTGCGCCCGTCGCATCGCCAAGCGCTTCCTCATACTTCGGATACGCCTCCACGATGTCCTCGAGGGCTTTGCGCCAGCCTTCGATGTACTCGTTCACAATCACTGCACCGTCCGCGGACATGCGCTCGAAGGAGCGGTAGCCGCGCTGATACATCATGTCGTCGATCATCGTGATCGGGTCATCAGAAACCGTCCCATCAGAGAGACCAAGTTCCTCCGCAAGTTCCGCGTTGAAGTTCGCCGTGACGCGGTCTGCGCTGCCGTCGACGACCCATGTGCCCGACGCGTCTTCCGTCCACACGATTTCGCGCCCCTTGAATGTCGCACTCAACATCTTGTCATCGCGCATCATGGCGAGCCCTATTGATGGGTTGTAGCCGCCCGCGATCAGGAATCCATTGCAGATTCCCACGAACGCCTCTCGAAACTTGGCCTTCACCTCGGGATCTTCGACCTCCGTGCGCTCCTTGATGCGCGACAGACCCGCAAGTCGAGCGGATTCTGTCATGTACATGTTGGACCAGTTCAGACCGAGCAGAGCCGAGTAACCCACCGCATCACGGATGATCATCACGGCATCACAGCCATTTCGATCGACGACCTCGTGCAGATCACGCGACAGAGCACGCATCGAGTCATCATCGAACATGCCAAACTTTCGAGGGTCATCACCGAGATAGCGAACGGAATCCATATCCGCCGAATCAAGGATGAAGACCACGACGTCGGGCTTCTTCTCATCAATGTCCTTGACCACGGCCCCATATGGCTGCGCGTGGATGTCGAGCCCAAAGACGCCTTTCCCACGAACACCCATGGGCACCACATACACGCTCTTTGGCTTCTCGGCGGGAGCGGCGGTGACGGTCGGCGCTTTGGTAGTGGCAGTGGGCTTCCCCGCCGCTTGATCTTTCGTTGTGGTTGGCTTGGCGGCTGGTTTGCCAGCTGGCTTGGCGGCTGGTTTGGATTGTTTCCCGCTCGGCGGTGCAGCGGGCGCATTCTGGGCAAGGACATCGGACGCACCAGTGAGCGCGAGTGCGCAAGCAATCGAAAGCACGCAGCAGTGTCGCATGACTGAATGATATACGGGGGAAGCACGGATTCGAGGGCAGTCGGTTGAACGCGCCCGCTTCATCCCCAGCCACCGCAGACCGCTCAGTCAGAGCCCGACAACGCTCGTGAGCATCCTGCGTGCTTCAGCAATGGCAGCGGCAGGGTCGCTCAACTTGCCCTCGAGTTGAAGGTCGTAGACCCCATCGAGCACCCGCTTGAACGCAGGTCCTGGAGCGAACCCCAACTGAACAAGATCGTCTCCCCGCACAAACGGTTCCGGCGCAAGTCCACCCGCTTCGCGTGTCAGTGCCTCCACCTCTCGACGCACGGCTTCAGCATGACCCGGTTCGCACCCGGCAAGAACATCAAGCGCACCACCGAAACAGTGTGTGGATGCGAGTCGCTTACGGGCTGACTTGGGAAGTGCATGCCACTCTGCCCCAACGACAGCAACGATTCGGCGCGTCTCCATCAGTTCCGTTCGCTCGCGTGACGAGAGATTCACCGCATCGGACCAATGATCAACACCGACCGAGGCGCCGCGTGCAGCTCGGTCGAGACTCCATGCAGCGAGGGTCGTTGCGAACGAAGCATCACGAGGAAGAGCCGCTACACGCAGTAGTTCGCCCTCGGAGTGCCCCTCACCGAGCGCCGATGCATCAAGCCGCCACTGCTCGAGCAGCCTCAATGCGCGGTGACGCGTCGGATGAGCGAGCATGCGGCGCAACTCGCCCCCAACCCGTTCGCGGCTGACGCCCTTCAGTTCCGCCGCAGTCGCTTCGATCGCAGCCTGCGTCTGCGCATCCACCTGCAGCGAGAATCGCGCAGCGAATCGCACGGCTCGCAGGGACCGCAGTCGATCCTCGCGAATGCGATCTTCTGGAACGCCAATCGCTCGCAGAGTCCTGTTCGCAAGATCCTGTTGACCGCCGACGAAGTCCACCACATCGCCGGACTCTGGGTCGCGAAAGAGCCCGTTGATCGTGAAGTCGCGGCGCTGCGCATCCTCTTGCGCTGTCGCGTAGCGCACCTCGCTCGGGCGACGCCCATCGTGGTAGGGCCCATCCGAGCGGAAGGTCGCCACCTCCACGGTGCGTCCTTGAAAACGAACAAGCATCACACCGAATGACTCGCCGACTCCGCGCGCCTTCGGAAACACCGCCTGAATCTGTTCTGGTCTCGCATCCGTTGCCAAGTCGTAGTCGGTGGGTTCAATGCCGAGCAGTTCATCACGAACGCATCCCCCCGCGAGATACGCAACATGTCCCTTCCCACGCAGCAATCTTGCGATCGCGACCGCAGCCGAGCGAGGTTCAATCGCCGGGGCATCTTTCATGCGCTTTCCCTGCGGATCAGATGCCATGATCAGCCACTCCGCGCGCCGGGAACTGGCCATCGGAGCGCGCGCGAAGCTGCGATCGACAACGGAGCATCAGCTTCCGCACGCGCGCCCGAAGTTCCTCAAGCCCCGCGTCCACATCTTGGAAGAGCGTCACTTGCTGCGTGGAGTCGATGGGCGCGCCAATGGTTGCCCAGATGCGCCCACTCCATTTCGGCAGCGATGCATGTGGCGACCACACGTCATAAGCACCATCGATCCCCATCGGAATGATCGCTGCCCCCGACTTGCGCGCAAGCAGTTCGACCCCGCGTTGGAAGGGCTGCACCGATCCGTCAAGCGATCGCCCACCCTCGGGATAAATCATCACCGTTCGCCCTGCTTCAAGTTCGCCAAGTGCCGCTCGAAATGCGTC
Organism: Planctomycetota bacterium; assembly: GCA_046080505.1. GTDB lineage: Bacteria > Planctomycetota > Phycisphaerae > Phycisphaerales > SM1A02 > F1-60-MAGs104. The sequence continues at coordinate 18,492 of JBJTUC010000092.1, forward strand.
ACGGTTCCCACGCTCCGGCCGCAGAGGGATGGTGCCAAGCGCGCGCAAAATTGCGCCAAAGATGGAGTTCCGAAAGAGTTCTTCCTTGGCCATCGGTCGCGGAGCTCGATCCGCCACGGCGAGACCATGGATCATCGGATCGAGATAAGACTGGTGGTTGCCAATGAAGATGAGCGGACCCGTGCGCGGGACGAGATGCGCTCCCTCGACTCGGAAGCGATATCGCCACGACAACGCCGACTGACACACCTGAGCACAGGCATCCCAGACCGCCGTTCGCACGAGCCCATATCCAGGGCGTCGCCGACGATGGTCAAACGAGTTCTTCACGCCGAAACACCACCGCATCCGATCTTGGCTGCGGCGAGGCTCTCGCGGATGATCGCCTCAAGGCGATCCACGACTTGTGCAAACGAGAGGTCGCTTGTGTCGACAACAGAAGCGCCGATTGGCTGCCGCAGCGGCCCTTCCGCGCGCCCGCGATCCGATGCATCACGGTTGGCGATGTCGCGAAGCACAACGGCATCATCGACTTCAATCCCCTGCGCACGGAGTTCATCGGCGCGTCGGTGCGCCCGCACTTCTGGACGGGCATCAAGCCAGATGCGAACGACGGCGTCTGGAAACACGACCGTCCCCTGATCGCGCCCCTCCGTCACCAACTTGGCATGCGTCAGCGCAACCTGTCGCTGCGCCTCCACCATGCGCAGGCGAACATCGCGGTGCGATGCGACCTGCGAAACGATCGCAGTGACATCATGATCGCGGATTCGCAGGTGCACGTCCCGTCCATCAAGCCGAATGACTGGCGGCTGGACTGAGAAGTCCACCTGCAGCGTCGACCGATCGATGGCTGCGGCGATGAGTGCACCATCGGCGGGACCGATGCCGGCCTCCAGTGCGAGGAGCGCCACGGCGCGGTACATAGCCCCCGTATCGAGCATGTCGAACCCAAGCCGTTCCGCAACTTGCGCCGCTGCGGATGACTTGCCCGTGCCCGCGGGACCGTCAATCGTGACGATCAGCGGTCGACTCATGCCACGGGATCCCCTTGGCCCAACTTCTTCATCAAATGAGCGCGAATAGCCTGAACGGCTTGCGCCCAGTTGCCGCTGCCGCGCCAATCGATCGTCAGCTTGTTCGAAAATCCAAGCTTCACGAGCATGTCGATGGATTCATCGAACAAGTCGTCTGCGGGTACTCCACTCTTACTCACGGAGGTCACTGTGGCCTCGACAGCAAGCGAATACGGAATGATCTTGCGCAAAGATTGCTGTGAATCACCCGTGGCGGCGGCGTTCGCGAAAGATGGCATCGCACCAATATGGAAGCCACCGATCTTGCGAACCAAATCGATCACCGGATCAGGCTGATCGCATGGCGCTTCACAGGGGCGAACGAGCAGGTTCACCTCGAAGCGCTGCAGTCCATCGAGCGCGGTCTTCATGATCGGCGCGATCTGCTGCGATGCGGTGGCAATGTTCATCACTCGGACGGCAATCTCTGCGCAGCCAAGCAGTCGTGCACGCTTGCCCATCTCCCGTAGCACCTGCACAGACCTTTCAGGTTCCCCCAAGAAATCGAGAGGCTCATCTCGATACAGCACGAGGCACGGACATTGCGCGCGATCCGCTTCGTCTCGGAAGCGTTCGAGCGTCTGAGGCGATTGCTGACGGATCATCTGCACCGGGATGTTGATCCCACGAATCTCCAACTCCTCTGCAACAAATCGCGGCACATCGAGCAGCGCAATAGGCGAAGTCTGCCTCGGCAGCGGTTGCAGAAGGCAGGAGGCAGAGAGCGAGACAAGTATCTCGGAACTCATGCAGTGGTGCTCCGACACGAGAGGATAGCAGGCGACTACCATCCCCCACCTTCCGCACATCCACTTTCAAGAGAAACCGACCATGCCAAGCCCTGCCAACTGCCGTTTCACCGACTCGCACGAATGGTTTCGCATCGAGGGTGATGAAGTAGTCGTGGGCATCACGCAGTTTGCCGCGAATGAACTGACCGATGTCACTTTCGTTCAGCTGAAGCCCATTGGCACGGCGGTGACTGCGGGCGGGTCGCTCGGAGAAGTGGAGAGCGTCAAGACCACGAGCGATGTGTACAGCGCGGTGGGCGGGGCGATCACGGCTGTCAACGACAGCGTGACAAAGGACCCTTCGCTCGTGAACTCCGATCCCTTTGGCAAGGGTTGGCTCGTACGTCTGCGCGCAGGCGACACCAGCAGTCTTACGGCGCTGATGGACGCGACGACCTATGACGCCAAGCACCCGGTCACCTGACCCTCGCATCGCTGTCCGCGGCGTTCACAAGAGTTATGCCGCCGCTGCGCGCGGAGGGCGCCCAGTAAACGCGCTGCGCGGCGCTGACTTGACCATTGAAGAGCCAGGCTTCTACGCGGTGATGGGGCGTTCCGGCAGCGGCAAGAGCACGCTGCTGCATCTGCTTGCGGGCCTCGACCGCCCAGAGAGCGGTGAGATCATCGTGGGCGGCACGGCCGTTCACTCGCTGTCCGAGGCCGACCTTGTGCGCTACCGTCGCCGCGGGGTCGGGATTGTCTTTCAACAGTTCAATCTGATTCCGACGCTTGATGCGCTCGGCAATGTGATGCTCCCGGGGCTGCTCGATGGCATGGCCGAACGCGACCTGCACGAGCGTGCACATGCGCTGTTGAACGAACTCGGTCTTGCGGACCGCAGCGCGCATCGACCGGACACGCTTTCGGGTGGCGAGCAGCAGCGCGTGGCGATCGCACGCGCCCTACTGCTCGAGCCGCCCGTGGTGCTCGCCGACGAGCCGACAGGAAGCCTCGATTCCACCACGAGTGCTGCACTTTGGAAGCTGCTCGAGCAAACCGCACAGCGACGCGGACTGACCGTGCTGATGGTCACTCACGAACCTGTCGCGGCATCGCATTGTCGGCGCACATTCATCCTCCACGATGGTCGCGTTGCCGGAAGTCTGGAAAGCCATGGTCTCGATCCCTCCCAGCTGGCACATCGCTCGACTGAGCTTGCTCGGTCGGCCTAGCCGCACGCTGCTCTGCGGCTTGTCGGTCCTGCTGGCATCCACGCTGGTGGTCGCCATCAGTTGCGCCATGGAGACAGCCCTCGCCAACATCGATTCGCGGATGCGCACACTGATCGGCGAGGCTGATGTGCGGGTGGTGCATGAGCATGCAGCTGCATTCGACGTCGAGGCACTCGCACGCGCGCGTGCGCTGCCCGAAGTGCGGGCAGCCTCCGGGCGACTCGGCGGAGCCATTTCTCTGCGGCGCGCTGATGGAGGCACTGATGCTCAGGGCCGCGTGCGACGCGCCACCGTGCAATGCCGCGGTACTGATCTGGAGACCGAAGCGGTCTTCGATCAGATCAAGTACACGGAAGGTCGCGCGCCCGAGAGCGACACAGAGATCGGCATCGATTCGCTCGCCGCGCGCGCCCTCGGAGCCGAGATCGGAACCCATCTCGAAGTCGTGCATTTCGGCTCGCCTCTGGTGCTCCAAGTCAGCGGTATTCGAGATCGACCTGCACTCGGTGCCCTCCAGCGTCCGCTCGGACATCTCTCCCGCCAGGTGCTCGCTGATGTCCTGCAAAGTGAGGGCGAGGTCGATCTTGTTTCGATCGTGCTCGAAGAGGGCGTTGATCCAGCCCTGTGGATTGCAGCGAACGCCGCCGCCTTCGAGTCGCCACTGAAACTGGAACCGACCGAGTTGGCATCGAGTGGTCTCGACCGCCCCGCGGCTGGCGGCAGAATCGCCGTTGCCGTTGCCACGATGCTTGCGTTCCTTTGCTGTGCGTTCATCGTGACCACAGCCATGACGACCGCGCTTGCCGAGCAGCAGCGCCTCTTCGCCATCGCACGCTGCATCGGCGCAACTCGCGCACAACTTTTCCTTGGGCAAGTCTCGGCGGGCGGTGTGCTTTGCCTCGTGAGTGGTGCCATCGGCGTGCCCGTGGGTATCGCACTGACTGCGCTTGCCGTGTGGTGGTATGCAGCCCTTCTCCCTGCGGGGCCTGCGATTTCATGGACGGGTATTGCGCTCGCCATGAGCGGCGCAACGGCGGCTGGAATTGGCGGTGCCCTTTTCCCTGCTTGGAAAGCATCACGCGTCTCGCCGCTCGAAGCGCTCGCCGTGCACGCGCGTCCTGCATCGCGGCGCGGCATTGTGGCTGCGGCGAGTATCGGGGCAGCATGTCTGTCCGTTCAGTTGCTTCTGCTGCTCATCCCCGATCGAGATTCGCGCTTCTGGTGGTACATCCTGCTTGGCCTACCCCTGCTGCATGTCGGTTGGTTCGTGCTCGCCGTGCCGATCCTTCGGTGCATGTCGCGCCTGCTTGCGCCGACACTGGAGCGTGCGCTGACGGTGCCGCGTGGGCTGCTCGTGGGATCTCTCGCCGCCACGCCATGGCGATTCGGACTCATCGCCGGTGCGCTCATGGTTGGTGTCGCCATCCTTGTGAGCACTTGGTCGAACGGATCCGCCATCCTCTCCGACATCTCCGAACGAATCCGCTTCGGCGACGCTTTCGCGTTCAAGACGAGTGGGTTCAACCGAGAGGAAGTGGAACGCATACGGATGCTGCCGAGTGTGCAGTCGTCCGCGGCGGTCGGCTACCTGCCCGTGCGGGTCCTCGGCGAGCAAGTCATTGGTCTCGACGGTCTCTCCACGCCGAATGTCGTCTGCATCGGTTTCGATTCGCAGCCATTTCTCGCGATGAATCGGCTGGAGTGGATTGCCGGCGATTCTGAGCGCGCTGCACAACGACTGCGGGATGGGGATGCGGTATTGGTCGCCAAGGAGTTTCTACTCGCGCGCGGCGTCACGGTGGGTGACCGCGTGCAACTCGGCACCACTGAGTCGAATCACTCGTTTGAAGTGGTGGGTGTCGTGGGTGCCGCCGGATTGGATGTTGCCACACAGTTTTTCGGCATACGCAGCCTTTATATGGACCATGCGGTGAGCTGTGTGTTCATGGACTTTCAAGCGGTCGAGCGTTTCTTTGGAACGCGCGAGGCGTACCTCGTGCAAGTCGAAATGGCAAAGGATGCGCAGGATGCCGAAGAAACGCGTCTGGCGGAGGATGTGGAATCTGCGGCGCCCGGAGCCGTGTTCGCGAGTGGTCGGGGAATTCGCCGCGAGATACTGCGCATCGGCGGTCTCATGATGACGATCAGTTCGCTCGTCGCAGTCGCCGCGATGGCTCTCGCATCACTTGCTGCGGCGGGAGTGATCGCTGCCGGTGTGGCCACGCGTGCGCGCGAACTTGGCGTGCTGCAGGCCGTTGGTGCTGGTCGAGGCACGCTGCGCGCACTGGTACTCGGCGAGAGTCTGCTCGTTGGAGCCGCAGCGGGTGCGACAGGAACGCTTTTCGGACTGCAGTTGGCATGGATGGGCGTCCGCTCGTACCGCGAGATGGCCGGCATGGAGTTGTCGTTCAACATTCAGCCGCTGGTGATCGCGGCCGCGTTGTTGGCGGTCTGTGCCGTTTCGCTGCTCGCCGCTCTGCCCGCCGTTCGCCGCCTGCTGCAGCATGAACCGCGCGAACTGCTCAGTGCCGGCGCAGGTCTCACAGGTCGGCGAAGGGTTCGTCGCGAGAAGCACTCGGCAGCGACCTAACCTTTCCCGGCACGATGTGCGCCTGAGATGGACCACGCCTTCACACTGCAATCCCCCTTTCAGGCTGCGGGCGATCAACCGCACGCGATTGCGCAACTTGTGGAAGGTGTCCGCGCGGGTCGGTCGCACCAGACCCTTCTGGGCGCTACGGGGACTGGAAAGACATTCACGATGGCAAGTGTGATCGCCGCCTGCCAAAAGCCTGCGCTCATCATGAGCCACAACAAGACGCTCGCCGCACAGTTGTACGAGGAGATCAAGGCACTGTTTCCCTCGAATGCAGTCTCCTACTTCGTGTCGTACTACGACTACTACCAACCCGAGGCCTACATCCCGCAGCGGGACATCTACATCGAAAAGGACGCCTCGCGAAACGCCGACCTCGATCGGCTTCGACTCGCCGCCACGAGCAACCTGCTGCATCGCCCCGACACGATTGTGGTCGCGAGCGTCTCATGCATCTATGGCCTCGGATCGCCCGACGAGTACGCCAATCGAACGGCGCTCGTGGTTCGCGGGCAACCGCTGAGTCGCCGCGGCTTCCTGACTTCGCTCCATGCGATGCAGTACAAGCGCAACGATGTCGCGCCCGAGCGCGGCTGCTTCCGCGTTCGAGGCGAGTGCGTGGATGTGTGGCCAGCCACCGAGCAATTCGCAATCCGCTTCGAGTTTTTCGGCGATGTCGTGGAACGCATCGAACGCTTTGATTCGCTGACGGGGGAGATCTTGAGCGAAGAAGAGCGCGTCTTCGTTTCCCCTGCGGTGCACTACATGATGCCCGAGGACCAACTGCTCCGCGCAGTCGATTCGATCCGCGTGGAAATGGAGGGACAGGTTCGCACCTTGCAGGAGCAGGGAAAGTTGCTCGAAGCACAGCGGCTGCTCGGGCGTACACGATGGGATCTCGAACTGCTGCGAGAGACGGGCGTTTGCCCAGGCATCGAGAACTACTCCGCGCACATGGAAGGTCGCGGCCGAGGCACGCGCAGTTTCTGTCTGCTCGACTACTTCCGACACATCCCTGGGCGCGACCCGAACGACTGGCTGCTGTTCGTGGACGAGAGCCATGTCAGCGTGCCGCAGGTACGCGGCATGTACTTCGGCGATCGTCGTCGGAAGGAGACGCTGATCGAACACGGCTTTCGTCTTCCGAGCGCACTTGATAATCGTCCGCTCACATTCGCCGAGTGGGAGTCGATCGTTCCGCAGACGATCTTCGTGAGTGCGACACCATCCGCATACGAGATCGAACGCTGCGAGGGCATCGTGGTTGAGCAAGTGATTCGGCCCACAGGGCTCCTTGATCCGCCCGTCACCGTTCGCGATGCGCGGGGACAGATTCCCGATCTTCTCGAAGAGATCCGGCCCGTCATCAGCAAGGGTCAGCGCGTGCTTGTGACCGCGCTCACCAAGAGACTCTGCGAGGAACTGACAAACTTCCTCCACGAGAAGGGCGTTCGCGTGCGCTATTTGCACAGCGACATCGAGACACTCGAACGCCTTGAGATTCTTCGTGATCTCCGCGACGGGGCCTTCGATGTTCTTGTGGGGGTCAATCTGCTGCGGGAAGGCCTCGATCTCCCAGAAGTAGCCCTTGTCGCGATCCTCGACGCGGATCGCCAGGGATTCCTGCGAAGCGAGGCGAGCCTGATTCAGACGATGGGTCGCGCTGCACGCAACGCGGATTCAAAGTGCATTCTCTATGCGGAGCGAGTCACTCCAGAGATGCAGCGGGCGATGGATGAAGTGGAACGCCGCCGCACCAGGCAACTTGCGCACAATGCGGAACATGGAATCGTCCCGCAGACGATCATCAAAGAGAACCGCCGTGCGCTTGAAGATCAGGTCGCCGCGGATCGCCGCGCGAACTCGCCACGCCGTGATCGCGCGCTCGTTCCCAAGGGCGAGTTGGTGGCGGCACTCGAGGAGGAGATGGTGGCAGCGGCTCAAGAGTTGGAGTTTGAACGCGCCGCGCGACTGCGCGATGAGTTGACGCGAGTGCGCTCCTTGCCAGAAGAACTCGTGGATCAGAACACCATCGATGACGACCCGCGCACGGCGCGTGCCGCGAAGCCTGGGGCACCCGGGACTCGCCCACGCAGAGGCAAGCGGGGCAAGCCCAAGCCGAAGAAGCCATGAATGTGAGTCGGATCAGTTGGCGCGCAGGCGAATGCGCTGCACGCGTCGGCGCAGTTCAGCATCGAGATCCATGATCGGTGTCGTGTCGGCGCTCTGAACCGCATGCCGCTGCTCGGCAATCGTGGAACACGCCGTTCCCGTGCAGCTTGGCGATCCCGCGGTCGTGCAGGCTCCCCCAAGTTCAAGCCCCTGACCCATCCGCGCATCATTCGCCGCATGCAGATGGCCTGCCACGGGTCTCTCGAGGGTGGCGACAGATGTGAGTGATGGAACAGGCACGCTTCACTTCCTTCGTGCCTTTCGATTCGACCAAAGTTGGTCGACGGATGCACAATTGGTGTGCATACGATAGCGCGGCTCGTGTGAAAGACCAATCCGACTGCAGAGAATCAGCAATCTGACGCTTATCTCCCCCCATCTTGTGCGAAGTGCCCCCAAGAATCCATCTCAGAAGCCCGATGTAGCTCGCTGCATCCGCGTCCGCGGAGCGTCCGAGCACAACTTGCGCCGCGTCGATGTGGATGTCCCGCGCGACCAACTCGTGGTGATCACAGGGGTGTCCGGCAGCGGCAAGAGTTCGCTTGCGTTTGACACCATCTTTGCGGAGGGGCAGCGCAAGTACATGGAGAGCTTGAGCGCCTATGCGCGGCAGTTCCTTGATCAGATGAAGAAGCCGCATGTGGAGTCAGTCGACGGACTGCCGCCCACTATCGCGATCGAGCAGCGCTCGGGCGGACATACGCCGCGGTCGACCGTTGCGACCACGACCGAGATACATGACTACCTTCGACTGCTCTACGCGCGATGCGGTGATCCCCGCTGTTGGCATGTCGATGAGAGCGGCAAGACTTGCGGACGCCCGATTCTCGCTTCATCTGCGACACAGATCGTGGACAGCATCACCGAGGATCTCGATGGTCGACGCGTGCAATTGTGCGCGCCCGTTGTTCGCGCTCGCAAGGGATTCCACAAGGACACCCTCGAGGATCTCCAGCGTGCTGGCTTCGTTCGCGTGCGCGTGGATGGTCGCATACTCGATCTGCGTGAGGCGCTGAAAGCAGGCGGCGAGAACCCGCTGAAGCTGAAGCGTTACGAGGTTCATGACATCGAAGCGGTTGTGGATCGTCTCGCCGTTGCCGCAGACGCACGGCAGCGCCTCGCCGAGAGCGTGGAAACTGCACTCCGTGCGGGTGGTGGCTCGCTGCTCGTGCTTGCCGAGAAGGGCGAGGCATGGGAGCAGATTCGCTACAGCGAGCACTTTGCCTGCGCAGAGCACCCTGAGTGCTCACTGGAGGAGCTGGAACCACGACTGTTCTCGTTCAACTCGCCGCAAGGCGCCTGCCCTGCGTGCGCAGGTCTTGGGTGCGTGGATGAGTTCGATCAGCAGCTGGTGGTTCCAGATCCATCGCGCGGGATCGCCGAGGGTGCCATCGAACCGTGGCGCCGCAATGGGCGCCGCATGAACATCTTCTATGCACGGACACTGCGCCGCTTCTGCGCAGCAGCGGGTGTTGATCCGGCCACGCCATTTGCGTCCCTCACTGCGCCAGTCCGCCGCGCGCTGATGCAGGGAAGCAGTGAAGAGGATGGACCGCTCGCGTTCGAGTTCGAGGGCGTTCTCCCGAATCTGAAGAGACGGATGGCCGAGAGCGAAAGTGAGTTTGTCCGAGAGCGACTTCACGCCTACACGAGCAACACCCCCTGCCCAGCGTGCGGCGGTGCCCGCCTCAAACCAGCCTCACGCAGCGTCCTGCTGCACGGTGCGAAGGGCAGCCTGTCGCTTCCAGCGTTCACGGCGCTCTCGATCGACCGAGCGCGCGACGCTGCAGCTTCACTGAAACTGACGGCCGCACAGCAGACGATCGCAGCACCAATCTTGAAGGAGATCGATGCCCGACTTGGATTCCTCTCTTCGGTTGGGCTGAACTATCTCACGCTCGATCGCTCATCTTCCACACTCTCCGGTGGTGAAGCGCAGCGCATTCGCCTTGCAACTCAGGTTGGTTCGGGTCTCGTGGGCGTGTGCTATGTGCTCGATGAGCCCACGATCGGATTGCATCAGCGCGACAATGATCGACTGATCGCCACGCTCCAGCGCCTTTCCCACATCGGTAACACTGTGCTCGTGGTTGAGCACGACGAGGACACCATTCGTGCGGCGGACCATGTGATTGACGTTGGACCAGGTCCAGGTCGTCATGGCGGAACGATCGTCACGGCCGGCTCTGTCGCTGAAATCTGTGCAAATCCTGCGAGCCTCACGGGGCAGTACCTCTCGGGGCGGCTCGGTATCCCAGTCCCTGCACAGCGCACCGCGGTCCAGGAATCGCGCGCCATCGTGGTGCAAGGAGCGTGCGCCAACAATCTGCGCGGAATCCATGTGCGATTCCCCATGGGCGGACTGATCTGCGTGACGGGCGTCTCTGGCAGCGGCAAGAGCACCCTTGTGGGCGACATTCTGCTGAAGACCGCACAGCGCGATGTGCTGGGCAAGCGAATCGTGCCTGGTGCGCACCGCAGCGTTCGCGGGCTCGACCAAATCACCCGCGTCATCGAAGTCGATCAATCGCCCATTGGCAGGACGCCCCGATCGAACCCCGCCACTTACACGGGAATCTTCGATCATGTGCGCCAGTGCTTTGCACGCGTTCCGGAGGCGCGCATCCGTGGCTATCCGATTGGACGCTTCTCCTTCAATGTGAAGGGCGGGCGCTGTGAAGTGTGCCAAGGTCAGGGGGTTCGACGCATCGAGATGCACTTCCTGCCCGATGTCTTCGTTGAATGTGAGGCATGCCGCGGTACTCGCTTCAACAAGGAGACACTCGAAATCCTCTACAAGGGGAAGTCGATCGCGCAGGTGCTTGACATGACGTGCGAGGATGCGCTCGCCTACTTCGAAGCACACGGACGAATCGCAGCGATGCTGCAGTGCCTTTGCGATGTCGGCCTCGGCTATCTGCAACTCGGTCAGGCGTCGACCACGATGAGCGGCGGCGAAGCGCAACGGATCAAGTTGGCGACGGAACTGGGAACGCCATCGAGCGGACACACGCTTTATGTGCTCGATGAGCCCACGACTGGCCTGCACTTCGCGGATGTCGCGAAGTTGGTGACCGTCCTGCACAGACTGCGGGATGCGGGACACACTGTTGTGGTCATCGAACACAACCTCGATGTCATCAAGGTCGCAGACTGGATCATCGACCTCGGTCCCGAGGGTGGTGAGGGCGGCGGTCAGGTGATCGCGGTCGGCACGCCAGAGCAGATCGCCGCGCAGGAGAGCAGTGCAACCGGCGTTTACCTGCGCCGCGTTCTCGCGAGCACGGCCACTGCAGCAGCTGCGGCGCACCCCAAGGCGCCAAAGTTGCGCGCCAAACCTGCACGACAGCGCACGGTTCGTGGCGCCCACTAGGATCGCACACCATGCAGCACCCTGACGGCGAGATCGTCCTGCGAGTCATCACCATGCCGCGGGACACGAATCACTCCGGCACGGTGTTTGGCGGCGTCATCATGAGTTACATCGATCAGGCCGCGTACGTGCACGCGCGCACACTCGGCCTGCACCGCTGGGTGACGGTGATGGTCGAACGCATCGAGTTCGTCGCACCTGTCTATGTCGGAGAGATGGTCACGCTGCGTGCATGCACTGCACTGACTGGTCGCACATCTGTCACTGTGCGCGTCGTCGTTGAAGCTGAGCGCTACACGACGGGTGAGTCAGCGCGTGTGACCGTGGCAACCGTCAAGATGGTCGCCATTGACAGCCAGCATCGCCCCATCCCCTTCGCGTCGCCCGCAACGCTCGGCCCTGAGGACGGGCTGCGCCCGCTCTAATGCACCCGCCGCGCATCTGGAGAGCTGCGATCCTCGTCTCGGGAGGCGGAACGAACGCCCTCAATCTGATTCGCGCATCGCGGTCGGGTGAGATCCCCGTCGCAGTAGCAGCTGTCGTCGCACACCGTTCAGACATTCCAGCGGTGGAACGCTGCCGCGCCGCGGGAATCGAGCCGATCATCGTGCCGCTGCCTGCGGGTGATGAAGCGAGCGATGCGATCGATGCCACCCTTCGCGGCGTCGGCACGGAACTGGTGCTGCTCGCGGGGTACCTGCGCCACTTCCGCCTCGGCCCATGGGGCGGACGAACGCTCAACATCCATCCTGCGCTGCTCCCTGCGTTCGGTGGCCATGGCATGTTCGGCGAGCAGGTGCATGCGGCAGTCCTGCAAAGCGGCGCACGCGAGTCAGGCTGCACCGTCCACGTTGTCGACGATCAGTATGACCACGGTGCCACGATCATCCAGCGGCGCGTTCCCGTCCTTGATTCGGACACGCCGAAGACACTCGCTGCGCGGGTGCAGTTGGAGGAATCCGCCGCCTACTGCGAGGCAATCCGCCTGTGGACTTCGCGGCAACACGCCCATGCGTGATCAGATTCATACCCAGGGGTTCTAACATGCCGCTGTGATGGGTTCGGCTGCACTCTCCATCATCGCCGCAGTCCTGCTGCTGCAGGATCCGCAGTTGCCGCCGCTTCCAGATGATGTCCCTCCCGCGGATGCCGCCGTGCATCCGCGTGAAGTCACGCGCACGGACTACGACCGCCAGTTCCCTCGGTGGATCGCACAGGTTCGTGTGCAGGAAGCGCTGCAACTGGCGGAGCGATATCTCGAGCGATTTCCAGATGATCCTCAAGTGCTGTTTGATGCGTGCCGCGCGAGTTCGCTGATGGGCGATGGTCGCTCCAGCGCTGCGTACGCACTACGCGCGCTGCGTGCAGGGTGGGTCGATGACCGTGCACTCGACGAGCATGCGGATCTTGAGCGTCTGCGCGCACATGACGGTTGGCAGCAGGTGAAAGCGCTGCGTGCGGAACTTCGGGTGAACGCACCTCCACCCCCACCAGCCGAGGAGCCAACAGAGGCGGACGGGCTTGCGACGATGGGCGAGTCCCTCGCGCGCTCATCACTTGCGCAGTGGATGCGCCAGTTCGGTGGCGGTCGGTACAGAGTTGACGAAGACAAAGCGATGGGATTGCTTATCGCTTCAGCGCTCGAGCCGGATGCGGTGAGGCGCACTCGTTTTGCACTCGAACTTCTGTCGAAGCAACTGACAGGGCACCTCTTTGGACAGCGCCAGCCAGACACCGTGCTGTTGGTGTTGATTGCACCGGAACACGCCAAAGAACTCTTTCGGGATCCGCGCCAAGGCGGCATCTATCAGCATCACCTGCGTCAACTCCTTGCATGCTCGACTGGAGCGATTCTTCGGCATGAGTTCACGCACCTCCTGCATCGCGGTCATATGCAGCGGCTTGGCCAAAGCCATCCGATATGGATCTTGGAGGGCTTCGGCACACTGTTTGAGGATTGGACCGTCGGACCAGCTGGGGGAATTGTGATCCTTCCAAACCATCGGACTGCGGAGACCTACGACCGTGTGAAGAAGGGCGTGCACACGCCGTGGCGCGACTTCATCGCACTTCGCGGCGGAGAGTTCATGAAAGATCCGCGCTGGAATTATGCGCAGGCGCGGTCGATGCTCGCGTTCCTCTCCCATCAGGGTCAACTGGCGAACTGGTACCGCGAGTACACCACGGGATACGCGGAAGATCCGAGCGGTTTGCGCGCTCTCGAACGCGTGATGAGGGCTCCCGTGTCTGCGATCGAGGCACAGTGGCGGGACTGGGTGCTGCAACGCGGACGGCAGGATGGGACCTTGGAGGGTGGCGAGGGGGTTCTGGGAACGACACTCGCCAACCGACCAGAAGGTGTGCGGATCGATTCGCTGGCTGCGGGCGGACCCGCACAGCGAGCCGGGCTCGCGCGGGGCGACTTCCTGCTGGCAATCGATGGGGAGGAGATTCGGTCGGTGGGCGACTATTTGATGGCGCTGGCAGGGCGACAATCTGGAGAAAACATCGAAGTTCGTTTCCGCCGCGGGATCGTGAATAGCACGGTAGTTGTGAACCTAGCGGCAGGTCGCACCGTAACACCGTAGTTTCCGATGTTCAAAGCGCTTCACAATCCGCCTCCCTTGCAGCTGAACGGCTCATGGTTGGTGGGATCACACGGGGGGTGTGTTGCCCTCCGTGCACGCGCCACGATCTGATCCGCCCAATGGGAGACCAACATGCTCATCACCATCGCAGCGAAGCACATGGAACTGACTGAGGCCATCAGCAAGTACATCCGATCGAAGGTCAGTAAGTTGCCCCGCTTCTTCAGCGGGCTGCAGCAACTCGCCGTCACAATCGAGCGAGCACCTCGAGGCTTTCATGTGGAAATCCGCTCCGATGTCGAGCATCACCGAGACTTCGTCTGCAACTATCTGCACCGCGACCTCTACGCATGCGTCGATCTGGCTGTGGACCGCAGCGTGCGCCAACTCTCGCAGTACAAGGACCGCGTTCGCCACCACCACCGCTGACTCCGCTCGATCGCAGTATGATCGTCCCGTATGAACTTGCGGGACATCGTCTTGACGGATGCGATCGTTCCGGGACTGGAGGCAACCAAGCGGGATCACGCAATCGGCGAACTGCTCGATCGGTTGATCGCATGTGGTGCCGTTGATGGAGAGTCACGCGCTTCACTGTTGAAAGAGGCGCTTGCGCGCGAGAAGCGTGGTTCCACGGGGTTCGGCCATGGGGTTGCCGTGCCGCATACCAAGACAAGCCTTGTGAAGAAGCCAGTCGCCGCACTGGGCGTTTCGCAAGCGGGCGTGGACTTCAGTTCGCTCGATCGCCAGCCCGTTCACTCGATCATCTTCATGCTGAGCCCAAAGGACCACCCCGAGCAGCATCTTTCCGCGATGGAAACGATCTTTGGCGCCCTCAGCCAGGAAACATTCCGGCGTTTTCTTCGTCAGGCTCGAAACCGAGAGGATGTCCTGACACTTCTCGATGAGACAGACGGAGCCGCCAACGCGGGCTCGGCGTGACCAAGGGGCAGGTCACCATCAGCAACTCGCTTGGGCTTCACGCCCGGCCCGCCATGACCTTCGTGCAATGTGCAAATGCGTTCACTTCGGCGGTGCGAGTACGCCGCTGCGATGCTGCCGAGTGGGTGGATGGCAAGAGCATCATGCAGATGCTTCTCCTCGCTGCGACATGTGGGTCGCGTATCGAGATCGAGTGCATCGGCAACGATGGTCAAGCCGCGCTCGATGCGCTGCTTGATCTGGTCAACCGCCGATTCGATGAGGAGTGACTGACTCCGCACCGCGCGCGTCGTGCACGGCGATCCAGACGGACTCAAGCACATCGCGAACTCCGATGCCTGTGGCACCGCTCGCCACAAGTGGCGTCACACCACGATCGCGTTTGAAACGCTGCACAACTTCGTCGACAACGCTGCCGCGATTCTCCTCGGCGATCAGATCCACCTTGTTCAACACCACGAGCTCACGCTTGCGTGCAAGCCCCTCGCTGAACTCAGCAAGTTCGCGACGGATCATGCGATGGTTTTCAAGTGGATCCGATCCATCGACAGGTGCGATGTCCACGACATGCAACAGAACGCGCGTCCGCTCGACATGACGAAGGAAGTCATGGCCGAGCCCCGCACCCTGCGATGCCCCTTCGATCAGCCCAGGAAGGTCTGCGAGCACCAGTCGCCGCTCACCGGGAAGTTCGGCGATGCCAAGTTGCGGCGAGAGCGTGGTAAAGGGATAGTCCGCCACTTTCGGATGCGCGCGCGTTGTGGACTTCAGCAGCGTGCTCTTGCCAGCGTTCGGCAACCCGACAAAACCGACATCGGCGATCAACAACAGCTCGATGCGAAGCAGTCGCTCGACCGGCTCGCCAGCGGGCGAAGTCTCCGTCGGCGTCTGATGAACGGCGCTCTTGAAATGCACATTGCCCTTGCCGCCGATACCGCCCTGCGCCACCACGATGGTCTGCCCCGCATCGGTGATGTCCGCCACCAGTTCGCCCGTCTGCGCATCGAACACGCGCGACCCAAGGGGTAACTCGATGACTCGGTCCACGCCCTCCTTGCCGTTGCAGTTTTTGCGCGAACCTGGCTCACCGTCGGTCGCGAACCAGTGCGGCTGGTAGGCGAACTGCACGAGCGTGTCGATATGCGGATTGCCATGCACCACGACATCGCCACCCTTGCCGCCGTCACCGCCATCTGGACCACCCTTGGCGTTCCCCTTCATGCGCAGCAGATGACGTGAACCCGCTCCCCCGCGTCCGGAGCGCACGGTGATGATGGCGGAGTCAACAAACATGTTTGCGGCAGAGCGATCCGAGCAACGATTCGAAAATAGCTCGAATCCTCACGCACTCCGGCAGCGTCACGAAAAGGAAAGTGCAGTGAAACAAAACCGCTCGCGAAGGAGCGGCGCGATCAGCGGTCAATGGCGAGTCGTGGTGTGGACGGATCGAGCGGGATCACATCCACGCAGCGACCGCGGAAGCGCACAGTGCCATCGACGAGCGCGGTGAGGGTGTAGTCGCGGCCCTGATGGACCATGAAGCCAGGACGCCACTTGGTGCCGCACTGGCTCACGAGCACGCAACCTGCGCGCGCAGTCTGGCCGCCGTACAACTTGATTCCGCGGTACTGCGGATTCGAGTCGCGACCGTTCTGGGTTGAGCCTTGTCCCTTTTTGTGTGCCATAGCAGATGACTCCGAGTGGGTTCTCCGATCGAGCCCCACAGGATAGCGGAGCCTCGGCAGTCGATCAAGCGGTTCGGGAGGTACTCAGCGCAGGACCCACTCACGCTGCTCGCAAGGCACAGGCTCCCCACCGCGATCTGCGGCATCCCCTGAAACCCGATAATCAAGTTTGAGGGTCTTGTACATCATCACTTCGCCCTCCTTGGTCTGGACCTTCTGCATCTCGCTCGACATGCCCCGGATGAAAACGTGCAGTTCCGTTGCGCGCAGGTCGTCCTCACTCCACACCACAAAGCCTTCCTTCGCATGCTCCTCGCCCTGCTTGATCTCGCCGAGGACCTGGTACTGATCCGCAACTAGACGATTCCCAATCAGCGGCTCGACACGTTTCATGATGATCGGATCAACGTTCTGTCCAGAGCGACGCACCTTGCCGTGGTCCTCCAAGAGTTCAAACTTTGGCGCCCACCAACGGTCCTGCCCCGTGCGATTCACCACCTTGTAGGTGAAGTACCAAAAGTGCTGATTGGTCTGCGGGTCGGTGTACACGCGGAGATCACCCGGAGTGAACTCCAGCTGCCACTGTCCAGGAGCGGCCTCGGGTGAGAGCGTTCGATCGCGCTCGGTTGGCAGCGGTTCAGCTGGCTGCGGGACTGCAGGTGGCGGCGCTTTCGGCGCGCCGATCGGACCAGAATCCTGACGGGCCGCTGCCACCATGCTCGCGGCAATGACGCCGAGCACGGCGGGACGAATGATGGATGAGACAACCTTCCGTTGCATGCGCTGCAAAGTGTAACGCCTGTCAGCCGATACGCTGACATCATGGGACGTCTCCCACCGCCTGATCAGGAAGTGCAAGAGGTCTCTGATGTGCTCCGTGAGGAGGCGATCGTGCTTGCCTTTGGCGGATCGCGCATGCGAGCGCAGCGCGTTCTTGAACGCCCCCGCGACCCTGCGCGTGAAGCGGTGCTCGTTCTGCGCGACGGCAAGGGACACTTGCAGCAAGCCGCAGTTCTCTCGCGCGCGCCAGGCCGCACGGCCCTCTTGACCATGTCGCCTCTGCGCGGCACGCCGGATCGCGCGCGCGGAGCGTTGCTTGTGCGCGAAGCCATCGTGACGGCGCAGCGGATGGATGTAGCCGTGGTGCAGGCTCTTGTGGAACCACTTGCGAAGGATGATCTCGCCGCCATGGAACTCGGGGGAATGCATGTCATTGCCACGCTCGCGTATCTCGAAAGACCGTCGGTGCGCGAGTGCCGCCCACTCCCCCCCGCGCACGCCGAGATTCGCATCAGTCCTTGGGATGGACGACAGCGCGACATGCTCGAGTCGCTGCTGTCGAAGACATATGTGGATTCGCTCGACTGCCCTGGACTCGCGGAGATGCGGAGCACGCGAGACATCCTTGATGGACACCTTGCAACGGGCGTTCTCGATTCGCGTTTGTGGTTACTGCTCGAGTGGCGCGGTGAAACGGTCGGCGCCTGCTTCATCAGCGAGATTCCCTCTTCGCGCTGCATGGAACTTGTTTACTTCGGCTTGATCCCGCGGGCTCGTGGCATCGGACTTGGGCGCGTTCTGCTTGATCATGCTCTCGTGCTGCTGCGAAACGATCTGCGCGGCCCAATCGCACTCGCATGTGATGAACGCAACACCCCCGCCATGAGGCTGTACGCATCACGCGGTTTCGCTCCCCGGTTGCGGCGTGCAGCGCTTGTGTGCAAGGTGGCGGAACCCCACGAGCCGCCCCGCTGAGTTTTCCACAAGTCGTGGACAACTCTGCACCGCCGCAACTGCCCGAAATGGCAAGAACGCGCATATCCCGCCCAGAGCGGCACATGGGAAACACGAACTGAACATGGCGCCGCGCAGGCTTGCCAACGCGCCCAAGAGCGATAGGTTTCACGCTTCGTGCCTCACGGACCGAGGCGCATTCGTTGGGCTGAAGGCAGGTGGGCGGCTGGCTTGCGGATTCAATCCGAGAGCGACCGCCCCCTGCCGCCTCCCGCGTCTCTTTCGGACGGATCCGATTCCCCAAGTTGGTCTCCTGCGTGAACTGCACGTGAGCGTGCCGTTTGCTGTGCCTCGGCTTTGCGTCTCCTTCCAATGATCCAAATCCCTTCTCAACCCGCTGCGCACCTGGGCAGTGGCAACACTCGGCGACTTCATGAGGCGCTCATCCGCCGCGTTGGACCATCTCGGCACGGCTTGTGGCTTGTCGACAACGCGACCCTTGCAGCGACCGAGCGGCGGCTGTGCGTCCAAGCGTCCAGCCGCTTCGCGGCCGAGTGGATCGAGCGGCACTTTTTCGTCCATCTTCGCGCTGCCGCGGACGAAGTACTCGGCACCGACGCAGTCATCGACATCTCCATCGCCGCTGCGCGCACCGAGCCGCGCACGCTTTGCGCGACAACGGATGCAACGGCGACCGAGGCAATGTCGCTTCGACTCACAAGTCCGGTCTCGCAGTCCGCACACTCCCACCCGCTGGAGAATCGCCCCACTGCGCCCCGCCCCTTCTTGAGCAAGCGATCGGCGTGGAAGCAGTTCGATGACTTCCTTGTCTGCAGCGGTAATCGCATGGCTTTCGACAGCGCGGTACGGATGGCGGAACGCGCAGCGGGAGCACCACAGATGCTCTTTCTGCATGGCGCGTGCGGTGTCGGCAAGACGCATCTGTGCGAGGCGCTGTGCCGACGCTTCAGCGAGTGCACGCCTGGTGCGCGTATCCGTTGCATCACGGGTGAGTCCTTCACCAATGAGTTCATCGCAGCGATCCGCGACGGTTCCATTGAGTCGATTCGGCGCCGTCAACGCAGACATGATCTGCTGGTCATCGACGATGTTCACTTCCTTGGCAACAAGAACGCGACTCAGTCAGAGTGCCTGCACACGCTCGATGCGATCGCCGCAAGCGGCGGTCGCGTCGTGCTTGCGTCCGATGCGCATCCGCGGGCGATCGCGCGCTGCAGCCCCGCTCTTGTCAGCCGCTTCCTGGCAGGACTGGTCGTGCAGGTGGAACCCCTCGACCGAAATGGTCGGATCACGCTTGCCAAGCGTCGGCTTGCCGCTCGGGGACTCGACCTGGTGCCGACCGCCCTTGAGACTTTGGTGGACCGTTCTGGCACCAGCATTCGCGAACTTGAGGGCGCAGTCCTGACGGTGTGCGCCCACCAGGCGTCACTCGGATCAGCGCTTGAAAGCGGGCATGTGCTTGTGGCAAGGGCACTTGGCCATGCGGAGCCGCTGCGTGCAGGTCGCCCAGTGCGACTCACCGAGATCATTGCCGCGGTGTGTGCGGAAACCGGTCTTGAGTCATCGGAGCTGCGAGGCGCCGGTCGCCATCGACGCGTTGCCACCGCGCGCGGGCTCGCCGCACTCCTCGCCCGCGAACTCACCACCTGCTCGTTTCCTGAGATTGCCGCCGCGCTTGGGCGTTCGAGCCACTCCGCGGTTCATGCAGCCGCCACCAAGTACCGCGTCTCCGTGGAGCAGCGCGAACAGGTGGACGTCGCGGGGCATCGGATCGGGGCAGACGCGCTTGTCGAGCGCACGCGCCGGAACATTCTGACGATGCGAAGCTGACGCGAAGCAAATGCAGACCGTTACACTCGTCCCGCATGGTGGCTGCGGGATTCCAGATTGGCGTGACTCGCGTGCTGGTCGGCGCAGCGTTGGCGACCGCGGTGCTGTTGCCACCGAATCATGCTTCCGCGCAGTATGGCCGTACCGATCATGTGGAGGGCGCCATCTCCACGCTGAAGCGTTGTTCGCTTCCCACTCCACGTGGAGACCACCACACACTGATCGTCGCGCTGCGAGCGCTGGAAGATCCAGCGCTCGAGCCGTTCTACGAGGCGCTGCTGAAGTCGTCGGACTGGCGCTCGCGAATCGATGGGATCCTTGGCCTCGCTGAACTGTCGAAGGAACGGGATGTCACGATCGAGTTGGTTTTGGCGCTCCCGAATGCCGAGGACCGTTCGACCGCGATTCGCGCCGCGATCGGATTCGAACTGCTGAAGCCGAAGAATCTCCGCGCTTTGCTCGATGAACCCAACGTGCCGTCGGTGGATGCACTTGTGATCTGCGGAGAACTGCATCGACAAGGCCAACCATTCCCTGCGAATGCAGTGCGATCAGTGTCCGCAGACCCTGCGGATGACATCGCTGGTCTGGCATCACTCCTGCTGATGGAGTCCGGCGATGACTCGGCATGGAAAGCATTTGTCGAGCGTTGGTCTGCGCGGAGCGACGAGATCCGAAATGCGACGTTGCAAGAACTGGCGCGCGTTGCGTTGCTGTACCGTCTGAAGTCCTCGGTCCGTGGTCTCGGGGAACTCGCCCGAAAGCCGAACATCAACGCGGCGACGCTCATGATGGTGAACGCCACCGCGCTTGGGCTCGAACCGAAGCTTGGCGCACGGATGTGGGGCACCTTCGTGGAACGGGAGCGTTCGCAAGCTCTGCTGTTGAGGGCAGGACTGCAGTTGCTCGCGCACGAAGCTGCGTGCGAGGCGGGTCTCGGTGCAAAGCTGCGAAACGGCGAGCCTCTTGTCGATGCGATTGCCGATGCGATCGATGCGAGTGTCAGTCGTGATCCTGACGCGATGGCATCAGCACTTGAAGTGGTCATCGACCGTGCGAACAAGACGAGTGCGGAGTGGGCGATTCGCCGGGCCGCTTCGCTTCCTGCGCCGCAGGCGACCCGTGTGTGGAAACACTTGATCGATGCGTTTCTCGGGGCGCCCTCCAATGCGATGGCCCTCTCGCCAGTTGTGCTCGATGCGGCGACTCGTCTGGCGGAGAGCAACCCTGCCCTACTTGAGCCGATGATTCGCCGCGCCGACGGCGAGCGGCAGGTGCAGGAGGTGCTGCTGTTGGCGCTGTGCAATGCCAGTTCAGCCGAAGGAGCGAATGTTGCCGAGAGGGTGCGCGGGCAATTGAGCCGCCGCGGAGATGCGCTGGCACTTCTGGCGATTGCACGCGGCCGAGCCGAACTGACGCCGCAGCTTCGAGGCGAGTTGGGGATCGTTGCAGCCGGTGGAGGTGATCTGGACCAAAGTCTGCTCGCCCAAGCGGCGTGGCTGTTCGTCAAGAGCAGCGGTAGGCAGGCCGCCGCACTCGAGCAGATGCGTTCGCCATGAAGATGGATATCCCACTCAGCAAGCCCGATTTGACCGACGAAGATCGGCAGGCTGTGCTGACCACACTTGCCGGCGCTCGGCTGACGATGGGGCGCGCACTCCTCGAGTTCGAGGCAGTGCTTGGCGAAGTGACACGCCGCACCTTCGCCATTGGCGTATCGAGTGCATCGAGCGCACTTGATATCTCGCTCCGAGCTCTGGGAGTCGGTCTGGGTGACGAAGTGCTTGTGCCTGCGTTCTCCTATTCAGCGAATGTGAACGCTGTCATTGCCGTTGGTGCGGTGCCAGTTTTTGTGGACTGTGATCCGCGCACGCTCTGCATGAGCGTGGAGTGTGCGGAGCGCGCAGTGACATCGGCGACGAAGGCAGTGATCGGCATTCCTGTGCTGGGAAACCCATGTGGACTGCCCGAACTCATCGCGCTCTGCTCACGCATGGAGTTGCCGATGCTCGAGCATGGTTCCGAGGGACTCGGATCGACGGTCAGCACCGACAATGTCGGTCGATTTGGGCGCCTCAGCGTGTTTGGATTCGGACCCAATCGCACGATTTGCACAGGCGAGGGCGGTGCAATCGTCACCCACGATGATCGCTTGGCTGCTGCGTGCCGATCCCTTCGCAACCAAGGGCGCGATGATCGCCGCAGCTTTCTAGATCAGTCGCCCGATCTTGGCATGGTCATGAGTTTCACCGGCCTCGGTTTCGATGCGCGGCTTGCGGAGCCGCTCGCTGCGCTTGCCGCGAGCCAACTGCGAAGGCTCGAGAGCACCCGTGCCTTGCGAGCCGAGATCGCCGCGCTGTACACGCGTGCGCTCGGCGGTCATCCAGACTTGATCTTGCCGACTGTCGGCGAGAATGCGCAAGTTTGTTGGCCGCTCTTCTGGGTTCGGCTCTCGGATCGCTTTGGACGTGAGGATCGGGATGCGGTCATCGATGGCCTCCATCGGCATGACATCGGAGCTGCCAACCACTATCCACCGGCACATCTGCTGCCGCATGTCCGCCAGCGCTTTGGCACGAACGTGGGAGACTGTCCTGCAGCAGAATCGATCGGTGATCGGATGATCACGCTCCCGATGTTCACTTCCATGAACGAGCGCGAAGTTCGACAAGTGTGCCAAGCCCTCGAAACGGTGCTCTCACGCTCTGGCATTGATCGCGCGTGATCTCGGCCCCCGTGCCGGAGTCAAAAGCCACCCATGGGACTCGAACCCACGACCTATGCTTTACGAAAGCATTGCTCTACCACTGAGCTAGGGTGGCGATAGAAGGGCGAGAGTGTAGCGCAGCAGATCGAAGCGAGCATCTCTCGCGAGACCTGCACCAAGATCTGCGCAGCCTTATCACCCGCGGGGTTCAACGATCAATTGCACAACATCTGAAGTCGGCAATCCGAGCGCACCGAAAGCGTGCGCAGCGGCAGTTGCCACCGCCGATTCATCGGACCGCAGCAGCGCCTTGAGTGCCGCGACCTGGCTTTGCGAGAGTTGATTGCCGAACTTCCGCGCACTTGATGCGACTGCATCGAGCAGCATGGGCTGCATTTCACCCGTCGTAGCGAGTGCCCCATCGGCTAACGCACGCTGCGCAGAATCCGTGGGAATCAACGCAAGAACCATCGCGATTCCCGCAACATCGCCGCCTGACTCACCCTGGCCAAGCCCTTGTACAAGTGCGCTTTCCGCATCACGAATGTCGAACACCGGCGATGACGCCTCTGCGATCAAGCGGAGTGCGGCGAGCGCCTGCCCGCTGTACTGCTGCATCTCCTCGACGGACAACGCCAGCCCTCCTGCAGCGCCAGCCGCCGACTCAATGGCTCGGCGGAACTGATCGTTCGTCGCGGATGCGAGGAACACCGCGACTCGAGGATCGCTTTCGTACTGCATCGACAACGCAGTCGCATCTTGGCCGTTGGCTATGACAACCACTGGTGCAGTGGCGGTCGCTCGAGCGAGGCGTGCCGACCGAACGATGTCCTGAACTGCTCCGCTTGAGCCCTGCACCACGAGCACATCGATGGACTGTCCCTGCGAGAGACGTGTTTCGATCTCGCCGATGGAACCACCTGTCACCGTGTTTGACATGCCGACCTCGACAAGTCGAGCGCCGAGCGACTGCCGGTCCTCCTCGGTTGTTGCTATCACCGCACCAGTCATTCCACTCGAACGAAGCATCGATGTCAGCGTCGGGACCACAGAGCTGTCCTGCGGGAACTGCACCTGAGGCAGTGAGCGCGCAAGTACCACCGCCGCATCAAAGCGCACGCGGCGATCGGCATAGGCGAGGCACTCCACGACAGGTGAACGCCCCTTCGATGGGCTGACGAGCGAGGAGGCCCCGCTGTTGAATGCGATCACGCGAAGACATTCACGAACAAGCAGGACATCACTCGCATCAAGCGCCATACCGAGCGCCATCTGGGCCGCAAGAGATCCCGATGCAGTCGCAAGCAGTTCTGGGGCAAACCGAGGCTGAAGCAGCTCCGCTCGCCGCGCATCCTCTTCATTGCTGGCATCCATGTTCATCAGGCGCATGAGCGCTGAACGCCGAAGGTCGGCCGCAATGAAAACCGCCAACGCCATTTGCGAGTTTGGATCG
>JBJTUC010000093.1:0-4068 GCA_046080505.1 Planctomycetota bacterium
ACGTGCGGCATGCCGGACGGTCGGGAACTCACGATCATAGATCTGCCCGGCATCTACAGCCTGCGGCTCGAACTTCCAGAGAGAAAGGTCTGCGCGGACTGTCTAGATGGCCAGATCGGTGATGGAAGACCCGATGCCGCACTGGTCGTGGTCGATGCAAACAACTTGCCAAGAAATCTGCAGTTTGCAGCGAGCGCGCTCCGTCGTGCACTGCCAACCGTCATCGCGGTCAACATGATTGATCTTGCACAGCGACGCGGCTTTCAGATCGATGCAGCGCACGCCAGTCGCGTGCTCGGTGTACCTGTGGTGCCAGTCTCAGCGCGCACGGGGAGTGGCATGGATGCGCTCAAGGCGGCACTCGCGGCAACTGTTCTGTCACAAGCAAAGCCTGCACCGCAGATCGAACTCCCAGATGGAGAGCCCGGCTCTGCGGCGAGCGTGCGCTGGGCATCATCGGTTCTTGATGCCATGGCCGCCGGCAGCAGGCCGCGCGAGGACGATACGCAACTGCACGACAGACTGGACTGGGCATTCACGCATCCTCGGCTTGGACTCCTGCTCTTTGCCGCGGTGATGTCACTGCTTTTTGCAACGATCTTCTGGCTCGCGCAGTTTCCGATGGAGTGGGTCGATCTGCTGTTTGCATCGCTCGGCGGGTTCACTGAGCGCATGCTGCCCGGCGGAATCCTCCAAGACTTGATCGTGTCTGGCGTCATTGGTGGCGTCGCGGCCACGGTGATCTTTCTACCGCAGATTCTGCTGCTGTTCTTCCTGCTCGCGCTGCTCGAGGATTGCGGCTATCTCGCGCGGGCTGCGTTCGCCATCGACCGCGTGATGCGCCGCTTCGGACTGCCTGGGCAGGCGTTCATGCCCCTGCTCTCGGCGCATGCCTGCGCGCTGCCTGCAGTGATGGCGACACGGCTGATCCCAAGTCGACGGGACAGGATCGCAACCATCATGGCGATTCCCTTCATGAGTTGCAGCGCGCGTGTGCCCGTGTACGCGCTGCTGACAACTCTGCTCTTTGTGGGGCGACCATGGGCAGCTGGTGTCGCCTTCATCAGCTGCTACGCGCTCGGCGCGATCGCCGGCATTGCCACAGCAGCGCTCGTCGGCCGCAGCGTCCTGCGCGGTTCTCCAACGCCGATGCTGCTCGAACTTCCCGCGTATCGACTGCCGAATATTGCGCAGGCCCTTCGCATCTCGCTCGACCGCGGCTGGCTCTTCCTACGAAACGCGGGCAGCGTGATCTTGGCGATTGCGATCGTCATGTGGTGGCTCAGTGCGTATCCGATCGTGCGTCCGCCCGAAACCGCGACCGCGCTGCGGGAGCAGGCAGCAAGGATCATGGAACGCGATGCGGCAGCTGCCGAAGCACTGGATGCTCAGGCGTCGCGCACCGAGCAACAAGCACAGCAAGCAGGCTCCTTCTCTGGGAAAATTGGCAGCGCACTTGAGCCGATCTTTGCGCCGATCGGACTCGATCGGCAACTTACGGTGGCGGTGATCACCAGCTTTCTCGCCCGCGAGGTTTTCACCACAACCGTATTCGTGCTGACTGGCGCCGGCGGCGATGCACAGCCAAGCGAGTCCACCACGCTCGATTCGGTGCGTACTGCAAACCGCGACGATGGCACCCCCCTCTTTTCAACAGCGACTTCCGCTTCACTGCTCGTCTTCTTTGTGCTTGCGCTGCAGTGCTTACCGACCGTGGCAGTCGTCGCGCGCGAGACGGGCAGTTGGAAGTGGGCGATCGGTCAGCTTGCGTTCATGTCTTTGACGGCATATCTGCTGGCTCTGTTGACCTATCGTGTGCTGTCATGATCATCCCTTGGGACGATTGGCAGTTTTGGGCTTCATCGTTGTTCGCGGCGCTCGCACTATGGTTCATCGTGCGCCCACTTCTGCCATCTCGACGCAAGAGTCCCAAGTGCCCTACCTGCACGGCGCCGCAGGCGAAGAGTGGTGCTGTCCGCACGGAACTCACCGTGGATGGCGAGCGGCTCGCGCGCCGCTGAAGACATCAGAATCGCTTGTGCGCGGGGCGCTCTTCGGGCGCGCGGTGCCCAAGCACAGCCCGCACCAACGCAAGATCTGCCTGCGTTGTCACCTTTATGTTTCGCGCTTCACCCGCCACGACGAGAACAGTCTCGCCAAGTCGTTCCACGAGCATGCTGTCATCGGTCGCGCCGCCAATGTTGTCTTGCGCGTAGGCGCGGCGCAGCAGTGATGCCTCGAACACCTGCGGTGTCTGCACGGCCACCACACGCGTGCGGTCGATCGTTTCGGTGACACGGTGTCCACGAGTTGCTTCGCGTCCTTCCGTGCCGAGAATCGCATCGGCAACCTCCTCATCGGGTGCAGCGGAAAAGCTCTCTTCAGTGATACGCTTCAGCGTTGCGGAAACGGGGTCGCCAGGAATCACCGCGGAGGCCACCCGCGCCGCATCGAACACGCGGGCGAGCAGCCCATCCGAGGCAGCGGGGCGCGCCGCATCATGCACAGCGATGTGTGTACACGATTCATCGATCGCGGCAAGCGCATTCCGCACGCTCTCCCATCGATCGACGGTGCCGCCTGCCACGATCCGCACACCGTGAAAGCCGAGCTGCGCACCATACCGTGATCGAAACTCTTCGAGCGCATCAGGAGGCGCAGCCACCACGATGCAGCGCACCTCGTCGCGGCGCGTGAACAGCTCGACCGTCCGCAACAGGAGCGGACGCCCACCGAGATCCTGACCCAACTTGTCGCTTCCGAAGCGCGTGCTCTGCCCGGCCGCAGGGATGATGACGCCCACCTGAAACGCGTCTGCTCCGTTGCTCATGAATCGCTCCTTGGCGTGTGACCGCCGCTGTCTGCCCGTACCGCCTCGACCCCTTGCTGCGGATGCTGTTCCGCGCGCAGACTCTCTGCAATCGCGGCCTCGTGGACAGGCACGCTCGCTCGGTCGAGAGACTCCTTTGCCTGATGGAACGCATTCGCATCGACCGATTCCGGCGCAGTCTTCGCCAGTGAAATGAACGCGCGCACTCGGTGCAACTCCTGATCCACCGCATTGACAACAGCGGCGTCCAATCTCTCTCGAACGCGATCAAGAGCATCGCTAATCCACTTCGCATCGAGTGCTGCGTTCACAGCCAAATCGATGATGCGGTGTCGACGCATGTCCTCACGGGCGTGCGTGAGCGACTCTCGCTCCATCCGCTCGACCTCCTCAGTCGTCAGACCATAACTCGGCACCACCTGCACCGATGCACGCTGTCCGCTGCGACGCTCACCCGCTCGAACCTGCAGCACGCCGTTGGCGTCCACGGTGAACTCCACCTCCACCTGAGGAATACCTGCGGGCATTGGTGGAAGATTCCGCAGTTCAAAGCGCGCGAGAGAGCGACAGTCGGCGGCCATCTCCCGCTCACCCTGCACCACATGCAGACGCACCGCCGTCTGGTTGTCAACGCTCGTCGAGAACATCTCGCGTGCCTGCGCCGGGATCGAACTGTTCCGCATGAGCAGTTTGGCGACGGCACCACCAACGGTCTCGATCCCAAGAGAAAGCGGAATCACATCCAGCAGCAATGCATCCCGCCGAACACCACCGAGCAGCGCGCCTTGAACCGCCGCACCGAGGGCAACCACAAGATCAGGATCGAGCGCTGTGTAGGCCTCCACGCCGAAAAGTCGAGTGACTTCTCGCCGAACAATCGGCATGCGAGTCGAACCGCCAACCAGCACCACACGGTCGAGGTGCGGATGACCAGCATCGTGCAGCGCACGGCGGCAGAGCTCTAGCGTCCGTTCAACGAAGGGCCGAGCGATCTCCTCAAGTTCGCTGCGCTCGACCGAACGCGCAAGGCGCACGCCACCACCGAGATCGACATCCACTGCTGCGCTTTCCTGCGCAGATAGCGCGATCTTGGTGGACTCAGCAAAGTCCCGCAGAGCCTGCCGGGCTGCTGGAGGAAGCGCCGCACTCATGAAGCCGTCTGATCCAAGTCCCGCCTCACCGAGCAGTCGCTCGCACACCTTGCGATCAATGTCGTCGCCGCCGAGTTGCGTGTCACC
>JBJTUC010000094.1:0-4375 GCA_046080505.1 Planctomycetota bacterium
CATTCCGTAGTGCGTCGAGCGCACCAAGCGAACCCCGCTTCGCTCGAAGGCCCACACCTGCAGGTCGCAGTCGGGGCGAGTCGTCCCTCCACGATGCTTGAGCCCCGCAAGAAGCAGGACGCCATCATCCGCCCTCTCAAATGCGACGCACTCAGAGAGCGGCGTGGTTGTCAGCGGCGCAAATCGACTGCCCCCATTCGTCCACTTCCAGAGTCGGTCGTTGATCAGCACTTCCACCGTTGCCAACTGAAAGCGCACTGAACTCGCAATGATGTCGCTATCGCCGTCTGCGTCGATATCTGCAGCAACGAGCGTCCAGTGGTAATCCGACGGCTGCGCTGGCAGGGGCACTACTTCCCAGCCAGCATCGAGGCGGTTGTAGAGGATCACAGGACGATACCGCCGACCACCTGACTGCCCAGGCGGAGGAGCGACAGCCTCGCTTGACATGATGTCGAGATCGCCGTCGTGATCGAGATCAGCCAGCCCATTCAGCAGCGATAGCGTCACCGATCCAAGATCCATCTTCGACTCGGCAAAGACGCCCGCCGCATCCTGCACGAGCAGTACGACACCACCAGAACTTTGTGACTTGCATACCACATCAATCTTGCCGTCATTGTTGAGATCACCCCACTGAGAAGCCCTGTAGCCGAGGAGCGGATCAAGATCTGTCGCCACGCGCGCGTCGTACGAGGTATCTGCTCCTTCCCCACCACCCACATTTCGAAGAACAACGATCCGC
This sequence comes from Planctomycetota bacterium, assembly GCA_046080505.1. Classification (GTDB taxonomy): domain Bacteria; phylum Planctomycetota; class Phycisphaerae; order Phycisphaerales; family SM1A02; genus F1-60-MAGs104. The sequence continues at coordinate 746 of JBJTUC010000094.1, forward strand.
CGCGTCCGCTGCCGAGCTGGGTTGCCAGCGGGTTGCGCGATAGTCGCCACCCACAGCAAATCCGTCCAACCATCCGAATCGATGTCCACAGCCGCGAGAAAGCCGTCGGGAGAGTGCGTTGCAGGCCAGTTGTTCACCTTCAGAGGGACGAACGGTCCGAAGAGCGCACCTGCACGCGGCGGCACAACAACCGCATTGTCGGGCAGCACAATCTCACCCAGCCGACCCATCCTCGAATACTTGAACTCGGCGAGGGTTGAGCGCGGGTTCTGCGCGAGCATGTCGAAGAGCTTGAGCGCATCCTCCGCGCCCGCCGCATCGCCCTCGCGCGCAAGAATGCGCTGAACGCCAAGCGCGCTGCTGCGCAGATACGGATCGAGTTCGAGTGCGCGGCGGTACCACGGCAGCGCCGCTTTCCACTCGCCCGTCAACTCAAGCGACTGACCTGTGTAGTACGCGGCGTGAGGATCTTCAGGGAACGCCTCTGCCGCACGGCGAAACTGCGGCAGCGCAGCGTTCGGATCACCGAGGAACAGATGCGCAAGACCCATGCAGTAGGCAGCGCGCACACCCAAGTCAGGGTCGGACGCGAGCAGCTGCAGCAGCGCCAGTGCTCGCTCCTGCGCACCGTCCACAGACTGGTTCAGGATCGAGATCGCCTCATCGAGTTGCGCGGTACGCCACTGCGGAGCCTTCTCACGAGCCGCCGCGAACGCGCGCTCCGCAGCGGCGAAGTCGAACTGCCCCATCGCAGCTGCGCCCTCCGTCGCGGATGCAAGCGCATCAGCGGGCACATCCTGCGGTGCATCGCCGGTGCCACCGCCGCCGCTGCACGCGGCCACCAACGGCAGTGCGGCAATGATCGCCACACGCACGCACCACCCTCGCAGACCCTTCATCCGCCGCTCTCCTCGCGCCGCGCGGAACGAGAAGCCAGGAACGCTGCACTGCGCGCGCGCCCCTGCGCAATCCGCGCTTCGAGCGACGCCAGATCGATCGGCGCACCAAGCGCGCGCGGCATCACTCCATCGCGCGCGTAGTCGTATGCCTCGCTTCGAAGATGTGCGCGCATGTCATGACCGCGGCGCCGCAGGCGTTCAGCCCGAAGCGCCGCGATGTCCACAGGTGCCACCACCACCTTCTCGCCGGGGCCGGGATCCGCCTGCGCGAGAATGCGGCCATCAAAGTCCACCACCATCGACCCACCAGGCCACGAAAACGGCGGGTACTGCGAGAGGTGCGCCCCCTGATTCGCCGCCAACACGAACAGCGTGTTCTCCGCGGCGCGCGCGCGGTTGAAGAGCGTCCACCAATCCATCGGCGGTGTCGCGCCCCACGGATCCATGTAGGCGCTCACTCGCACCGCAACCTCCGCACCGTGGAACGCCAGCTGACGGATGGACTCTGGAAACAGCCAGTCGTAACAGATTGCACAGCCGATCGCGCCGATCTCCGTGTGCGCCACGGGAAAACACTCGGCGGGCGATGCGCCACGGTCATGCGGCGATGCGTGAACCTCCCACGGAATCCATGGGTTCACTTTGCGGTACACGCTCAGCACTCCCGTAGGACCGCACAGCACGCTCGTGTTGAACAGCACATCACGCTCCTCCGCGCACTGCTCGATGAAGGTCCCGCACTGAATGAACACACCAAGCTTCGCGCACAGCCGCGCGAGCCGATCGACATGTTCGTTGTCCAGTGGCAGCGCAAGACGATCGCGCAGTTCGCCCACCGTTGCATACGCAGGCGCAGCCATCACAAACTCGGGGAACGCAAACAGCCGCACATCGAAGAACGGCTCGTAGCCGCTGACCGTCTGCTCGACCAGCGCGCACATGCGGTCCACGCGAACGCCAATCTCGCTGCGATCGCGCGGGCAGTCGAGCGCCGTCTGCACAGCAGCCGCGTGGTACCGCGGCGCCGAGTCATTCTGCGCAGCAGCGCCGCCGCTGCTGGGTGCGTTCAATGCGGAATCTCCTTGACCGCATTGCGGTTCCACGCCGGCACACGCACCACGATCGGCCCCTTGCCGCGTAGTTCGCACTGGCACGACAGGCGACTGTTGCGCTGAATCCCGGGCGCCTCCTCGACCCGGTCTTCCTCCGCCTCGGTCGACTCCGTCAGTTGGTCCATCCCCTGCTCCACATACACATGGCAAGTCGAGCACGCGCAGACTCCGCCGCACGCATGCTCAATGTTGATCCCATGGTCGATGGCAATCTCAAGCAGCGACTCCCCCTCGCCGCCCATGAGATCCCACTCAGTGCGCTCCGTACCCGTCAGCCCAGCCGCGTCCTCCAGAATGAACTTCACGGGAACGATCGGCGGACCATGTTCATGCCCATCTCGCTTCAAATGCATGCCGAAAGTGTAGAGCCCCTCCATTACGATCGCCCACCGTGCCCCCGCCCAACCCGACGGACCCAGCACCCGATCCACTCGCGCTGACAAGCGGCGAGTTCGTGGCCGCAGCACGCGCGCAGGGGCGCCGCCGCGAAGAAGCACTCGACGCCTACCGCGCCGTGCACCGCCGCGGTATCTGGCAGCCGTGGATGGCGCCGCCCCCACCCCCGCCGCTTCGCACACTGATCGATGAACGCACCGCGAAGTTCCTGCTCGCCGTCGACGGCGCACTCGAAACCGAAAGCGTCATCATCCCCATGCCCCACCGCGGCGGGCGATTCAGCCGCACCCTCTGCGTCAGCAGCCAAGTCGGCTGCGCCATGGGCTGCCGCTTCTGCGAGACCGCGCAGATGGGTCTTCTTCGCAGCCTCACCCCGCGCGAGATCGTGCAGCAACTTCACGCCGCACGATTCCTTGTCGCGAACCCCTTCACCGACGAAACCCGCCCCGACCACGGCCACTTCGACATCGCCAACATCGTCTTCATGGGCATGGGCGAACCGATGGACAACCTCGACGCCGTCCTGCAATCCATACGCATCCTCTGCGACATGAACGGCCCCGCCATCGGCTGCTCACGCGTCACCATCAGCACCGTCGGTCGCACCGACGGCATCCGCCGCCTCGGCGAGTTCATACAGCAGCCCGGCTTCCGCCGCGTCGGACTCGCCATCAGCCTGAACGCCCCCAACGACGACATCCGCAGTGCGATCATGCCCATCAACCGCTCCGAACCGCTCGCACAACTCCGCGCCGCAATGACATCATTCCCCAAGCGCCCCACGAGCGCACTGTGCGCGGAGTATGTCCTCATCCCCGGCGTGAACGACCTACCCGAGCACGCCGACGCCGTCTGCGACTTCCTTCGCAACATCCGCTGCAGCCTGAATGTCATCCCCTACAACCCACGCCGCGACAGCCCCTGGCCCGCACCCGATGACGCGGCAGTCGACGCGTTCGTCGCCCGAGCAATCGCCAACGGTCAGTTCACGAAACGGCGGCGTACCAAGGGGCGAACAGCCATGGCCGCGTGCGGGCAACTCGGCAATGAGAACATTCGGGCGAGGCGGGTGGTGCAGGTGAGTGTGGAACGCCCTTCGCGCTGATTCGCGCGCATTCCCACGCCAAGGGGCTGCGGCATAGCCGCTGCGCGGACGCGCACACTCCCACGCAAGGGGGCTGCGGTATAGCCGTGCCGGGGCTCAGACAGCTCTCGCCTGCTCC
>JBJTUC010000095.1:0-7194 GCA_046080505.1 Planctomycetota bacterium
CATCGGTGTTGTACGCACCGCTGCCATCTGATCCCCATGTGCCGAGGACTGCGCTCAGGTCGACCCCGTCGACATTCCCCGAAGGGATCACATCACCAGGACACTGCGCCGATGCGCGCTCAGCGCCACCGAACACGGCGAGCAACACAGCCACAAGCAGAACGCTGAAGATGGACGGACGGCGATCGATGTGCATTGGGTGGTACCTCTCAGTTTGACACGCGGCTTGCGAACCCGGGCAAAGTCCCGTACCGAAAAGTACCCCAGCCACCACCTGCTGCAACTCGGACAGGCACGCTTTCCGCACAGTTCCACCCCCAACCCGCCACCACCCCTCGATTTCTCGCCGCTATGCCACCGCCCGCGCGCGCCGAAGGCGCGCATTATCCGCCGCGAGGGAAGTTCCACTGCGTGCCGGGCCGATAGCCGAGCAGTTCGTAGAGCGATGTGCGGTGCTGCATGCGTGGCAGCATGGCCTCCATCGACCCATGCTCCTTGAGCTGCTTCAGCCCATCGTCCACTGCACGCATCGCCATGCGCATCAGCGACACTGGGAAGATCACTGCCGCGTATCCCATCGCCGCGAACTGCGCTGCGCTGATGTGATCGGTCTTGCCGAACTCGGTCATGTTCGCAAGGGACCAGCCGGGCGACACCTTCACGAACTGTGCGAACTCGCTCGCGTTCGCGAGGCCCTCGGGGAAGATCATGTCGGCGCCCGCTTCGCGGTAGATGTTCGCGCGACGCACGGTGCCGTCGATGCCTTCGATGGCGCGTGCGTCGGTGCGCGCGATGAGGATGAAATCGCGGGAGAGTCGGCGAGCGCTCATTGCGGCGATCTTGTCCGCCATGTCTTGCGCGGGGATGAGTTCCTTGCCGTCGAGGTGGCCGCAGCGCTTGGGGAAGACTTGATCTTCGATGTGCAGTGCGGCTGCGCCTGCGCGCTGGTAGTCGATCATGGCGCGCACGGCGCATTCGACTTCACCGAAGCCCGTGTCGGCATCTGCGATCAGTGGCAATCCGCTTGCGTCGGCGATCTCGCGGATGGTGCGGCAGACTTCGGTGAGTGAGAGGAGTCCGATGTCCGGGAAGCCGCTGCAGTTGGCGGTGGCCGCGCCCGAGACATAGCACGCGTCGAATCCGGCGTGCGCGACGGCGCGTGCGACGAGTGCGTTGAACGCGCCTGGTACGACAACGCATCCGCGTTCCATGCGTTCACGGAGCCTGCTGCTTGGCGATTCGATTGCCTGCGCCATCGCCCGCGAATGTACGCCGCTGCGCGTCACTTCGCAGGAACAAGATCCCACACCCACGGCGCCTCGGGCTGCGTGCGCGTCTTGATCCACCGAATCTGCAGAGCGCGCCCCGGCGGATCGCTGCTCGAGATGGTCGCGGGCTGCGAAGCGGATGGCGCCGCTGGAGGTGCGCTGTTTGGCGCTGCGGCGGGTGATGCGGCGGGCGGCGCGGGTGCGGTCCATGTGAACTCGACCTGCTTCGCCGATCCTCCCTTGCGCGCGGGTGCGTCGACTGGGCGGAACGACGACGCATCGGTGGCGCGAACGGTGGAGAACCCTGGCCGCCAGCGCTTGGGCCAGATGAACGAGCGGTCGGTGAGCGACTGGGAGAGTTCCGCGAAGCTGCTCGGTGGCGCTCCCTCGCGCTCGAGCATCAGCGATCCCTCCGCAAGGAACGCGAGCCGTTCCCGCAAAGTTTCGTTGGCGCTCGGCTGTTCCTTCTGTGCGAAATCGCGCCAGCGCTTGTCGAGTTCGCTCCAGTCGCGTCCTGATGCGATGCCGTACACGCGCGCGAATGCGGTCCATGCGGTGGCGCCATACGAAATGTCGCGCAGAAACTGCGCGAACACATCTGGCTTCATACCGCCCTTGCCGGACAGCATGAAGCGCACGAGCGATGCGGCCTGTTCCTGCAGGGCGCTGCCGTCGCTGCTTGCAACGGCTTCGTCCCACTGCTTGCGGTCCTTCTCGATCAGGTCGAAGAGCGGGAGCGCGGACTTGTCCGTGAGCGCAACCTGCACGGCGGCGATCCCGGCGGCGCCAGTGCCGCTGCCGCGCGCATCTGCACGCGCGACGAGATCGAGCAGGCCACACTCGATCGCGGGCGGAACATCGCCGCCGCAACAGAGTCGCAAGTACTCCGCAGTGAGCGCTGCCGCGAGACCCCGCATCGCTTGCGGCGGCGCGACGTCTTCCGTGCAGATCGCAACACCTTGCCCAAGCGGCGAGAAGAACGCAAACGCATGCCCTGGCGGATCGATCGCGAACTGCGATCGGAGTGTGTCGGCGAGATCGTCGAATGCTGCGAAGACAAGCACCTGCTGCACGGTGCGCGATCGGGGCCGTAGTGAACCGAGCAGCGCATCAATCTGCTGCCACTGCGCATCGATTGCCCGCGCCGATGCGGCGAGGTTGTCTTGCGAGAGATCGCCCCGCAGCTTGTGCGTGTTTCCAGCGTGCGTGCTGGCCGCCGTTCGTTCCCACCAAGGCTGCTGTGCGCGGGGCGCCGATTGCGCGCGCGCGTGCGCGCAGTTCAAGAGCGCAACAAGAAGCCCAACGACTGCGCAGATCCCCATGCGTTGGTGCGCGATGGGGCCGCGGGAGCGCTGTGATTGCTGTACTGATGGGGGCAGGTGAGGATCCTCGGTGAATATGTTGCCATGGGAGCAGGCGCAGAAACTTCAAGATCTTGAACATTTTTGACAGCTCAACTTGCAATCGTTTGAGTATGCGTTACCTTGTCATTGTTGAATGGGAGGAGTAGGGACCTCCTTATTCAATGACATGCAGCTGGGAAGGTGATGGTTGTTCGTCGGAAAAAGGGCCTTCGAACAAAAGGAACCAAACAGTTCGAGGATGAGGGAAAAGGGACCTCGGAATCCTCGAGGCAGTTTCAAGGGATGTGATTGAAAGCCCAGCTGTGCAGGATAGGGAGTGAGAAAAGGGGGACCAGCCGCGAACCTGAAAAGGGCGCGGCTGAGTCCTTTTTGGGGTGCCACATCTGACTTCAAGACAACCTGGACAGACAATCTGACTGGCGCCTTGTGGCTGCAGCTTTGGCTATTCTGCCGAGTTCCAAGTCGCGGGAACCCCTCCATATATGCAGCACAGTCCGATCCCCACCCTGTTGCCCGCGCGAGTTGTGCCAGCCCTTTTCACAAGCGCCGCGCTGTGGGCATTTGCGGTTGCGTTCCTGACAAGCAATACAGAGGCTCAGGTGAGTACCCCCACCGCTGCGGTCACGGATGGCGTCTTCATCGCGGATCCCGCCTCGATCAAGAGCCTCGGCCTGACAACCGTTTGGCAGGTGGGCGTTGGGATTGGGCGCGGAACAACGGCGAAGGGTGTTCAAACAACGGATCCTGATGGCGAAAGCGTGTTCGTTCTGGACTCGGGCTCGGGCGTAGCCCGTGTGCTTGTGCGCGATGGGCGAACCGTTTGGCGCGACCGCATCGGCGAAGTGTCCGATCGGGTGCTTTCGATCGCCCGTTCGCCGCAACCGAAGCGTGACGAGGTTGTTGTCTGCCTCGACAGCGGCATCATTGCCGCCGATTTCGCGACGGGGCGTTTGGCCGCACGGCACAAGATCACTCGCCTCCCAATGACTCCTGCCGTTGTGGCTGGTGACTACGCGATCTTTGGTTCGAAAGCCGGCCAGGTGGTCTGGCAGCAGTTGAGCATTGGTGCGTTCATGCATGTGAACGGAGTACGCGGCACGGTTGTGGATGAACCCCTGCTGCTTGGCGATGCTGTTGCGGTGGGCAGCAACGGCGGCGAGGTTGCCGTGTTCTCTGCCGCTCGCGGGAAGTCAGTATGGCGGAGGGATGTTGGCGCTGGCGTTGCAGGCAATCTCGCATCAGATCCTGTGAGCGTGTATGCGCGATGCAGCGATTACTCGGTGCATGCGATGGACATCGGCTCCGGCAAGGTGCGGTGGCGATGGAAGTCGATGGATGAACTGAGCGGTCGCTTGTTCGCAGGTGGCGGTCTTGTGCTGACTCGCATCGCGGGCGGCGATCTTGTGGCGCTCGAAAGTCTGCGCGACACGACGACAGACATGACGCTGCGCGACGGGCGCGTGGCATGGCGATCTTCCCAATCTGGCGAACCGATCTGCATGATCGGCGACGACTTCATGCTGTGGGACGCACGGACTCGTACTGCGACCACCATCAGTTCGGCCACTGGAAAGGTGTCGGCCACCGCGCGCTTTCCAGATGCGGTCAATATCGCAGCGGCGAGCGGCGAGCGCCCCGATCTCTATCTGCTTTCTTCTGCGGGGCTGCTGCAGCGCTGTGCTCAAATGAAGCGAGCGCCTGCGCCTTCGCCCACGCCTACGCCTGCGCCTGCGCCTACTCCCACGCCTGCGCCGATCTCGGACGGCAATACCGACGCCGAGTCGGAATCCACCGAACCATGAGCGATCTCGTTCGTGTGCGTCGCGCGCTGATCTCTGTCAGCGACAAGCGCGATCTGGTTGGTTTTGCACGAACACTCGTCGATCATGGCGTTGAGATCGTTTCCACTGGCGGCACCGCGTCGGCGCTGTTGGCACAGGGGATTCCTGTGGTGCCGATCGAACAGTTGACGGGGTTCCCTGAAATGCTCGATGGGCGAGTGAAGACGCTGCACCCGCGCGTTCATGGCGGACTCCTCGGGCGGCGCGACAAGCCGGCGCATGTTGCCGCGATGGCCGAGCATGGAATTGCGCCGATCGACTTGGTATGCGTGAACCTCTATCCGTTCGAGTCGACGATCCGCCGCGATGGCGTACGCGATGAAGAGGCGATCGAGAAAATCGACATCGGCGGTCCAAGCATGATCCGCTCGGCCGCGAAGAACTTCGAGCATGTCTGCGTCGTGACCGACCCGAGCCAGTACGACCGCATCTGCGCCGATCTGACGAATCACCAGGGCAGCACAACGGGCGCGCTGCGGCGCGAGCTGGCATCTGCGGCATTCGCGCGCACGGCCGCCTATGACGCGGCGATCAGCAGTTGGTTCGATGGGCGCGCGAGCCGTGACTTCCCGCATGTGATGACGATCACGCTTGCGAAGGCGGGCGAACTTCGTTACGGAGAGAATCCGCATCAGGGCGCTGCGGCGTATCTGGTGCCTGGTTCGCGCGAACCTTCCGTGGTGGGCGCCCCGCTGCTGCATGGGAAGGCGCTTTCGTACAACAACCTGCTCGATGCGAGCGCTGCGCTCGAGTTGGTGCAGGATCTGGTTGATCTGCCGAATGCTGCAACCGCGTGCGCGATCATCAAACATACGAACCCCTGTGGCGCGGCGATCGGCACGAATGCACGCGCGACCTTTCTGTCCGCGCTCGCTGGCGATCCCGTGGCTGCCTTCGGAGGCATCGTCGCATGCAGCGGTGAAGTGGACCTTGCCGCCGCCGAGGCGATGACGGAAGGCGATCGCTTCCTGGAAGTGGTGATTGCGGACTCGTTCGCACCCGCCGCCTTCGATCGGTTCGCGCAGCGCTGGAAAAATGTGCGGCTGATCGCGCTTGGCTCGCTCCGCCACAGGGTGGACCGCCCACATTCGCTGCGGTCCGTTCCAGGCGGAGTGCTGGTACAGGAACGCGACACGCTTCCGATTGTGGCGGCCAACTTTCAGCATGTGGCAGGCCCCGTTCCATCGGCGTCGGTGCTGTCCGATGCTGCGCTTGCGCTGACGGTTGCCAAGCACCTGAAGTCGAACGCCGTCTGCATCTGCGGCGGCGGCAGCCTTTGGGGATCGGGTGCCGGGCAGATGGACCGCCTTGCCAGCTGCGGGATCGCCGTGGAGAAGGCGAAAGCTGTGCTCGCGTCTGCGGGCGCATGCGTTCCCGTTGCTGGGAGTGATGCGTTCTTCCCCTTTGCGGATGGGCCCGCGCGACTCATCGATGCGGGTGTGCGCTGCATCGTGCATCCGGGTGGGTCCAAGCGCGATGCCGAGACTGCTGCGCTATGCACGGAACGCGGCGTGACCTGCCTGCTGTCGGGGTCGCGGCACTTCCGCCACTGAGATCCTTGCGGGGGGCGCTGTTCTTCCGCGGGCGAGAGCGCACAGCGGGCGCTCTGCCGTAGGATTGGGGGATGAGCCAGACCACCGATGCCGCGCCGAATCACCCCGCGCTCGCGCCTCTAAAGGAAGCGTTCTCCACCGTGAAGATGCAGGCGGCCGCGTTCCGCGGACAGGTCACGGTGACGGTTCCTGCTGCCAATGTGCACGATGTGCTGCGGTTCCTACGAGACGATCCGTCCTGCGACTACAGCATGCTGCTCGATGTGGGCGGGGTGGATTACCTCGGTTATCCGGCACCCCAGCCCGGGAGGTTTGCGGTTGTTTACCACTTGGTAAGCCTGCGAACGAACACGCGCCTGCGAGTGAAGACTCATGTATCGCCTTCGCTCGATACCACCGGCGTCGCGGACGATCCTGCGCTCTATGTTGATTCTGCAGCCGATTTGTGGCCCGCCGCCGAATGGGCGGAGCGCGAGGTGTTTGACATGTTCGGTATTCGGTTCCGTGGGCACCCCGATTTGCGGCGCATTCTTATGTGGAAGGACTACCCCGCTCACCCGCTGCGGAAGGACTATCCCTTACGCGGACGCGGAGAGAGGGAGCATTACCAGCGTTTGAGCCGCGATTCGGCGTCGTAAGTTCAGGTCACAAAAAGTGTTGCAAAACCGCATCTGTGATTTGACGGGTCGTCATCTCGTGCCATATTGATAGTGCATCGGCCCCGTGCAGTGTGTGCGGCAAGCCAGTGATGCAACAGGGAGTCTCGAAAAGGGCAGTTGAAAAAATCGATTGGCCTTGAGGGATTCAAGAAAGGTGTTGTTGGCTTCTCTCGTGGAATCCAGACAACTGAAAGCCAGATTTTAAGAAAAAGGGAGATATCAAAAATGAAGACTTTCGCAGTCCTGGGAGCCACAGTGCTCATCGCTTCGTCCGCATCCGCGCAGTCCGCCCCACAGTGGAGCGGCTTCAGCGTGGTGCGCACGCTCACCGCCGCAGGCAACACGCAGTACAAGATCTACGGCAACTGGAACGCCAGCAACATCGTCATGCTGAACGCGCTTGACTTTGGTGTGAACAACGGCAGTGCCGCTCAGTTCGGCACGATGAACGCCCGCCATCAGGACAATGGCGTTGATGAAAACGAAAATCCACTCGGATCGTGGAAACC
>JBJTUC010000096.1:0-24153 GCA_046080505.1 Planctomycetota bacterium
CCACATGATCTTCGTGAGGTGCGGCCGAGGCGTAGGTCGGTGGAGCAGTTCGCGGGACACGGCAGGAAACAGCAGGACGGGGATCACTCGGCGGAAAGGGCCAGTCGCCGAGTGGTCCACCGGGTGCACACCAAGCTGCACCATGATGCACACCAAGCTGCACCATGATGCGCACCAAGCTGCACCATGGCGGCAACGATGCACCCCATGCGTCTCCCTGCTAGACTTTCGGTCCGCTGCGGGCGTGGCGGAATTGGCAGACGCGCAAGATTCAGGTTCTTGTGGGGTAAAACCCGTGGAGGTTCGATTCCTCTCGCCCGCACTCTTGACGCAAGGACGCGCCGCTGAAAGGCGGCGCTTTTTCATTGAGACATTGGTCTTCCGTCCGTGATCTATCTCGACAACAACGCCACAACGGCTCCATCGATCACGGTGATGGAGGCTGTTCGCTGCGCGTTGCATGAAGGTTGGGGCAATCCATCGAGTGTGCATCCCTTCGGCGCTTTGGCGCGCGAGAGCGTGGAGTGTGCGCGGAGTGATGTTGCGCTCGCCATCGGTGCCTCAACGCGCGAGGTGGTGTTCACTTCGGGTGGAACGGAGTCCTGCAATCTCGCACTGTTTGGTTCGCTCGGGCATGAGCCAGGGCGTCATCTCGTGGTGACAGCACAGACGGAGCACGCGGCTGTTCGGGAGTGTGCGATCGCCGTTGAGAGTGGTGAGTGGCGCGCAGGTTCGGACCGCGGCGAGGTCACTTGGGTAGATCTCGATTCGGAAGGGCGGGTCGATCTTGGGCAACTGTCCCGTTTGCTTGGCAAGCGCGCCAGTGAGGTGGCGGTCGTTTCGCTGATGTGGGCAAACAATGAGACGGGTGTGATTCAGCCTGTCGAGCAGATTGCCATGATCTGCCGTGAGCATGGGGTTCGCTTCCATACCGATGCAACGCAGTGCCTCGGTCGGATGGTGATCGATGCCTCGCGGATCGGATGCGATCTCCTGAGCATCTCTGCTCACAAGGCGCATGGACCGAAGGGGGCTGGTGCGCTGTACTGCCGACGCGGCGTTTCCCTTGTGGGGCAAGCCGTTGGCGGTCCCCAAGAACGCGGACGCCGAGGCGGTACGGAGAATGTCGCCGGCATTTGCGGATTCGGGGCGGCGTGTTCAGAGGCATCACAGTGGCTCGCGCGCGGGGACATGCCGATGAAGCAACTTGCCCAGTGGAGGGATGCCTTTGAATCGGCGGTCGCGGCTGCGGTTCCTGGCGCCGTGGTGATCGGTCAGCGCGTTCCACGCCTGTGGAACACGAGTCTGATCGCGTTCCCGCGGTTGCAGTCGGAAGCGCTGTTGGTCGAACTCGGGCGACTCGATGTGGCCGCTTCGGCGGGAGCCGCATGCTCCTCAGGTTCGCTCGATCCGTCACCCGTCCTGTTGGCGATGGGGATTGACCGCGAGGTTGCGCATGGCGCGGTTCGCTTCTCTATGTCACGGCTCACGACACAGCGCGAGATGGATGATGCATCGGCGCGCGTCGTGCAGGCGGTGCAATCGGTTGCCCGCGCGATGCCTTAGGGCGTTCGATCACATGCCTCGAGCGGCGCGGTAGCGGCTGATGAGCTGCTGGGTGCTGCCATCGTGCGTCGGCTTTGGTGATGGTCCGCTCAGTTCGGGGATGATCCGCTGCGCAAGCACCTTGCCGAGCTCGACTCCCCACTGGTCGAAGGAGTTGATGTTCCAGATCGTTCCCTGAGTGAAGACCTTGTGCTCGTAGAGCGCGATGAGACTGCCAAGCATCGCCGGATCGAGTTTCGGGCAAAGCATGGTGGTCGTTGGTCTGTTTCCCTCGAACTGCCGGTGCGGCGCGAGCCATGCGGGACTCCCTTCCTTCTCGACTTCCGCAAGCGTCTTGCCAAATGCGAGCGCCTCCGCCTGTGCGAGGACGTTTGCCACGAGCAGATCCTGATGATTCCCGATCGGGTTGTGCGACTGGCAGAACGCGATGAAGTCGCAGGGCACGAGCGGCGTTCCCTGATGAATCATCTGATAGAAGGCATGTTGGCCGTTCGTGCCAGGCTGTCCCCACACCGCAGGACAGGTGGACCACGACACGCGAGCCCCATCGAGGGTTACATGCTTGCCATTGGATTCCATTTCGAGCTGCTGCAGATAGGAACTGAAGCGGTCGAGATACTGGTCGTACGGCAGCACCGCCAATGTCTGGGCGCCGAGGAAATTGACATTCCAGATCCCCACAAGCGCCATGAGGACGGGGAGATTCCGCTCGAGCGGCGCCGTGCGGAAGTGCTCATCCATCTCATGGAAGCCACGGAGCATGTCATGGAACGCGTCGGGGCCGATGGCAAGCATGGTGGAGAGCCCGATGGCGGAGTCCATGGAGTATCGACCGCCCACCCAGTCCCAAAACCCGAACATGTTTGCTGTATCGATGCCGAATGCCCGCACCTTCTCCGCATTTGTGGAAACCGCGACAAAGTGCCGAGCGACCGCGGCCGAGTCTCCGCCGAGTCCACGGAGCAACCACGCTCGCGCGGTATTGGCGTTCGCCATGGTCTCGAGGGTTGTGAAAGTCTTGGATGAGACAATGAACAGCGTCTGCGCAGGATCGCAGTCGCGCGTCTTTTCGGCGAAATCGGTTGCATCCACATTGGATACGAAGCGCACGGAGAGATCGCGCTGCGTGAAGGGGAGCAGCGCGTCGTACGCCATCGCAGGCCCGAGGTCGCTGCCACCGATGCCGATGTTGACCACGGTACGGATGGGCTTCCCCGTGTGTCCGCGCCATTCACCCTTGCGCACGGCGGAACTGAACGCGGCCATGCGGTCGAGGACAGCATGCACATCAGGTACCACGTTGTGACCGTCGACAAGGACCGTGGCGCCGCGCGGCGCACGAAGGGCGGTGTGTAGCACCGCGCGATGCTCAGTGATGTTGATCTTCTCCCCGCTGAACATCGCCTTCGTGCGCTCTGAAACACCGCATGCTCGGGCGAGCGCGAGCAGCGCATCGAATACGGCGGGAGTCATGCGCTGTTTGGAGTAATCCATGAAGATCCCGCGTGGACCCTCCACACTGAACCGCGCCGCACGGCCGGCATCTCCGTTGAACAGATCGCGCAGGTGAACCGCTCCATCGGTCTTTGCGAGTTGCTGCAGGGACTTCCACTCGGGTCGTGCGTCCAGGCGGAGTGCGTTCTGCGACGTGGGCTGTTGAAGGGTGCTCATGGAGGCAATGTAGGGGCAGCGGTGGTTGGAGACCTTCACGGAACCGCAACTCCGCAGCGCGAGGGAAGTGGTGTTCCCCACGCTATTCTCTCGATCATGAAATCCACCGCACTCCTCAGCATGACTGGCCAGTCGATTTGGCTCGACAACATCACCCGCAAGCTGCTCGATTCAGGACAACTGGCGCAGTGGATCCGCGATCTCTCGGTGGTTGGTCTCACTTCGAACCCATCGATCTTCGAGAAGGCGGTGACGGGGTCGAGTGATTATGACACGCAGGTCTCGGCGCTTGCGGCGAAGGGACTCCCTGCTGAGCAGGTGTTCTTTGAGTGCGCCATCACTGATCTCACGCGAGCATGCGACCTGTTTCGCGGCGTTCATGAACGCACGGGCGGTATCGACGGTTGGGTGTCGCTTGAAGTGTCGCCACTTCTCGCGAACGACACGAAGGCAACGCTCGCGCAAGCACGCGAACTTCATGCGAAGGCGGGTCGTCCCAACCTTTACATCAAGGTTCCAGGAACGCCCGAGGGTATTCCTGCCATCGAAGAACTGACATTCGCTGGTATCTCCGTGAATGTCACTCTGCTGTTCTCCGCAGAGCACTGCTGCGCTGCGGCGGAGGCGTACATGCGAGGGCTCGAGCGGCGCGCAGCTGCGAAGCTGCCGCTCGGCGTCGTGAGTGGAGTGGCGAGTCTGTTCGTGTCTCGGTGGGATCGCAAGACCGCGCCGAAACTGCCTGCAAATCTGAAGAACACCGTTGGTGTAGCCGTGTGCCGCAAGTGCTACAGCGAGTACTGCGCGCTGTACTCCTCTGATCGATGGCTCGCCCTTGAGGCGGCCGGTGCGCGCCCGCAGCGGCTGCTCTTCGCAAGCACAAGCACCAAGGACCCAAGTCTCTCTCCAACTTTGTATGTCCAGGCACTCGCCGCGCCGCGCACCGTGAACACGATGCCTGAGGAAACGCTGCTGGCCGTCAGCCGCGGCATGGAGTTGCCATCAGTGCTCGCGCCGAGCGATCGCTCGTGGCAAACGACGCTCGATGCGGTCACAAAGGCGGGCATCGACCTCGATCGCTGCGCAGCGGAGTTGCAAGTCGAAGGTCGCGACGCCTTCGACAAGAGCTGGAAAGAACTGATTGGCGCGATCGAGGGCAAGACCGCAGCGCTCGCCCGCTGAGCACTCTTGGATGCATTCTTGGCTAGATGTTGCAGCGTCGTCTGTGCGGCGCTCAGCTACCCCAAGCCGCAAGCAGCGCCGCGAGATCCACTCCCGACACGATGCCGTCCTGATTGATATCTGCGGGAATGTTGAAGGTGCCCCATGCGGCGAGCAGCAGTGAGAGGTCGGCGCCGTCGACCATTCCGTTGCGATTGACATCCGCCCAGTTGTAGGTGCCACCGCGCGACCAAGCGGAGGCGGGGACGACTGCCTTTGCAACTCCAGGGCCTTGCCAGGACGTGATGAGGCCTGCGCCGCCGCCGTTCTCGAAGAACTCGACTGTGATGGCATGACGACCTGCAGCCAAGGCGATCGTGCCCGAACGCTCGACCATTGCATGAAGACCATCATTGTTCACCACAGCTGTCTGACCGATCAGCAGTCGCGAGCCGTCGTCGGAGTTCGTAAAGAGAGTCCAAAACCCAGATGTCGGAATGTTGATCCACCCACGGAAGACGGCGCCCACCTCTTCGGCGCGGCCACTTGTCGCAAAGTTGCCGCCCGTGCTTGCAAAGTTGATGTCGCTCACGATGCCACCTGCGTACTGCGTGAGGGTCGTGAAGTCAGGGAGGACCTGCGGGGCAGCCAGTTGGTAGTAGCTGGCGATCACCCCAGGGGCGGAGTTGCCCGGGTTTTCCGGGTAACGCAAGGCTTGGATATCCACAGTGATGTTGGCGGTGTTGTTCAGCCCGCTTGATTCGACCACCGTGTAGGGAAAGGTGAGTGAGGCGGTGCTGCCCCCTGGGGCAGTGAACCGCACAATGCTGCGTCCGTTCGGCCCGGCGCCTGGCACGACAACTGCGGATGCACCGCTACCGGGCTGTGCGACTGAGATGGAAGTGATTGGATCGCAGTTGAGTGCGAGGTCGTTCGCGAGCACATCGATGTCGATGACCGCTCCCGCGAGGCAGGTGCGGTAGTCCGGAAGCGCGGCTGGAGGTTGCGCAGATGGCGAGAAGTTGCATGAGCCTCCGCCGATATAGGAAGTGATCGAGCTGATGCTCATGGGATGGAAACGCATGTCCACATTCGACATGCCCCCATCGCAGATGTGGCAGTAGCTCATGATGGTGCCCTCGTCGTTGTTCGCAGCGGTGCAGTCCTGCGGGTCCGATCCACAGCCGTCCGCGGGGGGGGTGTAGCTGTGCGTGTGCGGCGCGCCATAGTTGTGCCCAAGTTCGTGCGCAACGACCATGATGTCCCAGTTGTCCCAACTGTTGTCGACGAGCGGATAGGGGAACGAACCGCCGAGATTTGCGGACACTGAGTACGCATAGCTGCCGCAGCCTGCATTGAGCCATGCGACGCCGCCCCCGAGCCCGCGGCCAGAGAGGAAGGTGGCGGAGTTGCGCTGCACGCTTGGGGGCATTGCTTGCCACTGATCTCGGAACTGGTACAGCTGGGAGCTCGTGCTCGTCGCATCCCATGGGTCGCTCGCGGTTGGCCACAGGCGAATGAAGCAGGGGCTTGGGCGAAGTCCAACATCGCGCGAGTAAATGTCCGTGAGTGCGCTGAACAGCGTCGCAACATAGGCAGCCGCTGCGCCCTGATTTCCGCCAAAGAGCAGAAGGAACTCGTGGTCGGTTTCCACAGCAATTCGCGATTGGCGACAGGTGCTCGATCCCGCGATGCCGCCTTCATCGCCACCACCATCCCCACGCCCTGCGTTTCCTGCGTCGCCGCGCTCGTCGGGGGGCAGCAGGGTTTCGCAGCTCCAGTCTCGGGTCCGCAGCGTTCCTGACGGAAGTGCGCCGTGACGAAAGGCGACAAGTGGTCCATTGTGATTGGTCGCGCCGCTCGAAATGATCCAACGTCCTTCGTCGGTGATCACGAATCCAATCAAAAAACTCTCGTGCCGTGCGATCATGACTCGTGAAGAGGGATCATTCACCAGCGAGCCGCCAAAGCAGGTCAGTGCGGGCGATGCAAGGAGAACATCGACGATCTGCCCGTTGACATCGCGCGATGCGGACACGACCTGTGTGTCTTCGAGCGGATTGCGGCGGTGCACGAGTACATCGACAGTCTGTCCAGGCGCAATCGGAAGACCTGTCAAGAGCGCATCATCCACGGACGCGAGCGTTTGCCAGTTCTTCTCATCCACCTCAAGGAGCGCAACGATGCCCTGCAACTGCGCAGGTACGGAACCACCCGCGCCGAGTTCATGCGCAGCGATCTCGCGAATGGGGGACTCAAGTCGTACGACCGAGCGAGTGGTTGGTTGCGAGACGGGGTCCGTCTGCTGTGCCATAGTCGGTCCAACGAGAAAAAGGGCGGTCGTTGCCGTCACGGATGCCATGGAACATCGCACAATGGAACATCGCATGACTGAAGTAGATACCCAGATCGTGCCCAAGTCAAAGTGAATCTCTGGACTTTGAGACTGCCCAAGTGGCCTTTCAGCGCTTCAGGCGCCGAATCGGCGTCCGCTGTACGGATCACACGCGCAGTGGCGCAAGATTGTGGCTCTTGCGAAGCGCCTGCACCGCCGCCCAAGCGCTCCGCTCGCGTGCGGTGAAGCGCGCGAGTTGCGTGGCAGTGCACCGCAAGATCTCGGCAGCTCGCTTGCCCTCGCCGAGCGCGATGTTCCACACGTCGAGTACCTCGGCGAGCATCGAAGGAAAGTCGGTGTGCTCTGCTGCACAGCGAATGCGTCCGCCAACACACCGCGAGCGCCACAGTGCACTCGAAGCAAAGGACACCGCATGCGGCTGCTGCGAAGAAACGGAGCGAACATGGACTGCCAGCGCGATGCGCAGTCGATGCAGTGCGACCATGCGATTTTCGGCGAGGCTCCGACGCTCACTCGCTTGGGCGCGAACCCCAGTGGGTGTGTGGGTCAAGAAGCACGCGGTCTCGACCTTGTTCCTGTGTTGACCGCCTGGCCCGCCCACTCTGCCTGTCCGCGTTTCGCAGACAGCGAGCAGCTCCGACGGGGGTATGCACGCTGGATGATCGATGCCTCTCGGTCGTTCCACGGCGCTTACCCAGTGCGTCGGCGCTCACCACGCCGGCCGCGCGCGAGCGCCGAGAGTGGTTCGGCGATTGTGTCCCAACCATCTCGGTCGCCGCGCTGAAGCCGCAGCGCACCGGTCGCCGCAATCATTGCGGCGTTATCCGTGCAGTAGCGGGGCTCGCTCAGTCGCAGATCGATGCCACGCGTCTCGCATCCGCGCGTCAGTTCGCGCCGAAGCAGCGCGTTTGCAGCGACGCCGCCACCGACGAGCAGTGTGCGTGCGGCCACTTCCTCGCTTGCTCTCCAGGTGCGGTCGAGGAGCTGGTCGACAACAGCAAGCCGAAAGGACGCGGCAAGCGCCTCCGTTTCCTTCGGTGAACGCTGATGCGCGAGTGCAAGCGCTGTCTTGAGACCGCTGAAGGAGAAGTCATGCCCGCGAAGGCGAGTGCGCGGCAGGGGAATGAGCGCTGGATCGCCGCGCTCTGCAGCCGCATCGAGCCGAGCACCGCCTGGGTAGCCAACGCCAAGGATCGCAGCTGCCTTGTCGAATGCCTCGCCAGCAGCGTCGTCGATTGTCGCGCCAAGCAGGATGGGTTCGAGCGGGCCGTGCATGGAAAACAGGCTTGTATGTCCGCCAGAAACCACAAGGCCGAGCGCGGGCCACACAATGGGCGGGCGATCAAGCAGGCACGCCACGAGATGCGCGGCGACATGATCGACGCCGACGAAGGGTCGTGCGCTTGCCCAGGCAATGGCCTTTGCCGCGCTCGTTCCAACAAGGAGCGAACCGATCAGGCCTGGTCGCGTTCCGCTGGCGATGCCATCCATGGAGTCGAGCGTGACGCCAGCTTCGGCAAGTGCGGCGCGCACAACGGGCACGATGCACTCCAGATGCGCGCGACTGGCAATCTCAGGGACAACGCCGCGGTACTCCTCATGCAATGCGTCTTGACTTGCGGTCACGCATGAGCGGACATGCAGCTCATCGCCCGCGATCTCGACGACCGCCGCAGATGTCTCGTCACAACTACTTTCGATGCCAAGCACCTTCATCGCAGGTGGAGCGTAGCCCTCGCTGCCTAGACTGCGGGGAATGGAAACAGGACTTCGCGGCGGATCGATCCAAGCGGAGCGGGCAGTGCTCGCTGCGGTCGTGCTTGGCGGGTCCGAGGCGCGCAGCGGAAACGATGATCCACTCGCCGAACTTCGTGCGCTCGCGCAAACGGCCGCCGTGGACACGGTCGGGCAACTGATCCAGAACCGAGCGGACATGGATCCGCGGACATGCCTTGGAAAGGGGAAGATTGCGGAACTCAAGGCGATGGTGGAGGAGCTTCGTGCAGGTGTCGTCATCTTCGATCATGAGCTCAGCCCGAGCCAACTGCGAAACATTGAAGAAGCCGTGTGCCAGAAGGTGATCGATCGCAGCGAACTGATCCTGGACATCTTTGCCAATCGTGCAACATCCCGTGCGGCTCAACTTCAGGTTGAGATCGCCCAACTCGAATACACCGCGCCTCGACTCCGTGCCATGTGGTCGCACCTTGGACAGGTCACGGGCGGGTCACCCGTTGGCGTTGGAACGCGTGGCCCTGGCGAGCAGCAACTGGAGATTGATCGACGTCTCGTGTCGCGGCGTATTGTCGCGCTGAAGCGGGAGCTCGCGGAAGCGCAGGCGCGCAAGACTCGTGAGGTTCAGGCTCGCCGCGCGGAGCATTTCACCGTTGGGCTCGTGGGCTACACGAACGCGGGCAAGAGCACGCTCTTCAATGCCCTCACTGCTGGCGGCGCGTTTGCCAATGACCAGCTCTTTGCCACGCTTCAGACGCGGACGGAAGCATGGAACCTCGGCGGCGGAAACACCGCGCTCTTGTCGGACACGGTCGGGTTTATCCAGCGACTTCCGCACCATCTGGTTGCCAGCTTCCGCGCAACGCTGGAGGAAACCGTCCATGCGCATCTCCTTTTGCTCGTGGTGGATGTAGCTGATCCACGGGCTCCGCAGCAGTTGGAGACGGTACGGACCGTGCTCAGCGACATTGGTGCCAGCGATCAGCCGCGACTTGTGGTCCTCAACCAAGTGGACCGCTTGTCGAAGTTCTCGAGCGCAGCTGACTTGCCGACGTGGACGACATCAGAGTTGTCCGCCATCCCGGTCTCCGCGCGCACGGGCTTTGGCTTGCCACATCTCACGGAACGCGTGCGGGCAATGCTGCTTGGCGAAATGCATGAGGTCACGATCCGCCTTCCACTCCGAGAGAGCAAAGCCGTGGACTTTCTGGAGTCGCGGACGAAGGTGCGCTCGCGCGACTGGGATGAAACGCATTCCATCCTCCGAACGTGTGTGGCGCGGCGACATATCGAACATCTGCTCGCTGGAGGCGTTCGATTCACGATCGACGATGAACCGCCGCACGCGGCGCTCGCTCGGCTTTGGCCGCCCGCCACTGACGGTGCGCGCGAACGCGTTCCACCGCACGAGCGCCTCTTTGGCGCGGGCGAGTAGCCGAGAACTCACTCGACTTCGTAGCAGCGGTCGAACAGCGAACGGCAAACGCCACGCATTCCGTTCGTGCCACAATCACGCAGCCAGGCAATGGATGATGCGTGAGTCGAGTCGATCGACTGCCAGACTGCGATTCGACTGGTGAGGTCGCGTCCCAACTTCCAGAATCCGTCCGAGGCGCGGCCGATGGCGGTTCTCTCGCCGCGGCGAGGGAGGCGATCCCAGCGTTCGATCGGTGTTCCAAGCAGTGCCTGTGCGTAGAGCCACTGCAGTCGCTCCGCACCCATCAGCACGATGATGTTCTCGCCTCCCGTGAGAAACTGCGCGCGCGCCTTGCGCATCAATCGGTCCATTCGCTGGATGATCTCCGCGCGGTCATCTGCGATGCCCACATGGAGGCGAACGCATTGGCCGTCATGCGCACAGCGGACACGGCAGCGACCTTGCCTGCGTCCATCTCGGCCGAAGACCGAGTGTTCGTCCCCGATGCTCGCCCGCGTGAGAAAGTCGGCAAAGTTCTCAGCGAGAGTCCTGAGCGAAGAGCCTGAGAGTCCGGTGCGCCACATGATCTCCACCTCAAGCCGCCGCTCGATGCTCTCGAGGGCTTTGATCGCTCGGGGCATGCGCATGGATCGTGCCGAGTGCAGGCGTTCGCCTTCGATGCTCTTGACATGAAAGTGAAGCAGCACATCACCCTTGCGGGCCACGAGATCACACGCGCGGCCTGTCGGCGTTGGTACTTCACTGCCGACATCAAAACCTGCCTTGATCAGCGTCCGTGCGAGCCGAGCTTCCGATGCGAGGGCCGCCTGCAAGCGCGGATTGCTTGCAGCACGCTCGATTCGCCTCGCCATGGGGCGCAGAGAGCGGGCTTGGCGCGTGGAGAGCCATCGGAGGGCTCGTGCTGCATGATCACGAGTGGGGGATGCCATGGTTATCGCGCCGTTGGC
Source organism: Planctomycetota bacterium (assembly GCA_046080505.1). Taxonomy (GTDB): domain Bacteria; phylum Planctomycetota; class Phycisphaerae; order Phycisphaerales; family SM1A02; genus F1-60-MAGs104. The sequence continues at coordinate 10,871 of JBJTUC010000096.1, forward strand.
AGCGTACGGCGGACCAAAGACTTGCCGAAAATCTCAGGGTTGCCGAAAGTGTCGATGTGCCGCCGCCGATCCCATCGCCGTGCGAAGTTCCATAGCAACAACCAGAGCGCCTTCTGCAGTTCGCCCGCAGATGCGCGTTCCGCGAATCGGAGAACTCCTCGTTGCGCAGGGGGTCCTGCGACAGAGCGAGGTGGATGCGGTGTTGGAGCGGCAGCAGACGCAGGATCGCCCTTTCGGCGTGCTCTGCGAGGAGATGTTCGGGATCGATCCGAGCATCATTGAAGGTGCGTGGATCGATCAGTACCGCGCACTTGCACATACCTTCGACGCAGACTTCGCGAGAGTCGATGCAAACGCTGCGGTGCTCGTGACTGCGCGACAAGCGTGGCAGTTCAGGATCTTTCCCCTTCGATTCGAGCATGGTGCACTCGTCGCAGCGACGACGCCCGCGCATCTGGCGCGCGCGTGCAGGTTCGCAAGCAGCGTGCTGGGTTTGCCCGCCATCTTCGTCGTGGTGGACTCCCATGAACTCAGCAGCGCACTCGAAGCGCACTATCCGATGGACGGACTCGATGTGCGGACGGTGCAAGCGCTGCACGGGGTCAATGGCAACACCCGGACTTGAACCGGGGACACTCGCATTTTCAATGCGATGCTCTACCAACTGAGCTATGTTGCCTGCGGCACCCGCGCAGTGGCGGGGGCGTCAGAGTCGAGGGTACGCGGAGCAAGAACGCTGTCAAGAATCGAGGCCACGGCTTCTGACTCCACGCTCAGCGCAGATGTATCGCCGCGTCTGAAACTGCGAACAACGCTCTCCTCGCGGCATCTACCAGGCAGCGACAGCGGAACTCCGAGCGGCATCGTCTCGACACGCGCAAGAATGTGACCAAGCAGCCACCGAGCGAGCGTCTGACCGCCGCGGTAGTCGTGCAAAGAGGGCTCACTGCCGTTCCGAGCGGGCGCTGCCGCATCCGCACGCTGTGTCGCGGCGAGGGTCGAGGCGCGCAGTTCCCGGACGAAGCGTTCCACAAGCAGACGAGACTGCTGCGGCGAGAGGCGCAGTTCCGCCCCCTCGCAAAGGCTCCGCATATGTCGCGTGATCAGTTCGTTCCACGCGGAGTGATCCCCTCGAATACACGCGCAGGCGAGCGCAACATCACCAATCCACAGGCCGACTCGCTCACTCCAGACACCGTCGGTGGAAACGCAATCGAGAATCGTCTCGAGCGAAACATTCCAGAGGGGGCGTTGTGAGCCAGCAACGAAATACGCACGGCGCACGAGCGCCGCGCGAATAGAAGGATCGCACGCAGCGCGATGCGCCTGCAAGCGCTTGGACAGACGGGGCGCTTGGTTTGCCCTCACGATTGACTTGTTGAACGAAGCGGACCGACCAGCGTCGTTGTGGTGTGGCATCTTGCTCCTACGCGAGTCGCTGATGAAACCTGCGCCGCGTGCGCGAGAGTCTACGAATCTCAGCACACGCGTCAACGCGTCTGCGATTGGTCACAGTCCGAGAAGGGATCGGCGGATATCGGAAGCAACGGGAAAGGACACTCGGAACGCGCGGAGCGCGGCAATGTCGATGTCAGCCGAGAGCATTGTGTCCGATTCCGACCCGATCGCCGCGATCTCATTGCCGACATGATCAAGAATGACGGAACCTCCGCTGTAGACGATGGTTGGCTCGCTCCCCGTGCGGTTACAGGCCACGATTGCCGCCTGATTTTCGAGCGCGCGTGCAATCAGCATGGCGCGCTTCTGGTGAAGTCGTGCGGAAGGCCAACACGCCGAGACGCTAAAAACCTCAGCGCCTGCGATCAGTGCGTGCCTGAAAAGTTCAGGGAAGCGAAGGTCGTAGCAGATGATCGGTGCGATGCGTGTCCCGCCGCAGTCGATCACGACTGGACCGTTCCCCGGCGAGTACGCGCGGTGTTCGCCGCCAGGAGCAAAGAGGAACACTTTGCTGTAGCAGCCGATTTCTTCGCCCGTTGGCGCGAAGACGGTCGCCGTATTGGCGATGCCACCGACGACTTTGCGTGCAATCCCCGCTTGCAGGAAAATCCCATGATCTTTGGCCAGTTGGCCCATCCACTCCGCGGAATCGGGTGCGGCTGCGATGTCGGCACGCATCGTGAAGCCCGTCTCGCACAACTCTGGCAGGATCACGAGATCGCCCCGCTCAGGTCGCCTCCCGTCCAGCGCTGAACGGATCGCCGAGCGGTTCTCGGAAACTTGTTCCCATTTGGGATTGGTCTGCAGTGCATGAAAACGCATGGTTTATCGGGGAGGGCGACCGACGGGACTTGAACCCGCGACATCCAGGATCACAACCCGGCGCTCTACCTACTGAGCTACGGCCGCCATGGAAAGCGGGCAATGGTAGGAGGTTGCCGCGCACACTGCAAAGGGAATCGAATCGTCGGTCGTGATAGACTTCTCAACCCCCCCTTTGGGATCACTTCCATGACCACACTGACTGCCAACTCGTCGACGACGCGTCACTCCTTCGGTGCCGCCAAGATCCTCTAAAATGTGCCAACGGCTGAGTTGATCGAGCACGCGCTCGCTCGTGGCGAGGGGCGTTTGGCGGCGAACGGTGCTCTCGCCTGCGACACGGGTGACCGCACGGGGCGAAGCCCCAACGACAAGTTTTTGGAGGACACGGCGGGAATCCACGGAGACATCGACTGGGGAAAGGTGAATCAGCCGATGAGTCCCGAGCACTTTGACGCACTCGAGCGGTTGGTGCTGTCGACGCTGAGTCGGCGCGAACAGCTGTACCGCTTTGACGGCTATGCAGGCGCAGATCCGGCGTTCCGCCTGAAGGTCTCGGTGTTTACGGAAGAAGCTTGGCACAGTCTCTTTGCCAAGACGCTGTTCATCAACGCGGAGAGTGCCGATCTGAAGAACTGGCATCAGGACTGGACGATCATCAATGCGGGAAGCCTGCGGCTCGACGATCCTGCGAAGTATGGGGCAAAGGGGCCCGTCTGCATCGCACAGAGTCTTGAGAAGCGAACGGTGCTCATCGTTGGCACGAGGTACGCGGGCGAAATGAAGAAGTCGATTTTCTACGCCATGAATTTCGACCTGCCCGCCATGAAAGTGTTTCCGATGCATTGCTCCTGCAATGTGGACCGCAAGGATCCGGCAAATGTGGCGCTGTTCTTCGGGCTTTCAGGAACTGGAAAGACCACGCTGTCGGCGGATCCGAACCGTGACTTGGTGGGCGACGACGAGCATGGTTGGAGCGACAAGGGCGTCTTCAACATGGAAGGTGGTTGCTACGCCAAGTGCATCAAACTCTCGCGAGAGGGTGAGCCGGAAATCTGGGATGCGATCCGCTTCGGAAGCGTGCTTGAAAACACCACTCTCGATCCCGTCACCCGTGTTCCAGACTACGACAGTTCGGCGCGTACCGAGAACACGCGAGTCACTTACCCGGTGTCGTTCATCCGCAACGCAAGGATTCCGAGCATTGCTGGTCATCCAAAGAATGTCATCTTCCTGACGGCTGACGCGTTTGGCGTACTGCCTCCTGTTTCAAAGCTCACAGCTGAGCAGGCGATGTACTACTTCCTCAACGGCTACACGTCGAAACTTGCTGGCACGGAGGCGGGTGTCACCGAACCTCAGCCGAACTTCTCCGCGTGCTTTGGCGGACCATTCATGCCGCGCCCGCCAATGCGTTACGCAGAGATGCTGCGCGACCGAATTGCGAAGCACGGTTCCGATGTCTGGTTGTTGAACACTGGTTGGACGGGAGGCCCCTATGGAATTGGGTCGCGCTTCAAGTTGGCGTACACGCGGGCTTTTGTGAACGCCATTCTCGGTGGCTCTTTGCGCAGCGAATCTTTCCGCAAGGATCCGATCTTCGGTCTTGCGATTCCGTCCAAGGTGGAAGGTGTGCCTGCTGAGGTACTTGATCCCCGGAACACGTGGACCGACAAGGCCGCCTACGACCTGAAGGCGCGTGATCTCGCCGCACGCTTCCGCGCGAACGATGCGAAGTTTTCGGTGACGCCGGAAGTTCGCGCGGCGGGTCCGATCGTCTCGTGAACGGCGCCATGGCAGTTGCCTCTACGCCGCTGCCCACCGCACAGGATGTGCTCGATGCGGCACGCAACATCTCGGGCGGGGTGGTGCGCACACCCTGTCTTCGCAGTGTCGCATTGTCGCAGATGCTTGGTGCAGAAGTCTGGTGCAAGTTCGATCTCATGCAGGCAACAGGTTCCTTCAAGGAGCGCGGCGCTCGGCATGCACTCTTGTCGCTCGGATCGGGGCAGCGCGAGCGAGGAGTGATCTCGGCAAGCGCGGGCAACCATGCGTTGGCGCTCGCATTTCATGGCAAGGCACTTGGTGTTCCAGTCACCGTTGTGATGCCGCGCTTCGCACCGCTGGTGAAGCAGGTTCGCTGCCGCCAGTATGGAGCGCGTGTGCTTCTGCATGGCGACCATATTGCTGATGCCCGTGAGCATGCAGACTCGGTCGCCGCTGCGGACGGGCTGGCATACATCAATGGATTCAACGACCCCGCGATCATCGCCGGCGCGGGAACATGCGCACTCGAGGCGATTGAACAGGTTGACGACCTTGATGCCATCGTGACTCCAGTCGGTGGCGGGGGACTTGTGGCAGGCATCGTGCTCGCCGCCGCGGCCGTACGACCGACGCTTCGCATCATCGGCGTGGAGTCGGCTCGCTGCGCAAGCATGACCGCGGCGCTTCGAGAAGGAAAGCCGGTGCGGATTGCTGCCGAGCCGTCGCTCGCCGATGGTCTCGGCGTGCCCGAAGTCGGTGCGGCGGCACTGGAAATCATTCAGGGGCGGATCGAGTCGGTGTGCACCGTGGGCGAGGACTCCATCACGCGTGCAATTCTTCGGCTGCTCGAGAGTGAGCGGGTCGTTGCGGAGGGCGCTGCGGCGACAACAGTCGCCGCGATGTTGGAGGGGCAACTTGAAACACTGCGCGGTCGTCGCGTGTGCTTGATGGTGTGCGGCGGCAATATCGATCCCACGGTGCTTGCTCGTGTCATCGAACATGGACTTGCTCTCGATGGGCGCATCATCCAGTTCCTCGCGGTCATTCGTGACAGACCGGGCGGGCTGGCGGAACTCGCATCAGCAATCGCATCAACAGGGGCAAGCGTGAAGCAAGTCTCGCACGAGAGAGCCTTCGGAGAGGATGATGTTTCGCGCGTACAGGTGCTCTGTCAGATCGAGGTGCGGGGACCGGATCACACGGAAGAGGTCTTTGCCGCGCTTCGAGGGCGGGGCATCGATGTCCTCGCTCGGGGCAGCCTCCGTCAGATTGCGAATCTCGAGTGATGCGTCTCGCGCTCCTGTCCCTCGATTCCACGGTCGGAGATCTCGCGGGCAATGCGGCGAAGATTCGTTCGGCGGCCGAGCCGTTGGCGCGGACAGGCGTTCCACTGATTGTCACGCCCGAACTCTCCCTCCTTGGCTATCCGCCGCGCGATCTGCTGTTGCGCGCTGGGTTGCTGGAACACTGTATGCAGGCTGCACGAAAGCTCGCAGCGGACTTGGCGCGGGGCGGCGCGGGTGAGAGTGCGGTCCTTGTGGGCGCACCGTGGCCCTGCGAATCGGGCGCGGGCATCAGCAACGCGTGTTTGGTGTTGCGCAGCGGTGCGGTGGAGTGTGTGTATCGCAAGCAACTTCTGCCGCAGTACGACGTGTTCGACGAAGCACGCTACTTCAAGGCAGGCAACCAACCGCTGTGCATCGATGTGGCTGGTCAACGCGTGGGGTTGCTGTTGTGCGAGGATCTCTGGCGAGGCGAGGATGTCGGTGAGGGCACTTACTTCAGTGATCCCGTTGGTGACAGCGTCGGCGAAGGTGCCGAGCTGCTTGTAGCGATGAGTGCCTCGCCGTTCTTCGCGGGCAAGCATGCGCAGCGGCTTCGTGTACTTCACGCCGCTGCACAGCGAGCGGGACGTTCCATTGCGATGGTGAACGCCTCTGGCGCAAACGATGACTTCATCTTCGACGGCGGATCGTGCCTCATGCATCCAGATGGAAGCGGTGCTTTCACTCGACCGTTCGGCGATGTGGAGTTGGTGACGGGACTTGATGTTCATGAACGAACCCCCGACGCTGCCGCTGAAGTGGATGAACTTGCGCGCGCAGTCGTGGCGGGGATCCGCGGCTATGTCCGCAAGACCGGACATCGAAGTGTGCTGCTTGGGCTGTCGGGTGGCATCGATAGCGCACTTCTCGCGGCGCTCGCAGTGGCGGCGCTCGGATCGGATGCGGTCCGAGGCGTTTCGATGCCGAGCCAGTACTCGTCGGCAGGATCGCGGAGTGATGCCATCGATACGGCGCAGCGTCTTGGGATGCGACCGCCGGACCTGCTGCCGATCGAGGATCTTCATGCCCTTGCGCGAAAGCACCTCGGCGTGCGTTGCGATCTTTCAGGGCTGACCGATGAAAATCTGCAGAGCCGACTGCGTGGGCTCACATTGATGACGCTGTCGAATGCAACGAGTGCGTTGGTGCTGTCCACTGGGAACAAAAGCGAGTTGGCGGTCGGCTATTCCACGCTGTATGGCGACATGGTCGGCGGTCTCGCTCCGCTGGGCGATCTCACGAAGCAGCAGGTGTACGCGATTGCGCGGCGACTCAATGAGTGCCCGCATGTCATCGGTTTGGGGACTCCACCCATTCCGCCTGCCAGCATCGACAAGGCTCCTTCTGCTGAACTCCGCCCAGGCCAGCTCGATCAGGACTCGCTTCCACCCTACGACATGCTCGATGCGATCGTGGAGGGATGGGTGGATGAGGAACGAACAGTCGAAGAGATAGCAACGCGGAATGCGTTCGATGTCACTGTGGTTCAACGATGGACACGCGCGATCGATGCCGCGCAGTACAAGCGCTTTCAGGCGCCGCTCATCTTGAAGGTCAGCGCAAGAGCATTCGGCCCCGGGCGGCGGATGCCGCTCGCCATGCGCTGGACTCCGGACGTTCGCTGATTCGACGTCGGAAGTTGAACAGGCGCGGCTGTTCGCTCGGGATCACGATGAAAGTGGCCGTTCCGAGGCAGTATGCAGTGAGCGCTCCACCGTAGACACAGCCTGTGTCGATCGCCACCACGGCCGGTCGCCCTGTTTCCCGCATCAGCATCAGCGGTCGCGTCAGCGGTCGGTGGCCAACGATCATCAAACCGTCGGCACCGTCATAGTGCCACCACCAGTCAGGTTCCCCATCGGCAGATTTGATCGTCATGCGAACGCGCGGCGGCGTGCGATCGAACCCTCGCATTGGATCGACTCCCGCGTGTACCGCCGTCCATTGGTAGGGCACACGGCCTCGGACGAAGTTGTTCCGCATCGCCTCGCGCAACAGCGTCTGGGCCTCATCGAGCAGATCCGCATCGGCAAGCACATCGACCATCTCGCCAAGTCGGGGCGGCAAGTCGCGCGTGTCACCCTCGGAACCTGCACGCCGGATCGCAGCGAGCGCACGCGGTTCATGATTCCCGCACACGAGGTCAATGCGCCAACCTTCGCGTCGGCGAGCAATGATCTCTTCGATCACCAAGTCAGGCCGCGGTCCCTTCGTCAGCAGATCGCCGAGCAGCACGATGCGCGGCGTCTGATCGCGCCGCGCGAGTCGACGGAACAACGCTCGCAGTTCCGAACCGCATCCGTGCACATCTCCCACGACAACCGTGTCGCGCATGGCTCTACCATACTCCCCAAGATGCCCATTCGCATACTTCCAGCGGACATTGTTCAACAAATAGCTGCCGGGGAAGTCGTGGAACGACCCGCGAGCATCGTGAAAGAACTGCTCGAGAACGCGCTCGATGCGGGCGCAACTCGGTTGACGGTTCGAATTCGCGGCGGGGGGCGCGAGTCGGTTGAGGTGGTCGACGATGGATGCGGCATCGATCCGTCCGAGTTGCCGCTTGCCGTCGCAGCCCATGCGACAAGCAAGATCGCTGCCACCAGTGACTTGAATGCGCTTCGAACATTCGGTTTCCGCGGGGAGGCGCTCGCAGCCATTGCAGGGGTTTCGCATCTCCGTATCCGGTCGCGGCGACGCGAGGCCGCAGATGCGGCGCTGCTTGAGAGCCGCTTTGGCCATCTCGAGCCTGTGCGTCCCGCGGCGGGCGCGGTTGGCACCTCGGTGGAGGTTCTTGGATTGTTCGGCAATGTGCCTGCCCGCCGCAAGTTCCTCAAGAGCGATCCTGCCGAGGCGGCACGCGTGACGGAAGTCGTGACGAATGCGGCGCTTGCGCACCCGTCCGTTGGTTTCACGCTCGAGAGTGCAGGACGCGAGGTGTTTGCGCTCGAGCCGATGGCCGATCTCTTCGCGCGTGCGTTTGCCATCTTCCCTGATGTCCTTGGATCAGACCCGCTGCCCATCGCGGGCGAAGCGGAGTTCGACGGCATCAGCGCTCGGGTGGTCGGGCTTGCGTGCCGTCCCGAACGGCTGCGATCGGTCAGTCGCACCCAGCGCATCTTTGTGAACGGTCGTCCCATCACCGATCGATCGTTGCAGCATGCGGTCCGCGAGGCATACCGCGGACGCGCGGCGCCGAACCTGCAGCCGACATTCGTGCTGTTCATCGAGATCGATCCACCTGGGGTCGATGTGAATGTCCATCCGCAGAAGACCGAAGTCCGCTGGCGAAATGCTGCGCAGCTACACCGTCTTGTCCACCACGCCGTCGCGGATGGGCTCGAGCAGCATGTTGGAACGACACAAGGAGGCACACTGCTCGAAGCATCCCGCGCCCATAGGGACGGGGTGCCGAGCCAAGTCGCTGACATGCCGATGGCGCCGCGGGTTCCGGGAGATCCAGTATTCGTCACCATGCGCGAGCGTGTGACCAAGTGGTCTCCGCACGCTGCTTCGACGACGATGGACTCGTCGCATACCGAGCAACTGTTGCAGGCACCAGCACGGAGCGTGGACGTGCTGCTTGTGGATGAAACATGGATCGTGCACGCAAGTGTGGACGGCATCATCATCACGGATCAGCATGCGCTGCATGAGCGTGTGATGTTCAGCGACCTTCGGCGGCGCATCACCGCAGGCAACATGATGCAGCAGCGGTTCCTCGTTCCAGTGTCTGTGGCCGTCCCCCCAGAGGCGATTGCAACACTCGAGTCGCTCACGCCGCTCTTGCAGCGGCTCGGCATCGAGGCGAATCCTGCCGGACCGCGTTCGATCGCAGTCCACGCGTTTCCCGTGTTTCTTCTTGAACGCCGCGTCGACGCGGCTGCATTTATGGCTCACATTCTCGCGGATGAGGCGCTCTCCCGCGGGGTGGAATCTGGGCAGATCGGTCATGCGCAGGAGGCGGCGCTTGCGGATGTGCTCGACATGATGGCCTGCAAGGCTGCCGTGAAGGCAGGGGACCGACTGAGCCGCGAAGAGGCGGCGCGGTTGATCGCGGATGGCGCGATCACGGATCGTGGCACGCACTGCCCGCATGGTCGACCAACATCCGTTCACATCCCGCTGGCGGACATTGAGCGGCGATTCGGCCGTCGTTGACTGCCGCCGAAACGACAGCGTGAATGCGGCAACTGCGCCGCCAAGGAAGTCATGCGCCGCGCTGCGGCGCGCATGAAGGAAGCGGCGAAGTGAAGACGACCGTTCGCGAATCGAGCATCCGCTCGATGTAAGGCTCGCAGAGTCCGCAGCTCTCCGCGCACCCGAATGCGCGGCGCAGTTGTGCGACATCGGCTGTGCCTCGGTCGTCGGCGAACACGCGCATCTGTTCGAAGGTCACATCAACGCAGACGCAGCGGTCGATGCGAAGCGAGTGCGAAGCGCATGAATCGGAGCAGTCGCCCGTCATTTCACCTCGGATCGTAGGCCGCGTTTTTTTGGCTCAGGAATCCGTTGCGCGGCCAACCGAGTGGTTGTGCGAGCAGCGATGCACCTGATGCGGCGAGGGCATGCTCGCCTTCGCATGGCGAGCAGACCGATGAAGTGTGCCCATCGAGCCAGGCCACATTGGTGCAGCCCTGATGGCGGAATGCCTGCGCGCCTGCGTAGACCACGCCAAGATCCATTTCCACCAGCGCCTCGGGCGCCCGCATGAACTTGTTGGTTCCGCCGCTCCAGCCGCCATCGCCGAAGAGCGCGGTCTGCGATGGTCGAAGATGTGCGCTCGCCGGCACGCCGAGCCGAGCAATGCGCCAACCGCTTCGGAAGACGCCATCCTCCCCAACGTGTGGATACGCGCCTTCGGCTCCGATGAAAGAGGTGTTGTAGTTGAAGCCCGTGCACGGAGCTTCATCCATGGCAGTGGGGAGTGCGCAGCATGGGCACTGCCGCATGGCAAAGGGATTGTCGGTGAACAGGCTGAGTGGTCCGGGTTGGAGTGCACCCGCACCATGCGCGAAGTCCCACGCAGTTGTGCGAACGCCCGACGCCGTCTGTTCGTGGAGTATGGCGGCAGGAAAGACGCCGCGATAGGTGGCGGAGTAAGCAATGGCGGCGACCGCAAACTGACGAAGGCGAACTGTGCACTCCACGCCTCGGCCGCTCTCGCGAACGCCGCCCACGACTGGAACGAGCAGTGAGGCGATCAGGACCAACGTGCCAATCGTGACAAGCGACTCAACGAGTGTGAATCCGCGCCGCATCAGGTGGAACCCCATGCCGCGAGCAGCAGCGACAAGTCGCTGCCGCCGACAGTGCCGTCACCATTCAGATCGGCGGATGCGAGATTGCTGCCGAATGCAGACAGCAGGATCGACAGATCACTGCCGCCCACCATTCCGTCCAAGTCAATGTCGGCGGATCGAGCGCGCGGCAGAACGCGCGCGACAGCATCGATCTCCACATTGGGATGAAAACCGCTCGGCACCACGATGCGCACGGCGACAGCACTGGTCAGCCCGACGCGAGCGAGGTCAATGCCCGCGCCGCCCGCACTCCCTGCGTACGCCTCGACAAGTTGCTCGTAGGACATTCCCTGCAGATCCGCCATGGTGAGCGTTGGATCGACGGGCAGGTTGGGGTCGGTTGGAAGAAGGCCATGAGTGGGTGAGTAGGGCCCCACATCGGTGAACCCCATCGTGGGAAAGAGACCATCCGCCATGGCGCCCGCCACGGTGATCCACTGCACACCGTCCGAACTGACTTGCACGCTCCCGCCATCTGCAGCGAGTCCTCCACACGAACCAGACGGCCATGCGCCATCGGCGAAGAAGGAGTTCCCGAAGACGATGAGATCTATGCCGAAGGGGTTGTTCGCATCATCGAAGACGGGCGGATTGAACGCCAGTGTGAGACTTCCACCCGCACCAATGGAAACAATCTCCGATGTCCCGAACGCAGGTACGAATGGCGTCACTGCCCCGGGCGAAATACCTTCGCCAGTGAAACGCTCTGGAGCGCCAAGTGCCGCAGACGGATTGGTGAAACCATTTGCGGGGTTCGTTCCAGGTACATAGGAAACAACGGATGATGCGAAGTCGTTCGATCGAGCTGAGGAAACTCCCGAGAGTGCACACACGAGGGTCAGTGCTCGGAAGCATGCCATCGCTGCGCGGTCCTGCGCAAAAGTCAACATGAGGTGTGTGAAACGACTGGCCGCGCGCCGTGACCCCTGAACAGACCGCGAGGGGGCGGCACAACACTGCAAGCAGGTCTTCCGACTTCGGGCACTCGAGCCTGCCTTCCCGGATTCCGCACATGCGGCTCCAGTGGCTTCTCTGGCTCGGGCATCAGACCTCATCGGTCTCACCCGTTACGGCGGCGCGTCCGCGGCGGAGTTTCACCGCCTTCCCTCGCGCGCACGGGTCGGGCCAGCCGACACATGCGCACGCCTCGGCTCACGAGTGCCGAGGGTCAAGCACGTCGGAGAGACTACTCGCATTGGATGCGTCCGTCGTTCGTTGCGAGAACCTGCTCTTTCCGCTACTTTTATGGCTTCCCCCAAGCGGACCCTTCGTCAGTAAGTGGCTCGCTTGAACCGTTTCGTGACCAGACCTGAAGGTCTGCCCCCCGAAAGGACTTTTCGATCGTGCACGACCTCATGCGCAGTTCACTCCTGACCGCCTGTCTCCTTGCCGTGCTTCATCTCGGCTCGGCGTCTCCCGCTTGGGCGGATGATCCGACCCCGCCTGAGCCAGCGGGCGAACCGACTGATGAGCCAACGGATGTACCTCAGGAGGACCCGATGGCAGAGGAAAGTGGCAGTGCCGCTGGGACGGACGAGGCGAGCAGTGCAACTGGAGCGGATAGTGATCATGCGTCTGCTCCAGGCGCTGATGGTGAACCACCGTTGCTTTCCGATCCCGCTGAAGCCGCAACGGCGCAGCAAGCCCATGCGCTCGACATGGCGCTTCATTATCTCCTGATCGGAAACGCAACGATGGCGGCGACCTCGTTCCAAGAACTCTTTGACTCTGGCATCACCGACGAGCAGATCGTGCGGCTTGTCGACGAGCGCGGGATTGCCGAAAAGGTGGAGCGATCGATCACACGCGGGCGCGGCATGGAGGGGACAAGCGCTTTGGTGGTTGAGTTTGAGACGCGCCTTCGAAACGGTGCGCGTGCGACGAGTCGCAACGTCCTGCGGATTGAAGAGTCTGTTGCTGCACTCAACGGATCGATGCGGCAACAGATGATGGCGCGTTCGCGCCTTGTTTCGGCTGGACCATTTGCGGTCCCGGCACTTCTGAAGGCACTCGCCAATGGAAACAATGCCAAGGCTTCGAACGCGGCGCGCGCCGTGCTCGTGGACCTCAAACGGCTTGCGGTGGATCCACTGTGTGCCGCGCTGCCGTCGGTCGACCCCTCCACGCAGCGGAAGATCTGCGAGATTCTTGGGGAGATCGGGTATCCGAATGCGCAGCCTTTCCTGCTTGACCTTGCGAGCAAGGCCGATACGGCGGCTGATGTGCGGGGCGCTGCGCTCCGCGCGTACACCCGTCTCGGTGGCACGAGTCAGGATGCCGCGAGTCAGTACACCGCGCTCGCGCGCCGCTATTTCGATCAAGTCCCGACGCTGATCCCATATCCGTCCGACTCGGGCAATGTGATCTGGTCGCATGATGCATCGGGCGGTCTCGTTGGAGTCAGTGTCCCAACTCCCGTCTACTGCGAGACCATGGCAGTCCTGCTGTCGCGAAGTGCCCTTCGGATCGATCCAAACTCGCAAATGGCGTTGGCGGTTTTCATTGCGGCCGACCTTCGGCGTTCAGCGCTCATGCGCCTGATGAACATGGATGCCAGCAATGAAGAGGATGCGCGGCGAGCGGAGCTGCTTCAGCCTCGGTTTGCCCC
>JBJTUC010000097.1:0-3786 GCA_046080505.1 Planctomycetota bacterium
ATCCGGTCAAGATTGGGTGCTCATGAATCTCCATATCGAGATGACTCCAGTGATCCTCATCGATTCGCTCATACTCGCCAGAGCCAACTCGCATCAGTGCGAGTTTTTTGTTTGCATCACCGTGCCTGAGCCGGCGCCCAAGAAACCAGTTGCAGTAGTTCAGCCAGAATCCGCTGTGTGATGTGGTCGGCAGCACGCGCGCGAGTTCATCGCAGAATGCGTCATCGATGAACTCATCCGCATCGAGGAACAGCACCCACGGCGTCGTCGGCGGATGTGTCCGCAGAAACCAATTCCGCTTCTTCGGGAATCGGCCGTTCCACTGAAAGTCAATCCAGATCGCACGAGCAGCCTGGGCGATCTCCCGCGAGCGATCTTGCGAACCCGAATCGATCACAACCACTTTCTCGAAACGGCCAAGGCGCGCAAGGCACTCTGGGAGATTCTTCTCCTCGTTCCTGATCGGTACTGCAACGGTGACCGGCAGACGCGCCACAGCGCGAGGCTAGCATTCCATTCCAAGCGCGCTCTATGGGAGATGCAACAAGGTCATCATCCGTTGACGAAGTTGCGCGGCGTCGACCACGAGTTGTGGTGATCTACCACTTCTATCCGCACTACCGCCGTCCGATTGTCGAGGCGCTATCGCAAAGCACGGTGGCTGACTTCACCTTCGTCGGCGATGATCACGAGTACCTCCATTCCATCGCCGCAGCGACCCTGAGCAAGTCCGTTCGCTTTCACTTGGCGCCAACTCATCATCTCTTCGGTCCATTCATGTGGCAATGGGGTGCGGTGCGATGGTCCGTCAAACGCGAGTTCGACACCGTCATCATGCACTCGGTTCCTCACTGGCCATGCACTTGGATTGGTGCACTGCTCGCACGGCTTCTTGGCAAGAGGGTGATCTTCTGGGGTCATGGCTATCTCTACGAGCCGCGCGGCGTGAAGGGCATCGTCCGCCGCCTCTTCCATGCACTGCCTCATGCGCATCTGTTTTATGGTGCACGCTCGAAGGAAATCGCGGTGCGCCATGGGTGGAGCGCGAAAGATCTCTTCGTCGTGTCAAACAGCCTTGATACTTCCGAACAGCGGCGCCTTCGCGCCACCATCACCGAGAACGAGTGCAGAGAGCTGCGCCAGAGTCTGTTCGGGGACTCTGAGACGCCCGTGGCGATTTGCACGACGCGCCTGATTGCGTTGCGTCGCATCGACCTACTGATTGAGGCAGTTGGTGAGTTGCGTAGACATGGACACCGCGTCAATCTTGTACTGCTCGGCGATGGACCTGAACGCGAAAGGCTGCATCAACTCGCCAAGCATCTTGAGGTTCCCGTCCACTTCGAGGGAGAGACCTACAACGAGAATCGAATCGCGCAGCTTGTTTCAGCATCGACCGTCACGGTTGCACCCGGCAAGGTGGGTTTGACCGCGATGCACAGCATGGCGTACGGCGTTCCCGTGATTTCGCATGGCGATGCGGATGATCAAATGCCCGAGTGGGAGGCCATTCGTCCAGGTCTTACTGGCGACCATTTCGAACGGGGAAACATGAAGAGCCTTTCCGAATGTATTCAGCGCTGGACCACGGAGTCGTTCCCCTCGGCGGCTGTCCGCGCCGCTTGCATCGCCGAGATTGAGGCGCGCTGGACTCCCGAGCGGCAGCGAAGCGTCATCGAGATGTGCGTTTTGGGGGTCGTCTGAGTGATGCCCGCTACCCGCCAATCACGAAGCGCTGCACTTGGATTGGGAAGCAGCTGAGCGAACCCGTGATCGGTCGCCTACTACTTCAATCATCAGAGCGTTCCATCGTTCGCCCGCACACTTGCTCGAATACTCGCCAAAGTACACAGCCCGACCGCGGCGCCCCATGGCCTCGGCCTCGGAGGGTTCGCGCATCAATCGGATGACATTCTGAACCAACGCACTGGAATCACCCGCAGCGGACTCGAGCCCGCAGCGATGCGCCCTCATGATGGTCCCGCACTCTGTTGTCGATGGACCAATCCAAAGCGCAGGCTTGCCCGCAGCGAGCACACTGAAGAACTTGCTTGGAAGGATGAGCCCTTCCCATCCGGGCAAGAGCGACACGAGATGAGCATCGCCAACATCGAGAACATCGGGAAGCTGCTCGCGCGACTGATATCCGGTCATGACAACATTCTTCGCCCCACACGCGCGGATGCGGCTCTCGAGGAGCGACTTCGACTTCCCTTCGCCGACAAGGAGCCAGCGAATCTCATCATTGTCCTTGAGTTTCTCGATCGCACCTGCGATCGCCTCCATGTCGTGCCCAATGCCGAAGTTTCCGACATAAAGAAGCGTGAATCGGTCACCGATTCCCCATGCGGTACGGAGCGGATTGTCGCTGCGTTTCCTCTGAGGAAACTCTTCGGCACCGCTCCACACCGAGATCACGCAAGTCAAGTCGTTCGGGGCTCCCTTCGCGGTAGCTGCTGCTTTCATGCAGTCGCCAAGCACCACCACCCTGTCACTCTGCCGAAGACAAACTCGGTCAATTGCCTGCAGGCATTTCCACGCCCAACTACCGCGCCGCATCACACCAGCGGCCGCAGCGACGTCCGGGTAGAGGTCCATCGTCCAATAGAACAGCGATGACCCTTTGACCCTCTTCAGCAGCACACCAACCAACGCAATGAATGGTGGTGTGGTGAAACAAATCACCACATCGTGTCGTCGAAGCAGCATGCACTGCCAAGCGGCTGCGAGGTAGAACAACGCAAAGTCGAACAGACGCGGCGTAATGCCGCGCTTGCCGAACAACTGCAAGCCGACGCGCACAATGTCCACGCCGCCTCGACTCTCACGCTTGGGGAGCGAGGAGCCACGCTCACCGTAGATCGCTCGGCTCGCCACAACGGTGACATCGTGTCCGCGCGCTATGAAGTCCCGCGCAAGATCATCCGCGTGCTGGGCCGTCGCAGCAACATCGGGCCAAAATGCCTGATTCACAAGGAGAATTCGCAGTGAGGAGACTTCCTCCAGCATCCTCCGCGCGAGTTCATTGCGATCGTAACGCTTCGCCGCAACGAGGCAATTCGCATGGAACCGTTCATACAGCGCCGCATCCGACTGCAGGCGGCGGATACCCGCGAGCAGTGCGTGGGGGTCCTCGGGCGTGAAGGGGATTCCAACTTGCTCCGCCTCCACGATCTCTGCCGACTCCCCGCCAACACCATGCAACACGGGTATTCCCATTCCCATGCACTCAAAGAGTTTGGACGGAATGACCGTCTCGAAGAGTGGCGTGCGCTTCAAGTGGATGATCGCAGCATTCAGTACTGCCCAGTACTTCGGCACCTCATCCTTGCCCACCGAATCGATGAATCGGACATTGTCAAGCCCCATCGACTCTGCCATGGTTCGCAACTCGTCCTTACGCGCTCCATCACCGAGGAAGACGAATCCAACTGAGTTGTCTCCCTCCTCCTTCGCGATCCGTGCAGCCTCAAGGACAGTTTCAAGCGCGTGTGCAAGTCCATGGGTTCCGATGTAACCCGCGATAAAGCGCCCCTCGAATGCAAGCTGCCGTACCAACTCAACAGATGCAGCCTGCGGAATGAAGCGACTTGTATCGACGCCGTTGGTGATGACTCGGATCTTCTCCGCCTTGATCCCACGCTCAATGAGGTTGCGTTTGAACGCGTGCGTCACAGAGATGATGCGGAACGCGCGGCGATACAGGAAGAGCTCGAGCTTCTCAAGCATGTTGAGAATCCAAACATTCTTCATGGCGCCAACGACTCGAATCGACTCGGGCCAGAG
>JBJTUC010000098.1:0-6108 GCA_046080505.1 Planctomycetota bacterium
CGGTGACTGGAGTTCAGACTTGTGCTCTTCCGATCTGATTTCCATTTCGCTACACCGATGTTCTTGGCGGTGGAGTTCCGCCGTGTGGATCGCACTCGCCCCAACGGCTTTGGCGTTCACGACTCAGACTGATGTATCTGCGCGCGACGACGCAGCCGCCGCTGTGGAGGAGTACCTGTCCAAGAGCCGCGATGCCACGCTCCGTGCGTGCGCCGAGCGGAACATCCAATTGCCTCCTGATTTCCTGAAATGGGTTGATGCCGACCGTGATGCGCGGCGTGCCATTTACGGTTCCTGGAGCGATCCGCTTCGATCGTTGCTGGCGCTGCGAGCGCTCGAGATCGATCTTGGTGCGGCCACGGTGCGCGACCGTTCAAAGCAGTTGGCGCTGGCGTTTGCCGTGCAGGCTGGGCAGCTGCGGCGGCGCGATGCATCGCGGTGGAATGATGGCGACCGAGAGGGCGCAGTTGAAGTGCTGCCCGATGTGTCGCCGCGCAAACCGCTCGCGCTGCGCATCCCCACATGGGCTCCAAAGGATGGCGCTTCGGCGCCGAATCAGAAGGGCAGCGTTCATGATGAAGTGATCGCGTTCTTGGATTCACTTCCCGAGATCGAAGTGGAGATGCTCGTCGATCAGTGGCCACCGCTCGAGTACGACGACAAGGGGATCGCCAAGCCACGCGGCGGACCCACGCAAGAGAAGAAGATGGTGCGCCGCCGTCCCGTCGGAGCAGATGTGATCGCCTCCGCGCAGTTGCAGCAGGCGTTCAACGAATGGATGGCTGCACATGGGCATCCCGATGTGCGGATCGACTGCGGCGACAGAGTGGTGTTTTGGCTCTCGACGGAGGCGGTCAACGATGGGGCGCAACGAGCGAGCATTCGTGCGGCGCACGAACTTTTCCACGATGCGTACCGAGCGACGGGGCGCATGCCCGCAGAGCGCGATCCGCCTCCGACCCAGAGCGAATCGATGGCGTGGTTCCTTCGCAACGATGCGCATGACTTCGGTGCGAACGCGAGTGCGCGCGGTTGGCCTCGGTTTCCGCTCGATGCGCCGTGGCCGCTGCTGCTGACGCTCGCGGAGGATGACCAGCCGCTTCGTGAACGCGAGGAGATATGGGCGAAGTTTCGCGATGATGGCACGGCGCGCACCTATGGCGAGTACATCGGCGACATCGCACAGCAGTTCGACATGCAGTCTGCGCGCCGTGTCAGTCCCTTTCCATTCAGCTACGGATCGATCCAGATGATGTGGAAGGATGGCGGCGTGTGCGGCACGATGGGCAACATCGGCGCGCGCACCCACCGCATTCTTGGCGAGCCCGCGTCGACGGCGGGTCAGCCTGGGCACTGCGCGCTTGTGGTGCTGCAGCGCGACAAAGCAAACGGGCGCTTTTCTTGGGTCGGCGAGCAGTATGCGACGGGCGGCGATGATGTGACCACGGTGCATTCGCGCTGGGACCTGGACGGGAAGGGACACATGCGCAAGGTGGCGTTTCACCAGTCGATGGCATGGGGCTTGAGCGCAGACTGCGAAGGTTGGCTCGACGCAATGGTGCTGGCAAGTGCGATGCGTCCGAGCAGTGATCGGAGCGGGACTGATGAACGCGCGCGCGCTTTGACAACTGCGCTGCTGAACGCCGCGCTCGAGCGAAGTCCCTACGCGCTTGCAGCGGTGGCGCGTGCGATCGATGCCGCGCAGGACGCGGATGCGGTCCGTGCCGTCGAGCGAACATTCGCGGAGCAAACCAAAGAACGACTGCCCGCAAGCGATTTTGCCTGCATGCAGACCGCCGTGCAGTCGTTGGCGCAGGAGCGATTGCAGTCGCTTGGAACGGCGGCGGAAAAATCGACGCGTTAGCATTGACCCATGGATATTGGCTTGTGGAAAGCAGGATCGCTGCCACGCGAGTGTGATCTGGCGATCGTGGGTGGTGGATTCGCTGGATTGACCTCGCTGGTTCGTGCGCTGCAGCAGGGGCGCGGATGGCGAGTCGTCGTGGTGGAACGCCATCCGCGTACTGGTCCCGGTATCGCCTACGGAGGTTGTGATTCGCACCATCTGCTGAATGTGCCAGCTGCTCGAATGGGTGCGTTCACCGAGGATGCGGGTGGGTTCCACTCGTGGCTTGAGCGAACTCAACCTGGTCGCTTCGCAGGGAGCGACTTCGTGCCGCGCGCGCTCTTTGGCGCGTACATCGATGAAGTGGTGGGGGAGGCGCTTGCTGCGCTCGGCTGTGATGCGACTGCGCCGCAGAACGCGGCTGCGCCAACCTTCGGGCAGGATGTGCTCGTCCGCGCCGAACCGATCAAGCGCCATGTTGATCTGTTGTTCGGGTCAGGGGATGCAGTCCGTACACGCGCGCTCCTGATGGCGCCAGGTTTGCCGACCGCGCGTGCGCCGTGGCGCGCGTTCGACGAAGAGGTGCCGCTCGAACATCTCGCGCCTGATCCGTGGGCGCCAGAGGCACTGCAAGGCATCGCATCCGATGCACCCGTTGTGATCGTTGGCAGTGGACTGACAGCAGTCGACATCGTGAGTGCCCTGCGTCGCCGCGGACATGCGGGGCGAATCACGCTGCTCTCACGAAGCGGGCGACTGCCGCTGCCGCACGCCGATGGTGCCGCGACGAACGCTGAGTACGACCGGGCCATTCTGGCGCGCGGCGCGCGCGAGGCGCTGCGTACCGTGCGAGAGGCTGCGAAGGAGTTGCGTGCGCGCGGCCTTCCTTGGCAAGGCGCACTCGATGGGCTGCGGCCACTCACGACGACCGTGTGGTCATCTTGGTCGACCCGTGAACGCACGCGTTTCATGAGGCACATTCGCCCCCTCTGGGAAATCCACCGCCACCGTGCGCCGCGCGCACTGCTCGATGATCTTGCCGCACAGCAGCGCAGCGGTTCGCTCGCGATCCTGCGCGGTTCCGTGCGCGGTCTTCGCGTTGGACCAAAGGGCGTGATCCTCGTCGCGCACTCGGGCAATGGTGCCAGCACCGATCTGCCGGCCGCGCGCGTCATCAACTGTGCCGGCCCAGCACAAGGCATTCGCGACACGGCAGACCCGCTCATCTCCAGTCTGCTCCAGAGCGGCACTGCGACGACTGACGATCTTGGCATCGGTCTGCACACCGACGCGGATGGCAGGCTTGTCGGCAGGGAGGGGCGGGCGCAAGAACGCATCTATCTTGTTGGCGCGCTGCGCCGCGGCGATCTTTGGGAATCCACTGCAGTGCCCGAACTTCGGACGCAAGTAACGAAGGCTGTCGATGGGATCTCCGCGCTCCTTGCCCAAGCCTGAATCGTCGCGGGCGAGACGCCAAAGGTCTGCGCGCTGCCCGTGGTGCGGCAGCGACCCTCTCTATGTGGCGTATCACGACCGCGAGTGGGGAGTGCCAGTGACGGACGACCGCGCGCTCTTCGAGAAGCTGGTGCTCGATGGGTTTCAGGCCGGGTTGTCATGGATCACCGTGCTGCGCAAGCGTGCCGCGTTCACGCGGGCGTTCGCGAGATTCGATCCCGAGCGCATCGCAAGCTTCGGCGCAGCGGATCGCCGCCGCCTGCTCGCCGATGCCAGCATCATCCGCAGCCGCGCGAAGATTGACGCTGCCATCGGCAACGCACGCATCTGGACCGATGTGATGAACGCAGGCGGTCGGGGGGCATTTCGCGATTTGCTCTGGCAAAGCGTCCACCATGAGACACAGGTGCACCGCTACCGAAGCATTCGCGAGGTGCCTCCCACCTCGCGAGAGAGCGAAGCGATGTCTCGCACACTCCGCGATGCGGGGTTCAGGTTCTGCGGACCCACAATCTGCTATGCGTTCATGCAGGCCGTGGGCATGGTGAACGATCACCTCGTCACTTGCCCGCGGCATAAGGCATGTGAACGCATCGCGCGCCGCGGCTGAAGTGCACGCCGTGGCGAGAGCACGCCGCCGTGGCTTTCCTACACTCGCCGCCCCATGGCATCCGAAACCAAGTCGATGGACGAGATCGTCGCCCTCTGCCGCCGCCGCGGCTTCATCTTCCAAAGCTCCGAGATCTACGGCGGTATCAACGGTTTCTGGGACTACGGTCCGCTGGGCACTGAACTCAAGCGCAACCTCAAGGACGCGTGGTGGCAGGACATTGTTCGCGGGAGCGCAACTGGTCCGACGGGTGACCCGCTGCATGTGGTGGGTGTCGACTGCACGATCATCATGAATCCCCGCGTTTGGGAGGCATCGGGGCATGTCGGCGGTTTCAATGACCCGATGGTGGACTGCCGAGAGAGCAAGGCGCGCTACCGCGCCGACCATTTGCAGGTGCTCGGTGCTGTGGAACCCGCCGCGCGCCTCTACGCGTACATCGCCAATGACGACGACCAGCGTGAACGCGCACAGAAGGCGCTGCTGAAATACGAGCGCCGCGACAGCCTCGACGCAGCGCGTCATCAGGTGCGCGCGTTCACGGCGCTCTCGCCGGATGAACGCACGCGGTGCATGGGACCCGATGCGAAGGAGCCTGGAACGCTCACGGAACCGCGGCAGTTCAACCTGATGTTCAAGACAAATGTCGGCGCGCTCGAGGACCCATCCAGCATCGCCTACCTCCGCCCCGAAACGGCACAGGGCATCTTCGCAAACTTCGAGAATGTGGTGAACAGCACGCGAGTGCGCGTGCCATTCGGCATCGCGCAGATCGGCAAGGCATTCCGCAACGAAGTGACGCCGCGCAACTTCACTTTCCGAAGCCGCGAGTTCGAGCAGATGGAAATCGAGTTTTTCATCCATCCGTCGCAGGCCAAGGAGTGGTACGCCTGGTGGCGCGATCAGCGCTTCGCCTGGTGGCAGTCGATCGGTCTCGCGGGCGACAACCTGCAGCTCCGCGAGCATGAAAAGGATGAGTTGGCCCACTACGCAAAGGATGGTGCGGGCACGAGCGACATCGAGTATCGATTCCCATTCACTGCGCCCGGCTTTGGCGAACTCGAAGGGGTGGCGCACCGCAGCGACTTCGATCTTCGGCAGCATGCGGAGCACTCGGGACGCCGCGACAAGGCGAGGTACTTCGACGCCGAGCGAAACGAACGGTACTTCCCCCATGTGATTGAACCATCGGCGGGCGCGGATCGCGGCACGCTCGCCCTCCTATGCGAGGCGTACACGAACGATCCATCGCGGGCAAGCGGGGTGTTCATGCGCTTCCACCCGCGGATGGCGCCAGTGAAAGCAGGCGTGTTTCCGCTCGTCAACAAAGATGGGCTTCCCGAAGTGGCCGAGCGCCTCTTCGCCGATCTTCGCAAGCGGCATGTCGTGGAGTACGACCCGAAGCAGACCATTGGCAAGCGTTACGCCCGCATGGACGAGGCGGGAACACCCTTCTGCTTCACGGTCGATGCGGACACGCTGACCAACCAGTCGGTGACAGTCCGTCACCGCGATTCACAAGTGCAGGAGCGCATTGGGATCGACGCTGTCGCGGGCTGGCTCGATGCGCGGATTCGCGCATGATGAATGCGGGCGGCTCGTCAGCAGTACAAACACAACCGTGCAGTCCAAAAACGACAGCCCCCCTCCAAGAGGGGGGCTGTCGCGGGATGGATGGGAAGGAAATCCGAGTACAAGCACACAGAGTGCTTGGCGAGGTCCGATGCGAAGTCATTCGCGGCAGCCTCACAGAAATTCAGAATGATCTGGAACCCTTTTCTTCTCGTCCTCTCCATATCGTTGAGTGGCTCGGTCATTCGACCTAGGCGACTCTCGGTTTTGCGTCCCTCAACGCATCACCGACACCGCAACATAGCCCGACTTGGTGGCTTTGCAAATTGTGTTGGACAAAATCACCGTATTTCAACGGCAGTTTCTTGCTTTCATGAACGCACCAAAACCAAAAGACGCGAACACGTTTCCGCGTGCTCGCGTCTGAAGAGCTGTCCTAATCTAGCTGCTATCGATGTCGGTTCGTCTCTTTCGAGTCGATTCCCGATCGCACAAACTTAGCGGCGTCGACGAGCGCCGGCAATACCAGCAAAGCCAAGAAGTGCGATTGCGCCAGGCGCCGGAATGGCGAAACTGCCATAGCCGAACACTGCGGTTGTGGTGCCACTCAGCGCGTAGCCGACTG
>JBJTUC010000099.1:0-15429 GCA_046080505.1 Planctomycetota bacterium
CGCGTTCTGTCCAAACCACTTTCCAACGAGCGGCGCTGGAACGGTCACCTTGCGGGGTGCGCCCGAGCACGCAGCCAGCGCCAACGCCGCCCCAACGGCCGCCCCAATGGGCGCCCCAATGGCTGCCCCAGTGGCCACCCCAGTGGCCGCAAGCAAAATCGACACATGACGGAGCGGGCCGCGCCAGGCATGACACCTATCCAACGGCGCAAGCCGCACTTGCGAATGCACTTGCGATCGCACTTGCGATTTAGAACCCACTTGCTCGCACGCGCGTAACTGTGACATCAGCGAAAAGGTTAGCCCAAAAATCCTGCCTTTCGCTTGCGGAGCGAGATGAGGAATCCGATGGTTGTGCTAAGCCCAACGGTGCGGTGTGGTGTCGCAACAAACAACCGTTGGCCAACGGGGCGGGCCGGCGCACCTCGGCGGGCGCCGACCCGCCAGTTGCTTTTGGTCGACTGCGCCACCTCAAAACCCACTGTCAGTCACCTTTGGCGGGTGGCCTCGGCAACAGATGATCGCGGCGTCCGTCCACCGAAGGCTGCGTGTGGATCGCATCGTGCCATGAAGGCACGGCAGCGGGCTGTGGCGTTTCGTCCGCGTCGTTGTCCGAACCTCCACGCTTCAACAGCGGCGATAGATCGATGTACTCATGAACGCTCGCGTCGGGCGGAAGGTCGCGCACCTGCTCGCGCAGCACATGCAGCATCAGTCGATCGTAGAGCTCGCGGTCCGTCAGATGGTCCGTATGAAGAAGGTAGATGCCGAGTCCCGCAAGAGCATCGATCAGTTCCCAGAGCACGAGCGACAACTCCGTGTCGCCCACATCGCCTGGCGGAGGAGGACACACGCCAATCTCCTCGAGCTGCTGCAAGTTGGTCGTCCACTCTGCTCGCTCAAAGTCGTGCACAATGGTCCAATACATACGGTCCGTACAGCCACCCTTGTCCCGCGCATCCGCCACCAGACGGTCAATCGCCGCGGCGCGCGCACGGCGCTTGCGTTCGTGAAGTTGTTCGATCTCCGCGCGCGATGACGCACACCTGCATGAGTCGTTCTGCCGCATGTGATTCCCCCTTGTTTGCCGTTGTTCGTGCTGCTCCGTCGAAGGACCGGCGCACACGCGCCGCTTCGCGCGACACACTAGACAGCCGCGAACCAGGCGCGGCGTATGCAGCGGATTTTCCTCGCGCTGAATCACTCGTGCCATTCGGATCGCATCCGCTCATCCCTTCGGGTCGTTGCCATCCTTCCATTCCGTCGCATCCATGTCGGGTCCATTCGTGCCGTTACCCTGCAGGCATGGGTTCGGTCCTGCTCACCATCGTCGCCGTTGCAAGCATGGCTGCGGTCGGGTTCGGTGTATGGAAACTGGTGAACCACCAGGAAGCGGGCGACCGCGATCTCCAGCGAACGCTCGACGCCGATGACGAGCGGGCACGCCTTGCGCGCGAGCGTCGAATCGCGCCGTATCTGGACGCAGCGCGCGATGCGGAATCAAAAATAGAACAGCGATCAGACGAACAGCACTGATCGGCGGCTCGGCGGATGAAAATGCTGGGGACTACGGATCACGCGAGCGCGCGGCGAATGCCGCTCATCTTGCTCTGCATGTGCCGCCCGGGGCACGCCGTGCGCGCGCTCGACCACTCCTGATGGGAACGCACCTGCGTGCTGCGTAGCCCATATCTCTTCAGACACACTCGCAAGTGCCGATCGAGTGCTGCCAGTTGCGCCATGCTCGGCGTGTGCAAATCGAAGTTGCCCACCATCAGGATGCCCACATTGCCTTCATTGTTGTCCTTGACATGCGCACCCTGGTAGCGGATATCTCGTCCCTCCCAGACTCGCCCCGCACGATCAATCACATAGTGGTATCCAATGTCCGCCCAACCCTTCCCGCGGTGACCATTGCGGATGAGTTCGAGTCGCCCCTTGCATGCGGCAATGTCCGTTGCCGTGAACGCCGTCATCCCATCGTGGTGCACAGTGACCCATCGCACGGGCAGCATCGGATCAATGTTGCGCGTGTCGGGCGTTCCGCTTGTCCATGAGCTTCGCGGAATCACGCCCGTGATCGGAGGCGCGGGCGGAAGTGGCGCGGGTGGCGGCGCGGTGACAGTCGGCGCGGCGGCGAGCAGCGTGTCATCGGGCCACAGGGGCGAAGGAAGGCGTGAGGCGCGGCGCACGGGTGTCGTTGCGCATCCCGCGAGGAGACCCAAACCAAGCATCAACATGGCGCGCCTCGGAAGGTGCGGCAGAAGCCGCTCCCTCCCGACTTCGGGAAGATCATCGGGCGCTGAGTTGGACATCGTTCCTTGCCTCCCTTGCTATCGACCCAACCCGCGAAACACCTGAAGATTACGACCCGTTTCCCCCCTCTGTTCGGGTAGACTTTGAGGTCCATTCGGCGCGGAGAACGCCACCCTAAACAATGACCCAAAAGACCGAGCCAGAAACACGTTATTCCGCTGAGGACATTCAAGTTCTGGAGGGTCTTGAGGCGATTCGCAAGCGCCCTGGCATGTATGTCGGCGGGACGGGGCTGAACGCCCTCCACCACCTTGTGTACGAATGTGTCGACAACTCCATCGACGAGTCGATGGCTGGCTTCGCGACGCAGGTTCTGGTGCGGCTTGGCGTGGACGGTTCATGCACGGTGATCGATGACGGGCGCGGCATGCCCGTGGATCCGATGCGAAGCGACAATCCGAAGATCGATGGACGCCCCGCGATCGAAGTCATCCTGACTGAGCTGCACGCGGGCGGCAAGTTTGACAACAATGCGTACAAGGTGTCGGGCGGTCTGCACGGTGTCGGCGTGAAGTGTGTGAACGCGCTGAGCGCATGGACTGAGGTTGAAGTTCACAAGGCCGGAGTGGCTTGGGGCATCTCGTTTGAACGCGGTCAGTGCACCAAGCCGCTGCACCGCATTCGTGAGACGGGCGTCACGAAGAATGGAACTCGCATCACCTTTCTCCCCGATCCAGAGATCTTCCCGGACACGCAGTTCCGCGCGGACATGCTCGAGTCACGACTGCGCGAATTGGCGTTCCTCAATCCTGGCGTTTCCATCCGCTTCATCGATGAACATGTTGGTGCGGATGGCTCTCAGCGTGACGTGACCTTCTGCGACAAGGCGGGGATCGCTTCGTATGTTCGCTGGCTGAACGACGCGAAGGTGACGCAGAGCCCTTGCATCGCAGTGCGCCGAACGGACAGCGAGCGCGGCCTCGAGTGCGACATTGCGATGCAGTACACCGACGCGACGGCGGAAAACCTGCTGGCGTTCGGCAACAACATCCGCAATCCCGACGGTGGAACGCATGTCGCCGGATTCAAGTCCGCACTGACACGAGTCGTGAACGGCTACGCCAAGCGCGAGGGGTTCGTGAAGGATCTCGTGCCGAGCGGCGACGATCTGCGCGAGGGACTGACTGTGGTCATCAGCGTGAAGCTGCCACACCCGCAGTTCAACAATCAGACGAAGGAAAAGCTGCTGAACGAGGAGATTGAGAGCTTCGTCAGCGCCGCGGTCGGCGAGGAGTTGACGGCGTGGATGGATTCCAACCCCCGTGATGCGAAACTGATCTGCCAGCGAGCGATCCTTGCGGCGGAGGCGAGAGAGGCAGCACGGAAGGCGCGCGAACTGATCAAGCGCAAGGGCGCGCTCGGCGACAGCGCGCTGCCACAGAAGTTGTCCGACTGCTCGAGCGACGATGTGGAGTCGACCGAAATCTTCATCGTCGAGGGTGATAGCGCAGGCGGTAGCGCGAAGGGCGGCCGCGATCATGTGCATCAAGCGATTCTGCCGCTGCGTGGAAAACTCCTCAATGTGGAGAAGTGCCGTCTCGACAAGGTGCTCGCGTTCGAGGAGATTCAGACGCTTGTGCAGGCGTTGCAGTGCGGCATTGGCAGCGACCTCGACGCCTCCAAGCTTCGCTACGGACGCATCATCATCATGACGGACGCCGATGTCGATGGCAGCCACATCCGCACACTCCTGCTGACCTTCTTCTATCGACAGATGTACGAACTCGTGCGGCAGGGACGCGTGTTCATCGCGCAGCCGCCGCTCTATCAGGTGATTCAAGGCAAGCACAGTACCTATGTGCTCAATGACCGGCAGATGAACGACACGCTCGAGGGTCTCGCACTGCGCAATACAGTGCTGATGATCCGCGATGACCACGGCGCCGTCGCGGCAACGCTCGAAGGCGATGCGCTTCGCAGACTGCTGCGCGTCCTGCACCGTCTTGAGGATCTTGTTGGTGTCGTGCAGCGCCGCGGCATCCCCTTCCAGAATCTGCTCGAAGCGCGGCGGAATGATCCCACCCGCGGCAACCGCCTGCCCACGCACCATCTCACATGGACGGGCGAAGACCTTCTCGCATGGAGCGAGGAAGAGGCGCACTCGCAGGCTGCGAGTCGTGGGCTCGTGATCGACGATCTTGATGCTGCTGCAAAGGCTGGTGGCGGCGGCGCCGAACCCATCGTCCCCTCGGGTAGCGCGCGCGCGCGCCTTGCTGCCCTGCGCGAGATGCATGAAGTCGCAGAACTCGAGCGGATTTTTGGGCAGCTCGCGGCGGCGGGCGTGCACATCGAGGACTGGTCGCTCATGCAGGAGGAGTCCGTCACGGGCGAACGGCTGCCCACGCGCTTCTGCTGGAAGGCGTCGCCCGAGAAGGGCGAGCCCACGATCACGGAGTGTCCGAATGTCTCGAGCATTCTCCGCAGCCTTCACGAGTGCGGTCGGCGTGGCATCGAGATCAAACGGTTCAAGGGTCTCGGCGAAATGGACGCAGAGCAGTTGTGGGACACCACGATGGATCCATCTCGTCGCGCACTGCTTCGCGTGACGATCGAGGCCGCCGCCGAAGCGAGCAACCTCTTCACGGTGTTGATGGGCGAGAACGTGGAGCAGCGTCGCGCTTACATCGAGCGGCATGCGCTCGAAGTCAAGAATCTTGATGTCTGATCGGTGCTCCGGGGTTCGTCACCGCATTCTTGGATCAGCCAGACCAGCCGATGCGAACCCCGCCGCACGAATGCGGCAGGAGTCGCACTGCCCGCATGCGCTGCCATCACGCTGCGGGTCGTAACAGCTTGATGTGCACGTAAAGTCAACGCCGAGTTCGCTACCGAGTCGGATGATCTGCGGCTTACTCAAGTTCAGCAGCGGTGCGTGAAAGCGAAACGCAAGGTCGCCACGCTGCGCCGCTTCGACACCCGCGCGTGTCGCGAGATTTGCCGTGGCCGCGAAGGATTCCAGAAATGCAGGCCTGCAATCGGGATACCCCGAGTAGTCGACGGCATTGATCCCAAGCGCAATGTCGCGTGCCCCGCGCGCCTCCGCGAGCCCGAGTGCCAGCGACAGAAACAGCGTGTTCCGTGCGGGCACATAAGTGATCGGAATGCCATGGGACGCGCCATCCTTGGGCACGGCATCACTGCCTGTCAGCGCGCTTCCCCCCACCGCGCGCAGATCGATCTGTTGCACGAGATGCTCTCGCACACGCGCCTGCTCGACGAGCCGCCGGGCGCACTCAAGTTCCGCATGGTGCCGCTGGCCGTAATCGATCGTCAGTGCCACGCAATCGAATCCCTCGCGCTGCATCCAAGCGAGCACGACCGCGGAGTCAAGCCCGCCCGAGACAAGCACCACTGCCGTTCGACCAGCCATCGCGTGCAAGAGTAGCCCCTCGCCAACTCGGCGCTGTCTAGGATCATCGCATGGCATCAGTCGTACCGCTTGATCTTCGCAGCGACACCGTGACCCGACCGACTGACGCCATGCGCGACGCCATGATGTCCGCGCCGCTCGGCGATGATGTGCTCGGCGATGAACCGACCGTCCAGCGGCTCGAGGAGCGCGTCGCGACGCTGCTTGGCAAGGAAGCTGCGCTCTTCACACCAAGCGGAACGATGGCGAACCAACTCGCTATTCGCTGCCACTGCGAAGCAGGCGACGAAGTGATCGCACACGGCGAGAGCCACATCATTCACTACGAAACGGCGGCACCCGCGGCGATCGCAGGATGCATGGTGCGCCCCGTCTCGGGTCCGCGCGGCCTCTTCGATGCGGATGCCGTTCACGCGGCGGTTCGTCATGCGGACATCCACTCGCCGCGCTCGCGCTTGGTTGTCGCCGAAAACACGCACAACCGTGGCGGCGGTTCAGTCTGGCCTCTCGCGCAGTTCGAGCAGGTTGCAGATGCGGCGCGGCACCATGGTCTCTCGGTTCATGTCGATGGGGCGCGGCTCTGGAACGCCTGCATCGCAGCGGGCTACTCCGCGGCGTCGTTCGCGGCGGCGGCGGATACGGTCAGTGTCTGCTTCTCGAAGGGACTTGGAGCGCCCGTCGGCAGCGCGCTCGCTGGACCGCGCGCGCTCATCGGACGCGCCCGACGCTTTCGCAAGATGCTCGGCGGTGGTATGCGTCAGAGCGGACTGCTCGCAGCCGCGGCACTCTGGGCACTCGATCATCATGTGGAACGCCTCCGCGAGGATCACGCCGCCGCGCGCACGCTTGCGGCGGCGCTTTCGCGCATCAGCGGCGTGACGGTCGATCCCGCCCCCGATGCCGTGGAAACCAACATGGTCTTCTTCACGATCGCACCGCACCTCGGCGATGCGCGCAACTTCTGCGAACGGCTCGCGGCGGAGGGCGTTCATCTGATCGCGATGGGACCATCACGCGTGCGCGCTGTGCTGCACCTCGATGCTGGTTCGGACGCGCCCTCGCGCGCTGCAGCCGCCGTTGAACGCGCCGTGCGCGCGCAGTGACGCCATGAGCACCGCGGCAGCGATCTTCGATCTCGACGGCACACTCGTCGACTCGGCAGACGCGCATGAATACGCATGGACCGAACTTGGCATGCACCTTGGACTTGCCGTCTCGCGCGACTTCTTCCTGCGTTTCTTCGGACGACCCAATCCGCCGATCATTCATGCACTCTTTGAAGAGCATGGCCGAACGCCGCCCGCTGATGAGGAGATCGCACAGATCGCCGACCGAAAGGAAGCGATCTATCTCGATCGGATCGGCTCTGCGTTCCCACCGATGTCCGGTGGAGTCGCACTCGTGCATGCGCTCGCGGCGACGGACTGGTCGCTCGCCATCGGATCGAGTGCGCCACCGGGCAATGTGCGATTCATGCTCGATCGGCTTTGGCCCGCGCAAGACGCGCCATTCGCCGCCGTCGTCACGGGCGCATGCATCGCGCGTGGCAAGCCACATCCAGATGTCTTTCTGGAAGCTGCACGGCGCCTCGACATCGCGCCCAGCCGCTGTGTCGTGATCGAAGACGCGGCCCCAGGCATCGAGGCTGCCCACCGCGCGGGCATGCGATGCGCCGCGCTCTGTAGCAAGGGGCACACGCCCGAGGAACTAGCCGCCGCTGATCTTCTCGTACACCACCTTGACGAACTCTCCCCCGCACGGCTTCAATCGCTCCTCCTATGAACGACCCTCGCTTCCAAACGCTTGCCAAGACCATCGTGCACCACTCCTGCCAGTTGAAAGCTGGCGAGAACATTCTGATCGAGGCATTCGACATTCCAGAGCCGATGGTCTTGGCACTTGTGGATGAAGTACAGCGCGCAGGCGGGCATGCGCATGTCGATCTCCGTTCGACGCGCATCATGCGTGCACTGCAAGCGGGCGGATCGGAATCAGCGCTCCGAAGTTGGGCATCATGCGACTTGCATCGCATGACACAGATGCAGGCCTATGTCGGACTGCGCGGCAGCTTGAACGCAAGCGAAATGGCAGGTATCGACGAAGCACAGATGCGCGCCGTCGGCAAGCTGTATCAGCATCCCGTCCATCTCGAACGCCGCGTAAAGCACACGAAGTGGGTCGTGCTCCGCTGGCCAACTGCCAGCATGGCACAGCTCGCCAAGCGCAGTACCGACGACTTCGAGGACTTCTACTTCCGAGTGTGCTGCGTCGACTACGCGCGCATGGACCGAGCCGTGCAACCGCTTGTGAAGCGCATGAACGCGGCGAAGCAGGTGCACATCGTCGGTCCCGGTCCGACCGATCTCCGCTTCTCCATCGACGGTCTGGAGGCGGTTCCCTGCTCTGGTGAACGCAACATCCCAGACGGCGAGTGCTTCACCGCACCTGTGCGCGACAGCGTGGAAGGCGTCCTGCAATACAACACTGCCACGCTCTACCAGGGCTGCACCTTCGGCAACATTCGCTTTGAGTTCTCCAAGGGTCGCATCGTCAAGGCCACTTGCGATGGGGACTCGCAGCGCCTGAACGCCATCCTCGACATGGATGAAGGCGCTCGCTTCATCGGCGAGTTCAGTCTCGGCTTCAATCCCGCCATCCTCACCCCCATGCTCGACACGCTCTTCGACGAAAAGATCGCCGGCAGTTTCCACTTCACGCCTGGGCAGGCATACGAAGGTGAAGCGGACAATGGCAATCGAAGTCAGGTGCATTGGGACATCGTGTGCATTCAGCGCCCCGAGTTCGGCGGTGGCACAGTCGCGTTCGACGGCGAAGTCATCCGCCGTGATGGCTTGTTTGTCGTGTCCGATCTCCTCGGCTTGAACCCTGATCGCCTCGGCGCCGCGTGATTGCCACGCACATGTTCTGCCGTAGCATCTCGCGCATGATCGAGTCTCACACCTCCACTCCCGTCCGCTTCACCCTCCGTGCTGCCCTGATTCCTTGCACGATCGTTGTGGCCGCACTGATGACGAGCGCACTCATCGCATGCGAGGAGGAGGACGAGGAACCGACGCCCGCTCCTGTGCAGAGCGATCAGCGTCCCTTTGATCAGCCCCCCGCGGGCGGCAGCAAGTCTGCTCTTGGCAAAGCGCGCGATGCTGCTGTGAGCGTTCGGGACCGCATGCAGGAGCGCGACGCGGAGATCGGCAAGATGGCGGACGATGTATTCAAGACATCGCCACCATCGGAAACGCCGACCGAAACTCCCGAGTAACGGGCACGCCGAGGCGACTCGATCAAGACCAGGACATATCGCTCGATCGGATCACTTGCCCGCAGGCTGCACGGGCTGAACCGGCGGCGGCATCTTTCCGCCACCACCTGCACCGCTCGTTGCAGGATCACTCACGATCTTCAGCAGCTCCACATCGAAGATCAATGTCGCTTTGGCGGGGATCACGGGCGGGCGCCCACCGGGTCCATACGCCAGTTCAAAGGGGATGATCAGTTTTCGCTTGCTGCCAACCTTCATCGATCCGACCCCCTCGGTCCAGCCCTTGATCACATTCGACAGTGGAAAAGATGCGGGCGAACCGCGATCGACGGACGAGTCGAACTTTGTGCCATCGACCAGATATCCCGAGTAGTGAACTTCGACGACCGCGCCCGGCCCACTTGGTGCCACCCCAGTGCCGGGTTGCACTTCGATGTACTGCAGTCCGCTCGGTGTCGTCACGATTTCGCCCGTGGCGTCGACGCCTGGGAACCGCCCTCGCACGCTCTCCGAAACGACTGAGCCGTCAACCGCACCAATCACGATCGTGTGAATCTTGTCGCCGTGCAGTACTTCAACCGTGTAGGTCGGCGGCGCGGCACTGAAGTTCGAGGCGATACTGCTTACCACACCATTCACCTTGGCCTGCGCAGCGGCCAGCGCCTTCGGGGGTGTCACGCGGATCGCCTGCACCTCACCTGTCTGTCCGTTCACCATCACGGTCTGCGCAACACCACCCGTCACGCACACCACTTCATACATCGCCACATCGCCGTTCAGCTTTGACGACGCAGAAACGATGCCTCCACCCGAAGCCTGCGCAGCCATCTCCATTGCCTTTGCAAGATCGACCTTCTGCGCCGCCAACTTCTGCGCAGTCTCAGCGGGATCGACTGGAACTGTGGTGTAGTCAGGTCCTGCATCCTTCGCTGATGCCATCGGAGCGAAGAGCAGCAGTGTGGACGCCGCAACGAAAACGGCGGCGGCAAACGGAGAAGAGACGGATTTGAGTGTGATTTTCATGATGAAGTGGGTTGAGTAAGTTTGAAGTGTCGGCAGAGTCTGCTCGCCCGATCGCGGGGTGGGCAGACTACACCAACAACGGCGCTCATCTCGCGGACGCAGATGCCGCGCCGCTGCTGTACCGCGCCTCGATCGCCTGCACCTTGGCAAGACGGCGCGCGTGGCGCTCCTCGTTCGTGTACTTGGCGTTCAGGAACGCGCGCACCATGTCCTGTGCAAGCGCAACACCGACCACACGCCCCCCGAGCACCAGAACATTCATCGCGTCATGCTCAACACCTTGATGCGAGGAGTAGTAGTCCACGCAGTTGCCCGCACGAATACCGGGCACCTTGTTCGCCGCCACGCTCGCGCCGATGCCCGATCCGCACAGCAGGACTCCCCGCTCCACGCGCCCAGACACCACCTCCGCCGCGATCTTCTCCGCGAAATCTGGATAATCGCAGGGCACCGTCGAGTTCGTTCCAAGATCGGTCACATCATGCCCGAGCCCGCGAATGAAATCCGCCAACTGCTGCTTCAGTTCGAATCCCGCGTGATCCGATGCCAGCGCGACCTTCATCGCCCTGCACTCCGAACGCGGTCGACCACTGCCTTCGCGCGCGCTGCGACGGATGCGGCATCGAACCCAAAGTGCTTCAGCACGGCCGACAGCGGAGCCGACGCGCCGAAGGTGGTCATACCGATCGTCTCGCCATCGATGCCGACATACCGATCCCACCCAAAGGTCGACAGCATCTCCACGGACACGCGCGCTCGCACGGATGGCGGCAGCACCGAATCACGGTAAGCATGCTCCTGACGATTGAACAGTTCGCAGCAGGGCATGCTGACGATTCGTACACCAACGCCCTGCGCCGCCAGCAGATCCGCCGCGGCGATGCAGAGAGACACCTCGCTGCCCGACGCAATGAAGATCAGATCGACCTTGCCTTGCGGTGCGTCGCGCAGCACATAGCCACCCTTCGCCACGCCTGAAGCGGGCGCAAACACGGTGCGATCGAGTGTCGGCAGATCTTGCCGCGTCAGCGCGAGCACGGCGGTCTCGTGCGTCAGCGGTGCGATCACACGCCAGCATTCGGTCATTTCGTTCGCATCGGATGGCCGGAAGACCAGCACGCCTGGCATCGCGCGCAGCGCCGCGAGTTGCTCGATCGGCTGATGGGTCGGACCATCCTCACCCACACCGATTGAATCATGCGTGAAGATGTAGACCACAGGAAGTTCCATCACAGCCGAGAGGCGGATCGAGCCCTTCATGTAGTCGCTGAAGATGAGAAAGCCCGAGCCATACGGTCGAACGCGCGAGAGACTGAGACCGTTGCAGATCGCGCCCATCGCATGCTCGCGGATACCGAAGTGGAGATTGCGACCGCCAGGCGTCGCAGCTTGGAACGACCCCGCGCCGTCGAATCCGAGCAGCGTCTTCGTGCTCGGCGCAAGATCCGCGGAACCACCGATCAACCACGGCAGCCGCTTGGCGAGCGCGTTCAGCACCTTGCTGTTGGAAATGCGAGTCGCCATGCCCTTTGCATCCGCCGGGAATGTGGGCAGGTCCGCAGCCCAGTCGTCGGGCAACTCGCGCGCTTCCATGCGGCGGATCTCCTCCGCTTCTTTCGGGAACGCCTTCGCGTAGGCGGCAAAGCGATCGTTCCACGACTTCGTGAGTTCTGCGCCACGCGTACCAAGTCGCTCGCTGAATCGCTCGCGCACACCGGCGGGCACCAAGAACTTCTGATCCTCAGGCCATCGGTAGAACCGCTTCGCCCCGATGATCTCTTCGTCGCCAAGCGGCTCGCCATGCGCAGCACTCGTGTCCTGCTTCGTCGGCGCGCCGTAGCCGATATGGCTATCGACGATGATCAGCGTTGGCCTGTCGGTGGTCTCTCGGGCCGTTGCGTAGGCGCGCCGCAGCAGATCAAGATCGTTCGCATCCGCTACGCGTAGCACATTCCATCGGTAACCGAGGAATCGTGTCGCCACATCATCGTCGTACGCCAGAGATGTGCTGCCCTCGATCGTGATGCGGTTGTTGTCGTAGATCCAGCAAAGGTTCGCCAGCCGCAGATGTCCTGCGAGACTGGCCGCCTCGCCAGAAATACCCTCCATCATGCAGCCGTCGCCGCAGATCGACCAGACACGCCAGGTGTAGAGATCGAAGTTCGGGCGGTTATAGCGCGCCGCGAGCCATCGCTGCGCCATCGCCATGCCAACGCTCGTCGCGAGCCCCTGCCCGAGCGGTCCCGTGGTCGTCTCCACGCCCGACGTCAGATGGGATTCCGGATGACCAGGACAGAGCGACCCAAGTTGGCGAAATGCCTTCAGGTCATCGATGCGCAAACTCGGCTCGCCAGTCGGTCGGCCATCCTTCCCGACCCTTTGCGTTCCACTGAGATGAATGAGCGAATACAGCAGCATCGAAGCGTGGCCATTGCTGAGCACGAAGCGATCGCGGTCCGGGCAGCGCGGGTTCGCAGGATCGAATCGCAGCACATCCTGCCAGAGTTCATACGCCACAGGAGCGAGCGCCATCGGCGTGCCAGGATGTCCGCTCTTGGCAGCCTGCACCGCATCCATCGCCAGCGTGCGGATCGTGTTGATCGCAAGCGAATCGATGGCGGGCACATCACCCGGCGCGCCGCTCACGGGCGGATTGTTGCTGGCCTGTGGTCTGGATGAAGGGGGAACGGCTGTCGAGGACATGGGCTTTCTCCGTCTGCTGCTGCGATCTCGCCGCGACCGTCCGCACCATGCGTCGGTCTTTCAACGAGCGTTGGCGCAGGATAGCCTTCAGGCATGCAGACTTGGAACGCGCTCTCGGTGCTCGCCGCATCCGTGCTCATCACCGTTGTGGCTCACGCGCAGGATCCACGCGAAACAACGACCTCGTTCGATGGACCGCCGCGCCAGGTAGACGAAAACTCCGTCCCCGAAGGCGTTGGCTTCAATCAGTCGTCGGGCGGCGAGTTGAGTGCGACGGCGCTCGAGCAGGCAGCCATAGGAACGGCATCGGTTCGCTACCACTACTACGGCACTGGGCTGCACCAGAACAACACGCTCGGCGCCCAGTACGGGCAGGCGCCCGCAGCCGTTGGCGCGGCGCCAACGAACAACTCGGTCGCACCTCAGCAGTCCGATCAGGGTGCGCCGACAGCGCAAATGCCAGCGCAGCCCGTTGGTTACGCGCAGCAACAGTTCATCACTCCCATCAGCAATCCCACCAACACATCGTGGCATCTGTACCGCGGACCGATCACGGGCATGATGAACACAAACGCGGGACCTGCGGCTTCGAATGTCTATCACATCAACGGGAACGCCCCCGGGGCAACTCCCGGTGGTCCTGGCTACGGTCGCGGATCGCTCATGGGACAGTTTGCCCCTTACGCCGCGGGCGGAAACGGATTCGTTTTCGGCTGCGCGCTGCCGTTCGGCTACGACTGACGCACCACTGGCTGCGCCACTGGCCGCACCACTGGCCGCACCACTGGCCGCACCACTGGACGCGCCACTGGACGCGCACACCCACACCACGAGATAAAAAAGGACCCGAGAGGGCTTCCCCACGAAGGAGCCCACTCGGGTCACCGGAGTCTTGCACCTGTCTTCACAGGCGCAGTACTGATAACGCGAGTCGACGCGAAGGCAAATGGAATCGAACACTTTCTCATGAATCGCTCATCACACACGCAAACCGTGCGCGTTTAGACGGTGCAGATCTGCACTGCCTGCGCAAGTGATTCGAACGGCGCACGCGATGGAATGAACTCCTGCCCGAGAAACCCGCTGAATCCTGTCGCCGTCAGCGCGCGCACGATCGCCGGGTAGTGAAGCTCCTGACTGCCGTCGATCTCACGCCGACCCGGCACACCCCCCGTGTGATAGTGCGCAATGGCCCCATGGTGCTGCTCGATCGTGCGGATCACATCGCCTTCCATGATCTGCATGTGATAGATGTCATAGAGCAGTCGAAATCGGTCGCTGCCCACGCGCTGAACCAGTTCTGCTCCCCACGCAGTGTGATCGCACTGATAGTCCTTGTGATCCACCTTGCTGTTGAGCAGCTCCATGATGACCGTCACCCCCGCAGATTCCGCAAGCGGCATCAGTCGCTTCAGGCCTGCGGTGCAGTGGCGCAACCCATCCGCATCCGACAGACCCGCTCGATTGCCCGAGAACACGATCATCTGCGGAATGCCCGCTGCCGCCACGCGCGGCAAGAGTCGCTCAGACCCCGCGATGATCTCATCGTGATGCTCAGTCCTGTTGAATCCCTTCGTGATCGATGTCGGCCCGTTCGCCACCGCACACTCAAGCCCCGCGGCGCGCACCTGCGACCACTCAGGTTCATCGAGCAGCTCAATCGACGAGATGCCGATTACCTTGGAGTGCTTGATGAGTTCATCAAGTGGAACGGCCGAATAGCACCAGCGGCACACGGAGTGTCGCCATCGCGCCGACTCGTTGGCTGGCGTCTGTGCGCCGTGCGGTGCTGCCACAACATCCGAACAAGCGCCCAACTTGGCAGCGGCCGAACCCGCCACCGATGCGGCGGCAATGGCTCCCGTAGAGTGAAGCCCAGCCGACTTGAGAAATGTGCGCCGCCTCATCGTTGCGTCGCAGGCTAGACGCATGCAACCGACAAGCAGGCAGACAAAAAAGCACCAAGCGCCCGCCGATGTGAATATCGGTACGGACGCTTGGTGCATGTATGCAAGAGAGTTGTTGGATGCCTTCCGACGCCGTTTCCGACGCCGTATCCACCACGAGGGTGGACGAGGTTGCGTTGACGATTTCGCTCAGAAGATCGCTCTTCTGATGCGTCTAATAATATTCCATTAGAAAGGAGGTGATCCAGCCGCAGGTTCCCCTACGGCTACCTTGTTACGACTTAGTCCCAGTCACCAGCCTTGCCGTGGGCACCCCTGAATCGAGGCGACTTTGGGCACTGCCAGCTCCCATGACTTGACGGGCGGTGTGTACAAGGCTCAGGAACGTATTCACCGCGGCGTAGCTGATCCGCGATTACTAGCGATTCCGACTTCATGCAGGCGAGTTGCAGCCTGCAATCTGAACTGGGGCGTACTTTTTGGGATTTGCTTGATCTTGCGATTTTGCGTCCCTCTGTATACGCCATTGTAGCACGTGTGCAGCCCTGGACATAAAGGCCATGAGGACTTGACGTCATCCCCACCTTCCTCCGGTTTGACACCGGCAGTCTCTCTAGAGTTCCCGGCATTACCCGCTGGCAACTAGAGACAAGGGTTGCGCTCGTTATCGGACTTAACCAGACATCTCACGACACGAGCTGACGACAGCCATGCAGCACCTTGCAGACAGGAGCCGGTTGCCCGGATCGCTATATCTCTATAGCTTATCTACCTGCATTCAAACCCAGGTAAGGTTCTTCGCGTTGCGTCGAATTAAACCACATGCTCCACCG
>JBJTUC010000100.1:0-14706 GCA_046080505.1 Planctomycetota bacterium
CGGCCGACCTCACCGTCACCGACTGCCGCGTGAGATTGCGAAGCATCACGGCCACCGTGGTGGGCGGATCGCACTGCGATAGAGCGCCAAGATCGATCTGCGATGGCTCGACGGTCAGCACCGTTGGAACCAGTCGCCGATTCGACGGATCCACCACATCGCGCGACATGCAACCCGTGAGCGCACCCGCGCACACCCCGCACGCGGCGAGCCCAATGACTAGGCGGGCGATCGCGGTCTTCTTCGGCATCACGCCGCGAAATCTACCGCGCAATCAGTAGCGGTAGTGATCGGGCTTGTACGGGCCATCGACGGGCACGCCGATGTACTCCGCTTGATCCTTGCGCATCGTCGTCAGCCGCGCGCCCAGCTGCGAAAGATGCAGCCGCGCCACGCGTTCATCGAGATGCTTCGGCAGCGTGTAGACCTTCTTCTCGTACTTCTTCGGGTTCGAGAAGAGTTCGATCTGCGCAATCACCTGGTTCGTGAAGCTCGAGCTCATCACGAAGCTCGGGTGACCGGTCGCGCAGCCGAGGTTCAGCAGCCGACCTTCCGCGAGCATGATGATGCTGCGGCCGTTGGGCAGCTTCCATTCATCGACCTGCGGCTTGATGTTCACGCACTTCGCGCCAGGAACCCGCTTCAGGCCTGCGATGTCGATCTCGTTGTCAAAGTGACCGATGTTGCCGACGATGGCGTTGTGCTTCATCTTCAGCATGTCTTCTGCACGGATGATGTCCTTGTTGCCCGTCGCGGTGATGAACACATCTGCGGTCGACACCACATCTTCGAGCGTGACGACCTCGTAGCCCTCCATGCACGCCTGCAGCGCGCAGATCGGATCGACTTCCGTCACCTTCACGCGGCAACCCTGTCCGCGCAGGCTTTGGCAGGATCCCTTGCCCACATCGCCGTAGCCGAACACCACCGCCACCTTGCCCGCGAGCATGACATCGGTCGCGCGCATGATGCCGTCCACCAGCGAATGCCGGCAACCGTACAGGTTGTCGAACTTGCTCTTCGTCACGGCGTCGTTGACATTGATCGCTGGGAAGAGCAACTGGCCAAGTTCCTGCATCTGGTACAGACGGTGAACGCCCGTCGTTGTTTCCTCGGTCACGCCCTGAATGTTCTGCACCGTGCGCGACCAGTACCCCGCATGCTTCTGCTGCAGCGCGCGGAGCAGTCGCAGGATGACCGCGTACTCCTCGCTGTCCTCGCTCGTGCCCGCAGGAACCGAGCCCTGCTTCTCAAAGGCGAGTCCCTTGTGAACGAGCAGCGTTGCATCACCGCCGTCGTCCAGGATCATGTTCGGGCCCTTGCCATCTGGGAAGTGCAGCGTCTGCCAGGTGCACCACCAGTACTCGTCCAGCGTCTCGCCCTTCCACGCGAACACTGGGATGCCCTTGGGGTTCTCGGG
Organism: Planctomycetota bacterium; assembly: GCA_046080505.1. Classification (GTDB taxonomy): domain Bacteria; phylum Planctomycetota; class Phycisphaerae; order Phycisphaerales; family SM1A02; genus F1-60-MAGs104. The sequence continues at coordinate 1,421 of JBJTUC010000100.1, forward strand.
TGTTCCGTTCGGCCCGACTGCCACCGCGGCCGCTGCGTGATCCTGCGTGCTGTAGATGTTGCAGGAACACCAGCGAACTTCGGCGCCGAGATCGACGAGCGTCTCGATGAGCACCGCGGTCTGGATGGTCATGTGCAGACTGCCGACGATGCGTGCGCCCTTGAGCGGGAACTTGCCCTTGTACTCCTTGCGCAGCGCCATCAGACCTGGCATCTCCACTTCCGCCAGCTCGATCTCCTTGCGACCGAAGCGCACGGTCTCGGGCGACAGATCCTTCACCTTGAACGGCGGGAAGTCGACGAGCGAGAGGCGCGGGTTCGTGAGGAACGGCTCTGAGGAGGTGGTAGTCGGGGCTTGCGTGGCACTCATTGTCATTTGGATTCCTTTCATCCGTTTATCCGGATAGATGAATACTAGCTCGATTCCCCCCGTCCGTCCAATGATTGGCAGGAGTTCTTGAAACCCTGGCAGGCGCTCTACACTTCTGCCTTCCAAATGAACCATATGCACCGTCCAACCCTCCAGTCCAACTCATTCCAATCGACCGCCCTGCTAGCCCTGCTTGGCATCGCCTGCCTGGCGATCGGATCGGCCCCGCGTGCGGAAGTGCGCGGATCTCCCTTCCCGCTCGCCACCTGCCCCGTTTCGGGCAAGCCGCTCGGGAAAGACAGCGTGAGTTTCGTGATCGAGGAACAGGGAAACGGTGCGCTCGACGGACGCGAGATGCGATTCTGCTGCCCCAACTGCGTCGACACCTTCAAGAAGGACCGTGCGAAGATCCTCGACACCGTCGATGCCGCGATCATCGCGCAGCAGATGCCGCTCTACCCAATGACCAACTGCGTTGTGATGCGCGATGAGGAGATCGCCGCACCCGACGCACCTGATGCAGGGAATGTGAAGAATGTCGTGGTACTCAACAAACTGGTGCGCCTGTGCTGCCCTGGCTGCATCAAGAAGGTCCGCCGCGATCCGATGAAGTATCTGACCGCGATCGATAGCGCGTTGATCGAAAAGCAGAAGGCGTCGTACCCGCTGAAAACCTGCGCCGTGTCGGGCGAGCCGCTGCCCGCGGAGCCGACCGACATCATCATCGGTGAACGCCTCGTGCGTCTGTGCTGCCCGAAGTGCGCGGATTCTGCGCGCAAGGACCCGGCCGCGGTGTTGGCGAAGTTCGGAGGATCAGGCGCCGCGCCTGCCGCGCCCGCTGCGCCCACTGCTCCCGCTGGTACCGCGAAGTAACGCGCTGAACAGTTCGGGACCTTTCGCCTCGATCGCCGGCGACATTTTGTGCCAGCGTTCCAAGCGAAGTCCTGCCGCCTCCGCCCACCGCCGAACATCCGCCTGCGAAAACCCCAGGTGCCGATGCCCCATCGTGGATCGGTACTCGCCGCGCGCGTGCGCGATCATGTCGATCAGCAGCAGCGCGCCGCCGGGCTTGAGCAGCTTCGCCACCGACTCCACCGCGAGCGCAGGATCGGCAACATGGTGCAGCACGAGCGAGACCACCGCCGCATCGAGCGTTCCTGCGCGGATCGGTGGATGCATCAGATCGCCCTCCGTGCACACCACATTCGCTTGACGCGCGAGCCGCTGACGAGCGGCCGCGATCATCGCGCGCTCGCTGTCCACGGCGTAGACCTTGCCCACATAGGGCGCGATGCGTTCAGCGATCTCGCCCGTGCCGCATCCGAGATCAGCAACGACCGCATCAGGCTGCAGCAGTCCGAGCGCCGCCTCCCATCCGACGATGCCGCCGAACAGTTCCTTGCGAATGATGTCCCAGTCGCCGCCGACTCTGCTGAAGAAGCCGTTGCCCGCGCGGCGCGCAGCGATCACCGCCGTCAGCCGCGCATCATCCTGCTCCAGATCCGACGCGCGTGCGAGCGAAGTCTGCGCCAGTTTCCAGAGTGAACGCACCGCGCCCGGCATGCTCTCACGGTCGACGCGATAGAGGCTCGTTGTTCCCTCGACTCGCCGCTGCAGCATCCGCACATCAAACAGCAGCTTCAGTTGCCGACTGACCGTCGACTGCGGCATCTGCAGTGCGCGCCCCAGTTCACCAACCGCCAGCTCGTGCCGAGACAGCGCGCGCAGCAGCCGCACTCGGTGCGGATCGGACAGAAGAACAAGCACCGACGACCACTGCTCCATCGAGAGCGTTTCATCGTTCCCGCCGTGTGCCGCGCCAGTCGAGCGCGCGCGAGGACTCATGCGTCAAAGTCCCGGCGGCAGCGCGGTTGCCGCATCGATCGTGATGCCCTGCCCCTGCAGCGCCTGCACCACCCGCGGATCGCTCGCCGAAATGCCGTACGCCTGCCGCAGCCTGCGCACCGCTTCATCCTTGCGCCCGAGCGTCAACTGCAGCATCGCCATCTGGTAGTAGGGTTCGGTCGTGCGCGGGCGAATGGCACCTGAATCCACTTCAATCGCCGCAGCAAAAGCCTGCTGCGCGCTGTCGTTGTCCTTGAGGCGGATCGCATAGAGCCCGAGCGTGATCCACGGATCGGGCGTACCGAGCGACGCGCCCGCGCCGCGCAGCAGCTGATACATCGCACTCGTGTCGTTCTGGCGGAACATCACATCCGCAAGCGACTCGATCACCTTCATGTTGCCAGGCGACTCGTCATTCGCCGTCTCAAGGCAGCGACGCGCCGTGACAAGATCACCGAGATTCGCCATCGCCACGCCGTAGCCGTACTCCGCCTCCCACTTGCCAGGACTGTTCTTGATCACTGGCTGGAACGCATCCGCTGCCTCCTGCCACTTGCCGAACTCGAGGTAGTGGTTGCCGCGCTCGATCGACTGCTCCGTCGATGGCGGTCCCTGACATGCACCGATCACCAAAGTGAACGCAGCCACTGCGACGAGCGATCCATGAAAAGATGTGCGAACGGCGAGTGCCGCGACTCGTTGTGGCGCGGCGGCGAGCGTTGTTGCGATCCATCGCAGGGTGATTTGGCAGTCCATTGGGCGGGAGTGTACGGTCGTCGCCGCGATGACCGCGAGCGCGCCGAACTGGCTTCCCATGGCGACGGCACTGCACCGCCTTCAAGACGGAACATCCCATTTCGACTGGTTCTTTGGGCTAAGTGCAGACACGAGCGATCCCGATGCTCGGACCGCACGCACCTTCCGCTGCGCCCTCGACCCGCGCGGGGCACGAGCAGGATGGGAGTCCCCGCTCGAAGTGCTGACCGATCACCGCGCGCACTATCTCACAACCACCACTGCGCGCCACCTCGCCGACGGCAGCACCGTCACGCCGCTGCAGCGCGGGCAATGGATGAACGCAGGCATCGACGAGATCATCATTCGCTGGAACGGCGACGGTGCGTTCCAGAGAATCCGACTGATCGGTCAGCCTCCCACACGCGCGGAGTGCACGGCAAGCGGTGCATCTCTTGGCGCCGTCTAGTCTCTTCCCACCATGTGGGCGTTCTATGTCAGCGCGTCTCTGTTCTCGCTGCTCGCGGCAATCGCGGGACTCTCCACGCTGCTCGCGGTGCCTGGCATCTGGCTGATGGTGCTGCTTGCGGTCGTGCATGAATTGCTCGCATCACTTTGGCTTGGGTATCCAGGCGGCTGGGTGGCATGGACCATCATCGGTGCCGCGTTCGCCATCGCGCTCGCCGCAGAAGTGATCGAGTTCCTCGCAGGCGCTGCTGGCGCGAAGGCGGGCGGCGCATCCAAGTGGGGAACGATCGGCGCGCTCGTTGGCGGTGTGATCGGCGCAGTCGTTGGCACCGTGTTCATACCGCTGCCACTGATTGGCACACTCGCAGGCGCTGCGATGGGCGCTGCGATCGGCGCGTCGACGGGTGAGATGTGGAAAGGCGGCAAATCCGCGGGGGAATCGATCAAGCCGGCGATGGGCGCAGCGGGCGGGCGCCTCGCGGGCACGCTGCTGAAGGTCGCGCTCGCCACCGTTGTGTGGGTGATCCTGGTCTTCGGCGCGTTCTGGCGGTGAGCAGCGCGGCGCCGATCACTCGCCGCGCAAATGCTGCGCGAGATCCTTCACCGCCACGACGACCTGCTCGTTGCGGTCGAGATCCTTCACCTGCACCATTCCATCCGCCAGTTCCGCGCCAAGGATGACCGCCATGCGCGCACGGCACTTGCCCGCATCCGCAAGCAACTTGCCGACATTGCGGGTCGACTTGTAGCTCTGGCGTACATGCAGCCCACCGCGCCGAAGCGATGCGAGGAGCCCAGGCAACAGTCGGTCCGACGCATCGCCCTCGGCACTGATGAAGAACGCATCAGGCCGCGGAAGAAGCGACTCGCCCTCATCCGCAGGCAACTTGCCGCGATCACGAAGCACCAGTGAAAGCACGACATCGCCCATGCCCATGCCGACCGCGGGCGTTCGCGGGCCACCGAACATTTCGACAAGCCCGTCGTACCGCCCGCCGCCCGCGATGGCGCGTTCACCGCCGCTCACCTCATGCACTTCGAACACGCCACCCGTGTAGTACGCCAATCCACGAACGATGCCCAAATCCACCTCGCACCATGCGTCCATGCCCGACGATCTCAACCCATCGAGGACCGCGGCAAGCGGAGCAGCATCCGCATCCGTGCAGCCGGTCGCCTCACGCATCGCGTGCACGGCAACCGCCGCAGGAAAACGCGCGCGTGCCACGCGCGCGAACGCCTCGAGCGCTCCCGCACCAAGCCCAATCTCCGCGGCACGCGCCGAGAATGCAGCCGCATCCAACTTGTCGCGCCGATCGAGCAGCATGAACGCATCCGCCGTGCGCTCCTCAGGAACGCCGAGCGACCGCAGCGCAGCGCTCACCACACCGCGGTGGCTCAACTTCACACGCACATCGTCCGGCGACAATCCAAGACGCTCAAGCGCGACGATGGTCGTCGACAGCACCTCGATTTCCGCCTGCGGTCCATCGATGCCGAGCAGATCCACATTCCACTGCAGGAACTCGCGCAGACGACCCCGCTGCGGGCGTTCGGCGCGAAAGTGCGAAGGAATGGCGAACCACTTGATGGGATGGGGGAGACCACCCGCCTTCGCAGCGACCATGCGCGCGAGCGTCGGCGTGAACTCGGGGCGCAGCGCGTAGTCGTCCTCGCCGCCGGCACGGCGAAAGCTGAAGAGCTCACTGACGATCCCCTCGCCGCTCTTCGCCGTGTAGAGATCAAGGTGCTCGAAGGTCGGTCCATCGATCTCCTCGAAACCGTGAACGACCGAGGAGTGTCGCCAGGCGGACTCGATGTGCCGCCGCAGCGCCATGTCGCGCGGATAGAAATCGCGTGTTCCCTTGGGGCCTTGAAACTTCAAGCCCGCAGAGTAGCGGACGCCATCGAATGATCGAACGCGCGACCGGTCGTCCGCGCCCCCCGCCGCGCACCCGAGCGAATCACCACTCTGGGCCGCCGCTGTATCGACCGTAGATGTCCGCAAGCGCCTGCACCATTTCGCCAAGCGTGCAGCGGCCATGCGCGCCATCGACGAGTGCGGGCATCGTGTTTTCGCCAGCACGCGCCGCACGGCGAATCTCATCGAGGCAGCGCTTCACGCGGTCACCATCTCGCACGCGCCGGAACTCGGCGAGGCGTTCACACTGCCGCGTCTCCACGGTGTGCGGAATCTGCAGGATCTCCACGGAGCGTTCCTCGTTGCCTTCGGGGTACGCATTCACACCGACCACGATGCGGTCACCCGCTTCCATCTCTTGCCCGACTCGATAGCTCGCCTCCGCGATCGCGCGGCGGAAATAGCCCTTGTGGATGCCCGCCACCACACCGCCCATCCCATCGATCGTGCGGATCATCGAATCCGCATCTGCCTGCATCTGATCGGTGAGCGCTTCGACATACCACGATCCGCCGAGCGGATCGACCGTACGGTGAACGCCCGTCTCGTGCGCCAAGATCTGCTGCGTCCGAAGTGCCACACGCACCGCCTGTTCCGTGGGCAAGCCGAGCGTCTCATCCATGCTGTCCGTGTGCAGACTCTGGCACCCGCCAAGCACACCAGCCATCGCCTGATACGCCACGCGCACGATGTTGTTGAGCGGCTGCTGCTCGGTCAACGAACAGCCAGCGGTCTGCACATGCGTTCGCATCAGCCATGACCGCTCATTCTTCGCGCCGAAACGCTCGCGCATCGCATGCGCCCATATGCGGCGCGCGGCGCGCAACTTGCAGATTTCCTCGAAGAACTCGTTGTGGCTGTTGAAGAAGAACGACAGCCGCGGCGCGAACGCATCCACAGGTAGTCCGCGCTTGATGCCCCACTCCACATACTCCATGCCATCGCGCAGCGTGAACGCCAACTCTTGCGTTGCCGTCGAACCAGCCTCGCGAATGTGGTAGCCACTGATCGACACGGAATTCCACTTCGGCGTGTGCTTGCCCGCGAACTCCATCGTGTCCACCACCAGTTTGACGCTCGCCTCGGGCGGATAGATGAACTCGTTCTGTGCGTGGAACTCCTTGAGGATGTCGTTCTGCAGCGTGCCGCCGATCCGCTCCCACGGAATGCCGCGCTCCTGCGCCATCGCCAGGTACATCGCCCAGATGACCGCAGCCGGACCGTTGATCGTCTGACTCACCGTGACATCGCCCACAGGAATGTCCGCGTACAGGCGAGCCATGTCATCGATCGTGGAGATCGCGACACCGCAGCGGCCAACCTCGCCCACTGACAGCGCATCGTCCGAATCTCGCCCCATCAGCGTGGGCAAGTCAAACGCCGTCGACAGACCCGTGTTCGCTTTCGTGCCCTTCGCATTCTCGAGCAGATACTTGAAGCGCGCGTTCGTGTCGTCTGCACTGCCGAAGCCAGCGAACTGCCGCATCGTCCAAAGGCGACCGCGGTACATCGTGTTGTGAATACCGCGCGTGTAGGGGAACGCCCCCGCCTCGCCGATCCGCTCATGCGGACGCGACGCATCGCTCGGATCCGTCGTCGAACCAGCCTTGGGGCCGTACGACAGATCCACCTGATACCCAGACAGCGTCACCGACTCGGGATCCACCGCCGACTTTCGCGCTTGGCCGAGGGCCGCATCGGGCGTCGTCGTTGCGTTCGCGGCAGGCGTGTTGGACCGTGACGGCAGCGTGCTCATCCTGAAAGTCTATCGCCCATACCGCGATCGCTACGATCCCGCGCGAACTTGCCCGCGACCGTTTCCATCATTGTGCCGACCTACCGCGAGGCGATGAATGTCCCAGAACTTGTCAGGCGCGTGCGCGAAGCGATGCAGCCCACGGGGCGCCGATTCGATCTTTGGCTGATGGACGACCCATCCGGCGATGGCATCGACCGCGCCGTGGAAGAGACCCGCGAGCCCTGGGTGCACCTTGTCACGCGGAAGCCGCCGCGCGGGCTTGGATACGCCGTGCTGGAAGGTTTGCAGTCGGCGCGCGGCGACATCCTTGTGGTGATGGACGCGGATCTGTCGCATCCGCCCGAGCGAATCCCAGCGCTCGTGGAAGCAGCGGAACGCGCGGGAACCGACATGGTGATCGGCTCGCGTTACACCAAGGGTGGCACGATCGCAGGCGACTGGTCGCTGCTTCGCCACATCAACAGCCGCGGCGCCACTTGGCTCGCGCGACTCTTCACGTGGGTCGATGATCCAATGAGCGGATTTCTGGCGATGCGCCGCGACCTTCTTGCGCGCGCAGCGGGTGAACTCGATCCCATTGGCTACAAGATCGGTCTCGAACTGATTGTGAAGTGCCGCTGCCGCGGCGTGGCAGAAGTGCCGATCCACTTCAGCGATCGAGCGCTCGGCAAGAGCAAGATGGGGCTTCGCGAACAGCTTCGGTACATCGTGCATGTACGGCAGCTCGCACGCTGGAAGTATGGCGAACTCGCGCGCTTCGCCGAGTTCGCGCTCGTCGGCACGAGCGGACTGCTCGTCAACCTCATCACCGTCACCGCCGTGTCCGAAGCGCTGAAGGCGACAGGCATGACTTCGCGCGAGGCGCTCCTGAACACATCGGTCACCGCCGCGGTGCTTGTGTCCATGGCCAGCAACTTCCTGCTCAACCGCACGCTCACCTTCGGAGACCGCGCCCGCCAACCGATGATGAAGCAGTTCCTGCTGTTTGTTGGCGTGTGCCTCATCGGTGCAGTCGTCAACTGGTTCGTCACCACTCGGCTTGCGCTGCGATGGACGGACTTCACGCTTGGACTGCAGACCGCATCGGTGTGCGGCGTGCTCTCGGGGATGGCGTTCAACTACCTCGGCTCGCGCCTCTTCGTGTTCCGCGGCACACGCGCGTAACCCGCGCCCCGCAGCGCGGCGGGTCAACCCTGCGGATACTCAAATACGCCGCGCCCCGTCTTGTTGCCAAGCCGACCCGCGGTCACGAGCTGCCGCAGCAGTGGGCACGGAAAAAACTTCGGATCGCCGAGTTCACGGTGCAGCACCATCATGATGTCATGGCACACATCGAGCCCGATGAAGTCCGCCAGTCGCAGAGGCCCCATCGGAAAGTTGCAGCCGAGCAGCATGATCTGATCGATGTCCTCGGGCTTTGCCACGCCTTCCATCCATGCATGGAACGCCTCGTTGATCAGCGGCATCAGCACACGATTCGACACGAACCCAGCGCGGTCGTTCGCCGGCACAGGCGTCTTGCCCATCGCCTTCGCAAGATCGAGCGTCCGCTGAACGGTCTCATCGCTCGTTGCGAGCCCGCGGATTACCTCGACCAACTTCATCACAGGCACCGGGTTGAAAAAGTGCATACCGATCACCTGGCTCGCGCGGCCCCCCGCTGCCGTTGCGATATCGGTGATGGAGATGGAACTGGTGTTCGTTGCCAGCACCACACTGGGCGAAAAGATGCGCACAAACGAAGCAAACAGGCGCTTCTTCGTTTCGGGATTCTCGCTGGCGGCTTCGACGACCCAGTCTGCGTGGCGCGTCTGCTCAAGGTCGCTCTCGTAGCAAAGCCGCTGCGCAGCGCTCGCAGCCGTATCGGCACTCAGCTTCTGTTTCTCGACGAGAAGCGCGAGCGTCTTGCTGTGGTACGCGCGCGCGCGCGCCAACTGGTCTGCGCTGACATCCACGACCACCGCTCCGATCCCAGACTGCGCCGCAGTCAGTGCGATGCCCGACCCCATCGTGCCGCCGCCGACCACCACCATCGTCTTCACTTGGTTTGCCATCGTGGCGGAATGGTAATGAATGCACGCAGGCGATCAGCAGTCAATCAATCATGTCGAGCGCCACATCCGCCCAGCCCGAACTGTGCGTGATCGCGCCGACGGAGATGCGGTCCACGCCCGATGCGGCAATCGCAGCGACGGTGTCGAGGCGCACTCCACCTGATGCTTCGAGCAGCAGCTTCGGTTTCGCCGCATCGCGCAGCGCGACCGCATGGGCAAGATCTCGCACACCGAGGTTGTCGAGCAGAACGATGTCGAGAGTTCCCTCAGGCAGCGCCAACAGCGCGCGCAGTTGTTCGAGCGAGTCGACCTCGGCGCACACGAACCCCAACAACCGCCCCGCCGCGCGCGCGCGACCGGCGGCAGCTTCGACCGCCGCCGCGAAGTTCGTGCCGTGCAGCCCCGACAGATGGTTGTCCTTGAGCAGCACCGCATCGGAAAGACCAAAGCGGTGCAGATGACCACCGCCGCACCGTACTGCGTACTTCTGCAGCCAGCGCAGGCCAGGGATCGTCTTACGGGTATCGCAGATCACCGCGCGCGTACCGCGAACGGCATCCACAAACGACGCGGTCGCTGACGCCGTTGCAACCGCGATCCCCAGCAGGTTCAGCAGCGAGCGTTCCACGGGCAGGAGTACATCAAGCGGTCCGCGAAGGGTGAGAAGACGCGTACCCGGCTGCGCGCGCATGCCATCAGCAGCGCCAAGCGCCAACTCGCAGCGAAGTGCCGGGTGCTTCGCTGAGAAAAGTCCACCGAGACCGAGCCCCGCAACACAGCCGCCACCACGCAGGACGACCGCTGCCGAGCGATCACCACGCAAGTCACACGACTGCGTCGTGATGTCGCATCGTGCGCCGTCCTCCTCAAGCGCACGCTCCACCGCCTCCGCACCACTGCGGCCGCAGAGGTGATCCCACAAAGCGCTGAGCGTCATGGAGTTGAGATCTTGCACCAGTCAAAAGTTTAGACCCGCCGCATCCCGAGCGGCCTTGTCACATCGCTGCGGACCAAACTTCAGCCCAAAGTCGACAACGGGCGGCGCCACGCGCCACCCGCTGCCAGTCCAAGTTCGATTGTTTCACAGCTTCGATTCCGCACAGCGGAGATCGGAGCTGAACTCGCTCAGGCGCGCCGACGACGGGCCACGAGCCCAGCAACACCCATCAGAGCAACTGCACCGGGCGCAGGGATGACACCGATCGAAAGCGAGTTTGTCGACGCAAACTTGCCCGCAGCTGCGCCACCGAACGGCGCCACCGAAATCGATGAGATCGCGCCCGAGGTGCTGACAAAGCCAGCAAAGCTTGATGTCGAAGAGGAAAGGATGAAACTCACCCCGCCTGCCACGACCTTCACAAGACCAGGTCCCGTTGAGAAGTCCAAGTTTGTATTGAAAAAGTTGCCACCGAGAGCGAAAACATTCGCGCTCGAGAAGTTGAATGTGAGCACCTGATCAGGATTGGTCGTGGAGAAAATCCCGGCATCGGCAAAGAGCCCACTGGTTGCGGACGCGGTCCAAGCAGCGTCACCGCTACCACCACCCACGCCCGATGCGTAGAAGCCGTTGTAGCTAGCGAATGACTGCCCAACCACAGAGCCACCGAGGTCAACAACGAGCGCGTCGAAAACAGACTGGCTGCTTGCTACCAAGATCTCGCCTGAAGCTGCGTGGGCAAAGGCCGACAGCGCAACAACAGTCAAAAGTGAGTTCGATGTGAGGGACATGGCCAGGACTCCGTCAGAGGACATCCCTCTTCCGCGGCCTCCAGACGACGAAGAGTGCCACCGATCCAACCGAGTGCAAACGAACAACGCGACAAACTGACAAAAAGGTCGAAAAATTTTTGCCTGATCCCTCTCAGCGCACTCTCACTTTCGATCAAAAAAATGATCGAAACTTGCACTGAATGTCTGATAACTGCAAATGGACAGTTCAGGACCAGCTCGACAAGGCTGGCCCCGAGTACTGGGCCAAGGGGCGGATGATGCGGTTGTTTGCGTGCTGCTCCATGATGTGCGCACACCACCCAGTGATCCGGCTCGCCACAAAGATCGGCGTGTATTGCGGTACCGGGATACCCATGATGAAGTAGGTCATGCCACATGGGAAGTCCACATTGGGATGGATCTTCTTGTCCCGCAGCATGATTGCCTGCACCTCGTCGCCAAGCGTGAACCACTTGGTGGCGTTCGCACCAAGTTCCTGCGCCAACTTCAGCCCCCACGACCGCAGAATCGGAGCGCGGTGATCGCCATTCTTGTAAACGCGGTGCCCGAAGCCCATCAACTTTCGCTTCTCGATGAACGCTCGCTGCATCCACGCGTCCACGGTCATTGCCCCCCCAGCGCAGTCGTGGTCGATCTCCTTCAGCATCTCCATGGCCATCTCGTTCGCACCTCCATGCAGCGGCCCCTTCAGCGCTCCGATGCCGCCACACACCGCCGAGTGCAGATCCGTCTCCGTGCTCGCGATCACGCGGCACGAAAAGGTACTCGCGTTGAAATCATGCTCGGCGTACAGCACCAAACTGACATCCATGATCCGCGCAGCAAGCGGCGTCGGACGCACGCCCGTCATGCACCACAGCAGATTCGACGCATGATCGAGCTTCGGGTCGGGATCCACCGGCGGCTTGCCATCGAGCGCGCGCTGGCACACACCGATGATCGTGGGAATCTGCGCGAGCAGCCGCTTCGACTTCCGCAGTTCCGCCTCAGGCGAAATGTCCTCGCACTCCGCATCGAGATGCGACAGCAGCGAGACACCCGTTCGCAGGATGCTCATGGGATGCGCCTTCGGGCTCTCTCGGCAGATTCTCACAATCGCATCGCGCACGCTGGCTGGGATCGGACGCAGTTCCCCCTGCTCCTGCTTGAACGCCGCCAGTTCGGCAGCGCTCGGCTTGTGACCGATCAGCAGCAGGAACGCCACCTGATCGAAAGACGCATGCTCCGCCAAGTCCGCGATCTCATAACCGCGGTAAATCAACTGGCTCTGGTTCACCTCGCAGATAGCCGTGTCGCCGACCGTCTGCCCAGCGAGTCCTCGCGTATCGGGGACCTTGGCGGGCGATGGTGTTGGACCGTTTGGCGCTTTAGTCGTCATAGGAAGATCGATACTAGCGAAACTCCCCCATCCACCCGACAATGCCACGATGCCACTCACCACGCGCTGTGTCCTCCCCACCACCGCCGCACTCACGGCGATCCTGCTCGGGCTCGGCTGCGGTACCGAATCCTCCGCACGCATTGATCCAGCCCTGCCCTCAATGAACAGCCGCGAAGTCGGCTCCTGCATGGCAGGCAACTTCTCCAACGAAGCGCAATCCAAAGCGGACCCAGCATTCGAAGACATACGCGTTCACTTGCGCCCCATCTGGGTCGACCGCATCGATGGACTGTGGCTCTACATCGAACAGTCGCTCGCCGCGAGCCAGGACAAGCCCTACCGCCAGCGCATCTACCAGATCGTCGACGGCAACGACGCAGACTCGGTGGACTGTCGCATCTACGCGATCCCAGGCGACGCGATGCAGTACGCGGGCGAATGGAAACTGGAACGCCCCATGCGCAAGCTGACCGCAGACCTGCTGCTGCCAGTCAGTGGCTGCACGATCACGCTTCGCAAGAACGAAGACAGTTCGTGGAGCGGCTCCACGCAGCCCAACGAGTGCGTGCCGCCTGGGTCGGCGGGCGTGTCGTCGATGACGAGCATCAAGATCGACCACGCTGGCTTCGAAGTCTGGGACCGCACGCTGAACGCCGACGGCCAGCAAGTCGGCGGTTCCACCGTGGGCCCGTACCTCTTCAAGCGAACAGCGAACTGACGCGCGCGGGCGCCGCTGCGCGGACGCGCACACTCCCACGCCAGCGGGCTACGGCTTAGCCGCTGCGCGGCTGAGCACATTCCCACGCCACGGGGCTGCGGCATAGCCGTGCCGGGGCTCAGACAGCTCTCGCCTGCTCCACGCGGCTGGCGCCGCGCGTTCGCAGGCTCGAGAACTCGCCCGGCACGGGCATGCCGCAGCCCACACGCGGGTCGCGGTTCGGCTCGCCACACGGTTGGCTTCGACCGCCTCTGGCGTGCCACCGCCCGCGCGCGCACGAGGCATCCCCTGCTGGGCGAGTTCTC
>JBJTUC010000101.1:0-19168 GCA_046080505.1 Planctomycetota bacterium
GGATGGGTCTGCTCGCCCTGGAATTGACGTGAGGGTGGAGCCTCAAGTCCTCCAGCGAGTGCACACGATTGACCTACTGCGCGTTGTTGCTCAGCGCCTGCTCTGGACTCTCACCTCTCGTATCAGGAAGATCACGCGCCGCTAGATCAGCGAGCGATCTTCTTCAGCAACTCTTTCACTAAATCTGCCGCTTCATACGCGCTCACAGCGGAGGCGTCGATCACAAGATCTGCGTCGTTTGGAGCATCATACGGCGATGAGATACCGGTGAAGTCGCTAATCTCACCAGCACGGGCCTTCGCATAGAGGCCTTTCCGGTCTCGCTGCTCACAGACTTCGAGCGGTGTGCTGATTCTCGTTGGGGCAGCGGTCCCTGTGCTCGGTGCAAGCCGAACCGATGCGGGCGTGCACGCGCGCGGCCAGGTGGCTTCATTCAGCATCGATCAACTTCGTATTCCTGTCGATCGCGTGGCGATGGCGCTCAACACCCGGCTGCCGCGTGATCTCGAAGTGGTCAGGGCCGATGAGGTCGATGAGTCCTTCGATCCAGTGCGAAGTTGCGTGAGCAAGTCGTACAGCTATCGGCTCCGCATTGCGGATGGCACCCGCCCTCGCGGACTTGAAGGTCGTGCCACACCATTCGAGCGCCGTTTCACGACCGTTTGTCGACACGCGGTGGATCTTGCGCGTGTGCGTGCTGCCGCCGCGCGCGTCGTTGGAACGCATGACTTTCGGGCGTTCGCGCATGAGCCCGATCAGCGCGAGACCACGGTGCGCACCGTACTTGGTTGCACGGTCACCGATCCTGAGCCAGGCATCATGCGTTTCGATGTTTCGGGCAGTGGATTCCTGCACCACATGGTCCGCATACTGGTGGGAACGCTCCTCGAGGCTGGGCGAGGCAGGATCGAGCCATCGGATATCGATCGCATCATTGCACAGCGCGATCGGTCCGAGGCAGGACCAACGATGCCGCCCGAGGGGCTCTGCCTCGAGTGGATTCACTATGGACAGCAGTATCGCTTCATGAGGCCGTGATGAGGATCCTGCATATCTCGACGAGACTCATCGTGGGCGGATCGCAGGAGAACACGCTGCTGTCGTGTGTCGGCAGCGCGAATCAGGGACATCAGGTGGCGCTCGCGTACGGTCCCATCTACGGTCCCGAGGGATCACTCTTGCCGCGCGCGCAGGCGGATGGACGACTCGCATGCTTCGAGGTGCCGGACTTGGTTCGGCAGGTCTCTCCACTTCGCGATCTCCGCTGCTTCAGGCAACTCACGCAGTTGATCCGCGACTGGAAGCCCGATGTCGTTCACACGCACTCGTCGAAGGCCGGCATCCTTGGTCGCGCCGCCGCATGGCGACTCAGGGTGCCTGCCGTGGTTCATACGGTGCACGGTCTGCCCTTTCACCGCTTCCAATCGCGACTCGTTCACCGCGCGTATGTGCTTGCCGAGCGCTTCGCGGCTCGGCGATGTCATGCGATCGTGAGCGTTGCCGATTCGATGACGCAGCAGTCGCTGGCCGAGGGCATCGGAAGCCCATCGCAGTACTCCACGATTCGTAGCGGTCTCGATACGGCGCCCTTTTTGAACGCGCATCTCCTCCGCGCAGCGGAGCGCGATCGACTGGGAATTGGAGCGAACACCACAGTGATCGCAACACTTGGGCGACTCGCGGAGCTGAAGGGGCATGATGATCTCATCACGGCCGTGCTTCCGCTGCTGCGTGCTCGCGGGCGCGACACGCTGATGCTCCTGTGGATCGGCGATGGGTGGTGGAGAAAACGGCTCGAACAGCGGCTCGAGTACGAGGGAATCCGCGACCGCGTGATCTTCACCGGGCTTGTGCCGCCCGATCAAGTTCCGGCGCTGCTTGCGGCGAGTGATGTGGTTGTGCATCCTTCGTGGCGCGAGGGGTTGCCGCGCGCGGTCGTTCAAGCTCTGCTGTGTGCGCGCCCAGTGATCGCGGCGGACATCGACGGCGCATCGGAAGTCTGCAAGGCTGGCGAGACCGGATGGCTCGTGCCAGTGGGTGATCCGCTGCGACTGCGCGCTGCGATCGAGCAGGTCACGGCGGATCCGTCGCATGCCGCACGACTCGCGGCGCGCGGGCAATCAGAGGTTCGAAGTGAATTCGATGGTCAAGCGATGGTGGGCCGACTGCTTTCCCTCTATCGCCAACTGCTTGAAGGCCCGCCGACGCGCGGCGCACCTCTGGTGCGCTGAGTTCGACCGCATGCCGCACTGCCCTTAGAGTGTCGCTGATGAACATTGCCGTCTTCGGTCCACATCCAGACGATCAGGAACTTGGCATGGGGGGAACGATCGCACGCCTTGCGACTGAGGGACATACGGTGACGCTGGTCGATCTCAGCGACGGTGAACCGACACCGATGGGCGACCCGCGAACGCGCGCAACGGAAGCCGCGGAGGCGGCGTCCATTCTCGGTGTGCCAAGGCTTGCGCTTGGGCTTCGCAACCGTGCCATCACGGATGATCTTGCTTCGCGGAGCATCGTTGCCAACGCCATCCGATCACTCCGAGCCGACATCGTGTTCGCACCTCACCCTGTGGATGCGCACCCGGACCATGTCGCTGCGACAAGCCTGATCGAGGCGGCATGCTTCGCCGCAAAGTTCACCAAGAGTGATCTTTCAGGTGAACCTCACACTGTTCGCCACATCTTCCACTACTTCGCCACGCATCTGCGCGCAGTACCACAGCCTGCGTTCATCGTGGACACAACGGGCTTTGCCGAACGCAAGCGGCGCGCCATCTTGGCCTATGCGAGCCAGTTCGTGCAGAACGAACGGAACAGAAACATTCCGGAATGGGTGCACGCAGCAGGGACCTACTTCGGAAGCCGCATCGGGTGCGAGAGCGGCGAACCATTTGGGAGCCGTCAGTGCATCCCGTTCGATGTAGGGGCTCTGCGAGTGTGATGAGCGAGGCGTGCAAGCGCCTCGATCACCGCCCCGTCGATCCGAAGCCACCACTCCCGCGCGCGGTCTCGCTCAATTCGTGCGCTTCACTCCAGCACACGCGCGCAACGGGAGCAACCACCAACTGTGCGATTCGCATCGAGGGCGTCACAGTGAACGCCGCCGATCCAAGATTGATGAGCGCCACCTTCATCTCGCCACGGTAGTCCGCATCGACCGTGCCCGGGCTGTTTGGAACGGTGACTCCATGCCGGGTGGCCAGCCCACTGCGAGGACGAACTTGTCCCTCGTAGCCAGGCGGAATTTCCACAGCAAAGCCCAGGGGAATGATCGCAATCGCGCCGCGTTCAATCACGACATCCGCTTCGATCGCCGCGTGGAGATCCATGCCCGCAGCAAGCGCAGACTGGTAGGCAGGAAGAACTGCATGCGGTGAGATCCGCTGAAAGCCGACGCGCACATCTGTCATGACGCAAGTGTAAGGACTTTGCCCGCACGACTATCGTTTGCGGCCATGTCAATTTGCGCCGTTGTTGGACTGCTGCTGCTCGCCGTCATCGGATGGCTGATGGTGTCGGGACTTCGGCTGAAGCAACTCGCGCGCGGTCCCTGGATTGTGTGCGCGAAGTGTGGGCATTCGATGACACACGGGCAGTCGCGCTGCCCCGAGTGCGGTCAACCTTGGGATGCTGCAGCAGTCGAACGACTCCGCGCAGCGCGAAGCAGAGGTGCGAGCACGCGAGTCTGGGTGAGCGGAGTTCTGCTTGGGCTGGTGCTCATCGCCGTAGGGCTCGCGCTGTGGCACGGGTTCGCCGAACCCTAGTCGAGCGCGCGCAGCGCAGCGATCACCTCATCCGCATGACCGCGAACGGACACACGGTCCCATCGGCGCGCAACGCGGCCGGCGCGATCGATCAAATAGGTGGTTCGCACGATGCCCATGAACGACTTGCCGTACATCGACTTCCTTTGCCACACTCCGTAGCGAGCACAGACCGAAGGGCACCCAGCGGTGGACCCGGCGGTGGACGGCTCATCCGACAGCAGCACGAATGGCAACCCAAGCGACGCAGTGAAATCAGCGTGAATCTTGGGTGAGTCGGGCGAGATGCCAAGGACTATCCCCCCGCCGCGAGCGATTGCACGGTGCGCATCGCGGAAGTCGCACGCTTCCTGCGTACAGCCTGGCGTGTGATCGCGCGGATAGAAGTAGAGAACGATGCACTTTCCCTTGTAATCCGCAAGCGAGTGCTTCTGGCCATCACCACCAGGCAGGGTGAACGCAGGTGCGCGCGCGCCAACCTCGACAAGCGCAGCAGCGCCACCCTTGGTCGCCTTGGCAGGCCGCTTCTTTGGTGCGCCGCCCCCGACACTGGCCTTCCGCTTCCCAGGCCGGCTCATGCCGATGACACCGCGGACTTCGACCGAAGCGTGGAAAGGTCAGCGCGCCTTGATGGATTGGACTCGATGTAAGGCGTTCGCCAGACGCCGACCCAGCGGTTGGGTTCGATCTCGTGCAGCGCGTACGGCTCGCGTCCAGGTGCAAGTTGAGGACGGTGTTCCTGCGGCAAGAACGGCCACCACGGAATGATGCCGTTCTGACATCCAGGGAGTAAGCGAAACTCCGCTGGATTATCCACGACATCTTCAACGGTTGTCAGTCGCGAACGCTTATCACGCACGCCAGGAATCGATCGGAAGAGCCCGCGCGTGTACGGATGCAGCGGTCGCTCGAAGAGCTCCTCGACCGTCGCGTACTCCACCACCCGCCCCGCGTACATCACGCAGGCGACATCGGCATTCTCCGCGACAACACCAAGGTTGTGCGTGATCAGCATGATGCCCATCCCACGGCGGCGCTGCAGGTCGGAAAGCAGTTCCAGAATCTGCGCTTGAATGGTGACATCGAGTGCCGTTGTCGGCTCATCGGCGAGCAGAAGCGTCGGCTGGCAGGCGAGCGCCATCGCGATCATGACCCGCTGCCGCATGCCTCCCGAATAGCGGTGCGGATAGTCGGACAACAGTTGCATCTTCGCGCCGCGCACGCGATCGGGCAGGGTGCGCTCGACTTCGCGCATGGCATCGACCGATGCCTTGCCCGCATCCACATCCGCTCGCAGTGCGACGAGTTCGCGCTTGAGCCTCGACTCGATCGGCTGGTAAATGCCCACCTCATCGAGCGCCTGCAGCGCGATCTCCACGGCTTCGTCCGCCGACACCTTCTGGTGCAGGAAGATCGCCTCAAGAATCTGGTCGCCGATGGAGTACACAGGGTTCAGGCTCGTCATCGGCTCTTGAAAGATCATGGCGATCTCCCCGCCCCGAATCTTCAGCATCTCGCGCTCCGACAGCGACAGAAGATCCCGTCCACCGAACAGGATGGTTCCGCGTTCCACGCGTCCCGGCGGGCAGGGAATCAGCTGCATCGTCGTCATCGCAGTGACGCTCTTGCCACAGCCAGATTCGCCCACCACGGCGAGCGTCTGCTGCGGATGGATGGTCAGACTCACCCCGGCGACAGCCTGAATGCGCGGTCCCGCACCATTATCGAAACTGACCGCAAGATCGGCCACGCTCAGAAGCGGATTCGATGCGACCGATGCATGAGCTGGCGCAGTCATCAATGAGCCGCCTTCCTCAACTTGGGATCAATCGCATCACGCATCGCTTCACCGAGCAGGTTGTACGACAAAACGGAGAGGAAGATGGCGAGCCCAGGGAAGACCGCGAGCCACCAGACAAAGGTGCCCGTGGCTGCTGTCGCGCTCGAGAGCATCTTGCCCCAACTCGCTTGTCCATCGGGACCGAGTCCGAGGAACGACAGCGTGGCCTCGATAGTGATCGCGGCCGCGATGGCGAAACTCGTATCCACAAGAACCGGCGTCACACCGTTGGGCAGCATGTGTCGCATGAGGACCGAGCGCACTGGTAATCCTGTCGCCTGCGCAGCCTGCACGAAATCCATCTGACGGATTCGAAGAAACTCCGCGCGTGTGAAACGTGCCGCACCCGTCCACGAGAAAATACCGATGATCGCCATCATGACATAGGTGTTGCGAGGCAGCACGCCTGCGGCCACGATAAGAACGAACAGCGTGGGTACTGCCATAAAAATCTCGACAAGTCGGTAGAGCAGCAGATCGACCCAACCGCCAAAGTAGCCCATGAGCGCGCCAATCGTCACACCGATGAGAACACTGATTCCAGTGGAGACCAGACCGATGGAGATCGACAGTCGACATGCCCACAGCAGTTGTGCAAGCACATCGCCGCCGAGCGCATCCGTCCCGAGCCATGTGCGCCGTGCGCCAAAGGGCGTGCCACGGAAGCCATCGAGATGGAGAACATCCGCAACCTGCATGCCAGGTGCTTGCGCGACCATATCGCTTCGCGTGTACTCAGGCGACCAGGGGATGATGGTCCAGACTGCACGGAGACGCCCCGCGGACTCGTCAAGCACGATCCTCTCGTGATTCACGATCGTTGGAGCACCAGCCGCCCACACGAGCACCCCAGAGAAGGCAGCGATCACTCCCACCGCGAGGGCTCGGCGTGTGGCTGAAAGAATGATGGGAACCGCAAACGCCACCAACGCCGCGAGCAGTGCCGCCGAAACGATCAGCGGCCACGGTCCCGCCTCCAACCGCGCCCAAGCTCGCAGCCAGGGAAGCGAAGAGTTTTCGGATGCCCACACGAAGACCTGCGACAGAACGATCGTCGCGCCACCTTGGGCGAGCAGCGCTGCGAGCACGGTGATGCGAACGCTTCGACCGAGCGCTGCCGTTCCGAAGAAGACCCAGGGCAGCCCGAGCGATGTACCGACCATCAGCAGCCAATCGGTCGGCGTGAGATGACTGATCAGCGGAAAGGTGCGTGATTCCACGCTGCCATCTGCGGCGAGCCGATCGAGCATGATCGGGTGTGCGTTCGCAATCAGCGGCGCGAAGACCGCGAAGAAACCCATGATGCTGATCCACACGATGCCAAAGACTGCGCCCGGTCGAGCGCGCACGCGATCCCATGCATCCGCCCAGAAGCTCTTCGCTTCGCGCGCGCCGATGCCGCGCATGACCTCGACGCCGGAGACCGACTGCGGCATGTCCGCGAGCGCTTCACTCATACGCCACCCGTGGATCGCAGAGGGCGTAGAGGATGTCCGCCATCAGCAGCGCAAACAGGCTGACGGAGGAGATCATGAATGTGTTGGCGAGGATCAGTTCACGATCACGGAGATTGATCGCTTCAATCACAAGGCTTCCCATGCCCGGGATCGTGAAGATGCGCTCGACGACCACACTGCCGCCGAGCATTGCCGGGAATATTCCGACAAACATGGTGATCAGAGGCAGCAAGCTGTTGCGCAGCACATGACTGATCACGATGTCCTTTCGAGGAACGCCCTTGGCGCGCGCGGTACGAACATAGTCCGCGTTGAAGTTGTCGAGCATGCTCGCTCGAGTCTGCTTGCTCAGCACCGCAAACCCGCCGTACACCAGACAGAGCACGGGAAGCGCAAGATGCCAGACCGTGTCAAGCAGCCAACCGCGCTGCCATACGCCCGACGGATCCGTGTGCGGCAGGAAGGTCATGGTCGCCTGCGCACTGTCATGCAGACCGCTGACCGGGAACCAGCCGAGATACTGGTTGTTGGCAAGGAATCCGATGGCAAACACGCCCGCAAGCACGACGGGCACCGAGTAGAGAAGCAGAAAGAGGAACCCACTCGTCATGTCTGCGAAGCCACCACGGCGAACACTCGCAAGCACGCCTGTCGGCACTGCCACGAGATAAATGATCGGGAACGCGATCAGATTGATCAACATCGTCACTGGGAGAGCGGTCTTGATGAGATCCCATACGGGCCGATTGCGGGAGAACGCCACACCGAAGTCAGGCGAGTCAATCGAAATGACATCGCGAATCACTTCAACCCCCGCGGGCGGAAAGGGGCGTGCAGCGAACGCGATCGTCGCACGCTGCCGCGCCTCTTCCGCGAGCGACCACGCTTGATGCATCTGGACGGCGGCTGCGTTCACCTTTGTCCATGTCGCCGCTGCATCAGCTGGCAACGGCGCGGGCAGACCGCCACCAAGCGGCAGGTCGCGGAAGTTGTTCGGATCGGCGCCGCCCTTTGGATCAAGCCGCGCAGTCCATGGATCACCGATGGCGCGTACATGATCGGCAAGAGCATCTTTGAACCCCCGCACCGATCCCACATAGGTACGGCGCCGCCCCTCTGCATCGCGCTGCAGCGTGCGGAACTCCTCGATCAGGGCATCGCCCGACTGCGGCGTGAAGGTCACCTCGAACGCTGCGGGCGCGGGGAACGCCCACTGCATCGGAGGTTCAGGAAGTTCGCGCGGCACGGCGATCCGTTCACCCGACGGTGACTCAAGCGATGTGGTTCCAAATCGCACTGGGCAGACTCGAGCGATCCAGCGCCCATACTGCACCACCACGGGATCGTTGAGCCCATAGCGATCCTCGATATACGCCTGCATCTGCGCAACCTTGCTCGTGTCGCTCATCTGCCCACCCTGCACGGCGAGTCCTGCGCCGATGCCACCAGGTGCGAGCGCCACGATGAGGAACACCATCAGCGTGATCCCAAGCACCGTGGGAACCATCAGGAGCAGTCGTCGAATCAGATAGGTGGCCATCAGACAGGCTCGCGCTCAATCGGTCCGGTCAGTAGGCAGGCGCCGGCACAGATGTGCGGAAGAACTCCTCCGGCTGCAGACCGCTGCGGTACATGTTCACGTTGCCGAAACGCCGATCGACGAATCGCAGCCAAGGTGCCACACGCACGAAGGTGTAAGGCTGCTGATCGGCGATCACCGCTTCGAGTTGGCGCCAAACAAGCATGCGATCGGACTCGACCATGCTGCGACGACCTTGCTCGATCAGCGCATCGGCGTCCGCATTTCGCCACTGGGTGAAGTTGTCGCCACCCTCACGAGTGCTTTCGGAGTGCCAAATCTGCCGCGGGTCGCTCTCGGGCGCGTTGTTGCCCCAGCCCATCGTGATCGCGTCAAAGTCGCGCAGTTTCAGCAGATCCTGATAGCGGCTCCAATCGACAGGACGCGTCGTCACCAGAATGCCCGCATTGGTGAAACTGTCCTTCACAAAGCGCGCGAGTCGCTCGGCAATCTCGCCGCCCGAGGCGTAGGTGTACTCGAAGGTGAACTTGTCGCCCGCCTCGTTCTCAAGGATGCCATCCCCGTTGCGGTCCTTCCATCCTGCCTCGGCGAGCAGCACCTTCGCCTGATCCGGATTGAAAGGCAGTGGCTTCAGCGCAGGATCACTCGCAGGACTCTCCGGGTTCATCGGCCCCTTCGCCACAATCCCGATGCCATCCCAAATGTCGCGGATCATGCGCTCGCGGTCGAGCAGCATGGTCATGGCACGGCGCACTCGCGCGTCATGGAAAGGCGTCAGTGCCTTGCCAGCTCGCGGTCCACACTGCCACGCAATGAACGAATAGCCGCAGCGCATGTTCACCCACTTGAGCGCATAGAACGCCTTCTCGAAGTCGGCATCCTCGCGCAGCACCTTGTTGAACTGCGGCGAAGATGGCAGGATCATCGATCCTTCGCCGTTGCGTAGCGAGACAAGTCGGCCGAGTTCATCCGACACCACCTTGAACCGGAGGCGTTCGAGAGGCGGCTTCTCCGCCCAGTATTGTTCATTGCGCACGAGCACGACATCGGTACCAGGCGTCCACTGCACATCGATGTTGTCCGGGCCAGATGGCAGACGCTCAAGTTTGAATTGCCCAGAACCCATCATGAGTCCCGTCCCCTGATTGATCTGGGACGGCTCGAACTTGCTGTACCAGTGCTTGGGCAATACGGGATTGCCGAATGCGACAAGCGTGTTCGTGAAAGACGGCTCCTTGAACTCGAACTCGACCGTTTGCTCATCGATCACCTTCACTGTCTTGAGGTTGTCCTGAATGCTGCGCGTCCGCTCTGCTTCAATAAGCGGATTGCCGATGAAGTCGAGGTACGTCCAGCGCACATCCTCCGCCGTCACGCGCACTCCATCGCTGAAGCGAGCGCGCGGATTGATGTGAGCACGGATCCACAGCCCGTCCGGGTCGACCTGCCACCCATCCGCCAAGGCACCCTCCATCTTCAGAGTCTTTGCATTGAACGACCCAAGACCTTCGCAGACGCGGTCGAGGACGCGCGTTCCATAGACATCCGACTGGATGTAAGGAACGAGTTTCGCGGGCTGAGCCTCGAAGATCTCTGTGAACTCGCCTCCGATCGCGAAGCCTGCGATACTGGCTGGATCGGTTTCGGGCGTGGGTGATGGCCATCGCGTGATGGCGACGCCAGGGCGTGCCCATGCGTCATTCGTCTGTGCCGCCACGGCGGCTGGTGCCGCGCCCGTCGCGACGACCCCTCCACCAGCGAAACCCTTCTCGATTTGCCGCTGCAGCAGCGCGTCCTGCCGCTCCATTTCAACGAGCTTGACGCGGATCGACTCGATGGCGAGTTCCATGCGAGTGCGCTGTGTCATCGAGAGCCAGACCGAAATCAGCACGGCCAACAGCAGCAGAATGGTGAAGAAATCCTTGACGCCGAATCGACTTTGCATAGGACCTGAAAGGCTATCAGGAGCCGCGTCGCCGCCCAGCAGCCGCGGGATCGACCGCCTGCCGCATCGCATCGCCGAGGAAGTTCAGCGCGAGCAGCGTGGCGGCGATGCTGAGACAGGGCCACAGCAGCAGCCACCAGCGACTGTGCACGGTGTTCACCTCGGAGAGTCCCTCCGAGGCAAGGTTCCCCCATGACGGCATCGGATCGCGTACGCCAATACCGAGGAAGCTGAGGAAGCTCTCCGCAAGAATCGCTGCAGGCACAGCGAGCGCGGCATAGACGGCCACCGTCCCTGCGACATTCGGCAGAGCGTGCCGAAAAAACTGCCGCGCGGGACCGATGCCGAGCGCACGACATGCTTCCATGAACGGCTGTGCGCGCAGGCTCAGGATCTGACCGCGGATCACACGCGCAATCGTCAACCAGCTCGTGGCACCGATCGCCACGAGCAGCACCACGAGATCGATCCCCTGCCCGAGTGCACCCGCTCGACGGACACCCATGCGCTCAATCACGCCGTCCACGGCAACAGCAAGCAAAACCACGAGCAGCATCGACGGAAGTCCGTAGAGCACATCCACAGTCCGCATGAGCGCGTCATCCACCCGCCCTCCACGCGCACCACTGAGCGCACCGTACAGCGTGCCGACCGTGACAGCGATCAGTGCAGCGCTTGCGCCGACAAGGAGACTGACCGCACCGCCGAGCAGGCACCGCGCGAACAGATCGCGCCCGAGTCTGTCTGTGCCAAGTACTCGTGATGGGATGTAGTTGCCCGCAGCGCGTTCCCGTTCGGTGACCGCAGCAGTAGCGGCGGGCGTGGACCACCACGACGGCGGCAGCAGCGCGAGCTGCAGGTTTCCAGCTTCGTAGCGGCGAACGGGCGCGCCGCCCTCTCGCTCCACGCGAGCAAGCGTCCACGGCAGGCTGAGCACGCAGAGCGTCACGATGCATGCCAGGATCGCAGCTCCCGCGCGAGCAGGCGGCGACCACGCAGCCCAACCTTGCGGTGGGCGAGCGGCTGCAACGGCTGTGTCCGTTCGTGCGCTCGTCACGGTGCTCGATTGGTTGGTGCGCGATCGCCGCCCGGCACCACCGCAGAAGGCGCGGCACTACGCCCGCCGAGCAGCGCTTCCTGCCTTCCTTCGCGAACACCAGCGACAACCTGATCGACAGTCGTATCGCGCTGACGAGCATCACGCTCGAGATCGATGCGCATCGCACGAACGACCGAGTCAATCTCCGCCAGTTCCAACCCGCGCGAACGCAGGTTCAGATCGACCAGCCTGCCCGCGAGCTCTCGTACGCGCGCCTCCGACTGCAGTACCGCGGCTTCACCGCCCGCGCCGCGCTGTGCCATCCACGCGCTGCCCGCCTCCTCAAGCTCGCCCTGCACGCGAATCTCTTCGATGCGCAGCGCGTAGAGCGCAGGCTTGCGAGCGCGCAGCACCGCCAGCGCAGTCAGTCGCTTGCCCGCGCGCGCGACCGCTTCGTTGAACGCAGCTGGATCGCTTGCGAGCGCCTGTTCGAGCATCGTCAGTAGTTCGGGAGAGACATCGCGGGCGACATCGATGATTGTTTGAGGATCAGGCTGTACTGCCGCCCCTTGCGACGACTGCTCGAGCAGAGCAGGCAGCGGCAGAATGCGCAGCGCAGGCCGCACTGATCCGATGGCGAGCGAGCCCCACGCTGCGGCACACGAGAACGCCGCCGCGACAAGGACAGGATGCACACGCATGGAACGCGCTCGAGGCTCATGGCGGTTCGCAAAGTCGTTTCTCATCGCGCCCCCCTCGCGGCGAGCGCGATCAACTGCACCTCGTTGGCAATCTTGCGGTAGGACGCATCCCGCGCTCGAAGCAGGTCAATCGGATCATCGCCACTCTCTCGTGCGCTGGCCAGTGCGCTGGCACTCGCATCCACGACATCACTGTCCGCGAGCAGCGAGACGAGGACCGGCTCGGATGGCGCTCCAACAAGAACCTCCACGCCACCATCGATCGCGTGCGCCAACTCTGGTGCCGCGCGACCAACGGGCTGCTGCTGCGACTGCGGCCATAGGAACAGCGCAACGCCGATCGCTGCGGCGACCAACGCAGCCGCGACGCGGCCCCACGTGCGAGTGCGTTCGGAAGGGAAACGCAGCGTGCGCGGCGGCAACGAACCACGCGACACCGCCTCAAGACGATCGACCAATCCTGGACGGTTCGCGAGGATCTGCGCGCGCAAACGAAGGATGTCGCGGAGTTCTGAACCCTCCGCTGCATCCGCGAGTTGCAAGGCGCGCCGATCCTCATCCGCGCTTCGTCCCGCCACGGGACCACCACCCTCATCGTTCTCTGGGTTCATCTGCATAATGGAACGCTCCTCATTTCACGGGATTGCATCGGAAGAAGCTCCTTTTTGGGCGCGCTCCATGGACGCGCGCAGTCTGGCGACCGCCCTGTGGTGGCGGGAAAGCAGTGTGCCAAGCGGTTCGCCCAGCAAGTCCGCCATCTGTTGAAAGCTGAGACCGCCAATATGGCGAAGATCGATGATTTCGCGGTCGGAAGGCGACAATTCTTGCATCGCCCGTTCAAGGTCGCGTATTCGCGGGTCGGGCTCCGAGGGCGGCACGGGGGCCGTTGTGAACGCAGGATCGCCGGTCGTACCGCCGAGCGCCTCGAGGTCACCAGAGGGTCGGGCGTGGCGAGTTCGCCGCCGCATCTCATCGCGTAGGCGGTTCAGTGCGACCGTGAACACCCATGATTCGAAACCGCTGATATCCGTCATGCTCGGCAACTTCTCCGCCACCGTCACGAACACCGACTGTGCGATCTCCTCCGCGAGATCTGCATCGCCGCATCGAGAACGCACAAGGGCGAAGACGCGCGGACCAAGTCTCTCGATGATCGTGCGCCAAGCGCGCTCTGCCCCCAACCTCGCTGAAGGTCCCCTCTCGCCACGCGCCACCCGTTCGACGGCGATGCGAAGATCGTCCGCGGAACCATCAGTCATGCCCTTCTCCGTTGGCAGTCGACATCACAGCGGAAGATCATCCTCGATACCGCGCTCCGCAATCGTGCGCGGCTCGTACGCGCGGAACTCCACGCCAGCGGGTGGAACACGCGACGAGAAGGATCGGAAGCAGGTGCTGCCCTGATCCCACACCAACTTGACGACACCTGTGGGTCCGTTGCGCTGCTTCGCAAAGATGAGTTCCGCGATGCCGACCTTGTCGAGATTCGACTCCGACCACTCAGGGTCGCCTTGGTGGTAGTACTCCTCGCGGTGCAGCATCAGGATCACATCGGCATCTTGCTCGATCGAGCCTGACTCCCGAAGATCACTCATGCGGGGGCGGTGCCCTTCACGCTGCTCCGCCGCTCGATTCAACTGCGAGAGGCACACGACAGGCACATCGAGTTCACGCGCCATGGCTTTGATGCCACGGCTGATCTCACTCACCTCCACCTGCCGACTCTCGCTGCGCGAGCCAGAACTCATCAACTGCAAGTAGTCAATGAAGATGCAGCCGATGTTGAACTTCTCCTTGAGACGGCGCGCCTTGGACCGTAGTTGCAGCAGGGTCAAGCCGGGCGTGTCATCGATGTAAATCCGCGAATCCTGCAGCGCATCGCACGCACCCACCAAGCGCCGCATGTCATCGGAGACAAGCGTTCCGCGGCGCAGTCGCTGGCCATCCACGCCGGCCTTTGCGCAGAGCAAACGCTGCACGAGTTGCTGCCTGCCCATTTCGAGGCTGAACATCACGGACGGCGTTCCGCCGAGCGACACGCCCTCCATCATGTTCAGCGCGAGGGCGGTCTTGCCCATGGACGGACGCGCGGCAAGGATGACCATCTCGCCTCGCTGCAGTCCGCTCGTCATTTCATCGACATCGTCGAATCCGCAGCCGACGCCCGTCAACCCACTGCCCTCGCGAGCCTCGAGCCGCTGCATCGCCTCGCGAAGCAGATCGGGCAGGCTCGACACCGTACTGCTCTCGCGGCGCTGCGCAATGGCGAATATGCGCTGCTCCGCCTGCTCGAGCACCGCATCCGTGGACTGATCTCCAGCAAACGCCTCGTGCACGGTCGCACTCGAAGCATCAATCAGTTGCCTCAGCGTCGCCTTGTCGCGAACGGTGCGCGCGTACTCCATCGCGTACTGCGCGCTCGGCATGCTCTCCGAGAGGCGTACGAGATACTCAAAGCCGCCCACCGCCTCGAGGACTTTGCGGTCCGTCAGATGCTGAACAAGACGCACCACATCGACCGATGCGCTGGTGTCGTACAGATTGACGATGTTGGCATAGATGACCTTGTGGCGATCTTGAAAGAAGTCCTCCGGGCTGCGGATCACCGAAACGACATCGCCGATCGCCGAAGGATCCACCAACAGACAGCCGAGCAGTGCGGACTCCGCTTCCTGCGCGTTGGGCGGCATCGCCTTCAGCAGACGCACGGTGTCTTGCGGATCGACGCGTACGGTCAAGCCGCCGCCATCCCCCTCTCGGTTTCGCTCTCGGCGCGCCATCAGCCTGCTGCGACGGGCTGTCGATCCACTTCGCTCACCTCTCCCACGACTCGGTCGCGCATGAGGCGACCAACCTTGAAGCGCACGGACTTGCGGGCGGGCACGGTGACGCGCTCGAGTGTCTTGGGATTCTGTGCTGTGCGCGAAGCGCGGGTCTTCACTTCGAACACACCGAAGTCGCGAAACTCAAGGCGATTTCCAGATGCGAGTTCACCGATCATCTCGTCCAGAAACATCTGCAGCGCCTCCTTCACTTCGGCGCGGCTCTGTCCAGTGCGCTCTGCGATGCGGTCCACGAGATCCTTCTTGGTGATTGTTGCCATATCTCTTTCAACCCCACTTGATTTGGTGTGCGTGTCATTTCGCCGACCGACTCGCTCCAGTATTGACGCTTCGTCCTCTCCAGTCAAGAGGCACGACTGGCTGCGGCAACATTTCCACCACTTGTCAACTCGCTCCGCACACGATCGACCACCGAAGTGGTGGAAAGCCCCGGTCGATGAGCCAATATTGTCAATTTTATGCCAAGTTCCTTGACAACGGCAGATTCGTTGATCGCCTTCCCGTCGTAGTCCCCCCCCTTGACATACACATCTGGAACGGTGTCGCGAAGCAGCGCTTCCGCAGTGGGCTCCTCGAAGATAGTCACATAGTCGACCGAAGCAAGTTCGCCGATCAGTTCCGCGCGATCGCTCTCGTTGTAAATCGGACGCGTGGCGCCCTTCAGTGCGCGCACTTGCGCATCACAGTTGATCCCAACCACCAGAATGTTGCCGTGCGACTTCGCCTCCCGCAGATAGGCGACATGGCCCGCATGCAGCACATCGAAGCACCCATTGGTCAGCACGATCGTTCGGCCTGCCGCACGGTGCGCCGCGATCTCCACCAAAAGATCGGCACGCGTTCGGAGTTTGCCGCGTACAGACTGACTCAGTCGAATCACCTGCGCCTGTATCTCCGGCAGGGTGAACGCCCGCACGCCGAAGATCTCCACCTCCATGCCAGCCGCCACATTGGCGAGCGCCACGGCCTCGGGCCATGGAACGCGGTTCGCCGCAGCGCCGGCGAGTATGGCAAGAACCATGTCTCCAGCGCCTGCCACGTCATAGACCGGGCGCGCCACCGTGGGGAGATGCTGCGCTTCGCCCGTCCGTTCCTGCAAGACGGCTCCGAAGCGATCGAGCGTGACGATCGATGCGTCCAGATCAAGCGCGGTCCGCAGTTGCGCGGCGAGCGCCTTCGAACCTGCAACCACATCGGTCGGATCGACTGTCCGACCGACAGCCTTCTCCGCTTCCGAACGGTTCGGCGTGATCGCCGTCGCACCTCGGTAGCGACCGTAATCACTGATCGCGGCAGGATCGACCAACACGGGAATCCCACGCTGCCTGCAACGGGCGATCACCTTCGCACAGAGTTCAGCGGTGCAGACTCCCTTGTTGTAGTCCTCGATGCACACCACATCACACCGCTCGATCTCTCGGTCGACCGCGCGCGAGATTTCCGCACGCACCACTTCGCTGATCGGCGCACGAGACTCCACATCGATGCGGAACATCTTCTGCGGATGACGATGTTGCGCGCGTCCGATCAACGAACGCTTCACCGTTGTGGGACGCGAGGGATCTGCGATCAGTCCGTCCGTTGCGCAGCCACCCTGTTCGAGACATCGGCGCAGCACGCCCCCCTCCTCGTCGCGCCCGACCAGACCGACACACGCGACTGATCCGCCAAGCGCCGCAGCAAAGACGGACACATTCCCTGCGCCACCAGGCGTATCGACCGTTGCCTTCGGCTCTCGCACGGCGAGCACCGGCACGGGCGCATCAGGGCTCAGCCTCTCTGCATCGCCTTCGAGAGCCTGATCGAGCATGAAGTCCCCGATCACGAGCAGGCGGAACGCCCTCCAATTGCGAAGCGCAGCCAGCACGCGATCCTCAGTCGTCTGCATGGGATCAGAGGCTACCGCCGCGCAGGGGCTGAACCCAAGGTGCCACCGAAGAGGTTGTCGAGCAGACCCCCAAGCTCCTTCTCGCCAGCCATGAATCGAATCTCCAGTTGCGGCACGATCACGGGCAGCCCGATCACCGACTGGTCGGGGGCGACCTTCACCCAGTCCTTCAATGTCATGAGGACCGCCTCCGCACGCTCGGCGCGCGCAGCCAGCGTCAGCTGCGCGACCTGCGTTCGCCCATACCGCGCATGGTCTCGAAGCCGCGCCGCATGAACGACCTCCGCGCCGCAAGCGCGCGACTGTTCGGCAAAGTCCGTGGGGCGACCGACACCCGCCCACACGGACACGCGTCGTCCCCGCAACCAATCAACCGAATGCGACTCGCAAGTGCGCTGTCCGCACGGCTCAAGCGAATGCATGGAGAGCGCCTTCCATGTGTGCTCGCACCAAGCGAGCGGTGGTCGCCCATGCATCGACTCGATCAGCGCGCTCACCTGCGCATCGACCACGGATGCACGAGTGACGATGACGGCGCTTGCACGAGCCATGCTCTGCCCCGATTCACGAAGGCGTCCGAGCGGCAACAGACCACCGCGCAGCCCGCGTGCGCGCGCATCCACGAGCACAAGATCAAGATCGCGCGCAATGCGACGGTGCTGGAATCCATCATCCAGAATGACGCATCCGACGCTCGCATCACCCGACATGACATGCCGAATCTCATCGAGCCGCCGCGCGCCAACAGCGAGGCGCACAGAAGGCAGCAGGAGTTGGTGCTCCGATGCCTCATCCGAAAGTCCGCCGTGGCTTCGGTATCCACGAAGCGCAATCAATGGAACGCACCCGCGCGCGAGTGCACGCGCCGCAATCCAACGCACCACGGGGCTCTTGCCCGTGCCGCCCACTTCGATGTTCCCCACGGATACCACCGGAACACCGAGCGTGTGAACGCCAACGCCTCGGTCGAAGCGCGCGTTTCGCGCACGAACAACGGCCCCGTAGGCGGCGGCTGCAATCCGCGCGGCTGGATCGCACCAAGTCGGCAGCAGGCGTTCATCCGGACTCATGTCTGCAGTGCGCCGCCCGCGCCGAGCAGTCTTCGCAAGATGGGCAGCACCATGCGCAGCGGCAATCCGGCGATCGTGGAGGGATCCCCTTCGCACTCGACGGGCCAACCCGCGAGCAGGATCTCATCAATGTGATAGCCACCAGCGCGCCCCTTCCATGCACCTGCGGCAATATGTGACTCCACAAGATCCTTCGGAACATCGCCGAATCGCACGCGCGCCACATCACTCGACAGGAAGCGCCGACCCGACGCCATGCAATGAATCGCGACACCCGTCACCACACGCTGTGTCCGACCGACGGCGCTCTCAAGCATTCGCCTCGCGACGAGCGCATCGGAGGGCTTTCCAAGGACCTGATCATCGAGCACGCACACCGTGTCCGCGCCCAGAATGATGCGCGCATTCTGCGCCTCACGCGTCAATCGCTCTCGCTGCCGCAGCAACTGTGCAACCTTGAACCACGCGAGTGCGCAGCAATCTTTGCCCACATGGTCCGCACGCACGCGAAGCCGTCCGTCATCGATGCGCGGCGCGAGCACCGTCGCTGGAAATCCAGCGGCCTCGAGCAGTTCCCTGCGCCGCACACTTGCACTTGCCAGCACCAACGATGATGTCACGCTGCCACCTCCACCGATTGCAGCCGCCGACGCACGAGTGCCGCGACAGCTTCCACGCTGATGCGTTCCATCACGGCAGCGCCGCGAACGGCATCGCGGTGTTCATGCGCATCGAGTTGCAACCCTGCTCCGCCGTGAACGCACCACGCCGCACCGCCGTACGGTCCGTCGATCCACGGTCGCGTCGCGCCATACAGACCCACGAACGGTGTCCCGAGCCCCGCCGCCATGTGGATCGGCGCAGAGTCGAGTCCAATCAAGAGCGCCGCATCGCGCACCGCAGCCAAGGTCGCCGCGACGGACAACTGCCCCGCCATGTCATGGACGCGCAGTCCAGCGATGTGCCGAAGCGACTCCGCGATGGGCGCTGTCTGTGCCTCCTCGCCGGGCGCACCCGTGAGGACCACATCATGAACACCACTCGCGAGAAGTTCCGCACGCGTTCCCTGCAGCAG
>JBJTUC010000102.1:0-4264 GCA_046080505.1 Planctomycetota bacterium
GAACGGCATCAGGCGGAGATCGAATGCGTTTCCGAACACGTGGCGCAGCAACTCCGATGCGACACCTACGAGAAGCAGGAGTGCGATCCCACACCAGCCAAACCACAATCCCGCTCGGCGCGGATCAATGGTCGACTCACCCTCGCCCAACCAGTGCCAACAGGCCAGCGCCATCGGTACGGCAAACATCACATAACTGTTTGCCTCGCTCATTGGATTGAACAGCACGAGATAGCCAGTGGACATCACCAGCCAGTATCGCACACTCGCAGGACCGATGCCGTGTCGGCGGCGCACAGCCAGCACGCTCACCGCACAGAGCGCCCCCGCGAGTGCGCGCAACACGGTCGATGCGGGCTGCTCGATGAAGGTGCCGAACCCACGAAGCAGTCCATTGATGTCGGCGAATCGATCTTCCGCCACGCTGGCGCACGAGTCGGTGATGTTGGTCAGCGACAAGCGGTACTGCAGCAGGACGGTTTCCGCATTCATACCGACGAACGGCAGAGCCATCCAGGCGGAACCAAGGACAAGCAGCGGGAGCAACAAGGCGGGCGACAGCAGGACCGCCAGTCCAATCGGTGCGATCAGGATCGGTTTGAGAGCCGCGCCAAGCGTCAGCCATGCCGCTGTTCGCCACATCTGCCGACGCTCAAGACCAACGGCGGCATGGAGAAGCGCACCAGCGAGCACTGCGTTTGCTTGCCCCGATTGCAGTGCCCCAAGCATGAGCGGCAATGAAGCACATGAAAGCAGCAGCATCCCTCGCTCGAGGCGCGGTCGCTCCTGCAGCCCCATCAGTATCCAGAGACCGGATGCGAGCAGCGATGCCGCGGTCAATCGCCAAAGAACCTGACCAAAAGGTTGCGGGAGTTCGCTGAAGGGGAGGTACACGAGAATCCCTGTTGGCAGATAGTTGAATCCACTAGACCCTCGGTACACGGCGTCCTCCGCGATCCAAGAATCAACAGTGGTTCGGTACAGAGGATCGAGAGACCGAGCCAACGGATCGCGAAACACTGCGGCCGCAATCACGATCATCGGAACCAACCACAGCAGCACCGTCAGGTGAAGCGCCCACCGATCCAAAGCACCGCTTTGTGCCGTGCTGATCTGCCGCACCTCAGGCCTTGACCTGCAGTTTGTCGAGCACGCTGTCGACCAGTCCGTACTCGAGCATCTCGGGCGCGCTCAGCCATTTGTTCCGCTCGCAGTCGTCGGCGATGCGTTCCTTTGTCTGACCAGTCTGTGAGGCGTAGATGCGGTAGATCTGCTCACGCAGGCGGAGGATGTGCCGCGCCTCGATCTCGAGATCGGTTGCCTGCCCCTCAAGAACGCCACCGAGCAGCGGTTGGTGCATCAGGTTTTCCGCGTTGGGCAGCGCAAAGCGCCGACCCTTCGTGCCGCAGCATGCGATCACGCTTCCCATGCTTGCGGCCTGACCGACGATGTAAGTCGCGACGGGGCAGGGTACGAAGCGCATCGTGTCCACGATGCCGAGACCCGCGGTCACGCTGCCGCCAGGACTGTTCACATACAGCGAGATCTCCGCCTTGGGATTGTCGTTGGCCAGGAACAGCAACTGCGCGACGATCAGGTTCGCCATGGCATCGCTCACTTGCCCGCCGACGAACACGATGCGGTCGTTCAACAGCCGAGAATAGATGTCGTATGCACGCTCGCCGCGACCGGTCTTTTCGATGACGATGGGAATGATGCTCATGGTTCGGTCCTTGGGGTGGGGGAAGTCGGGAGGCGGTCGATGATGCGATCGATCAGTCCGTACGCGAGCATCTCGCCCGCATCGAGCCACAGGTCGCGGTCGCAGTCGCGCCCGATCTGTTCGACACTCTTGCCGGTCGCTGCTGAATACAGTCGGTTGCACTGCTCTTCCAAGCGCAGCATGCGGCGTGCCTCGATCTCAAGGTCAGTTGCCTGACCCTCGATCGCACCGTGGTAACGCCCTTGATGCATGAGGTTCCAGCCGTGCGGAAGAGCGAAGCGTTGACCCTTGCTGCCGCAGCAGGCGATCACGCTCATCATGCTTGGAGCGGAGCCAACGATGTAAGTGGCGACGGGGCAGTCCACCGCCTGCATCGTGTCAATGATCGCGAGCCCGTCGCTCACGCTGCCGCCCTGCCCATTGATGTACATGTGAATGGGAGCGCCCGGTCGATCATTCCCCAAGAACAG
This sequence comes from Planctomycetota bacterium, assembly GCA_046080505.1. Classification (GTDB taxonomy): domain Bacteria; phylum Planctomycetota; class Phycisphaerae; order Phycisphaerales; family SM1A02; genus F1-60-MAGs104. Next base: position 2,194 of record JBJTUC010000102.1, read on the forward strand.
CAGCTGCGCGACAATGGCGTTCGCCATCTCTTGCTCGACTTCGCCAGAGCAAAGCACCACGCGGTCCACCAATAGGCGCGACACGATGTCCAGTTCACGCTCGACTCGGCCCGCGCCATGCAGCACATAGGGCACCAGCAGCGGATCTTCTTCCATCAACAGCATGGCGTCACTCCGTCGGCGCGTGGGTTCACTTCTTCGCGCTCTTGTCGGGGAACGACGCGACCTCGTCGACCAGTCCGTACGCCTTCGCCTCTTGCGCGTCGAAGTACTTGTCGCGTTCACCGTCTTTCGCCACTTGCTCGACAGGCTGCTTGCAGTGGCGAGCGATGATCTCGTTCAGCAGGCGCTTTGCCTTGATGATCTGGTCCGCTTGGATTTGGATGTCCGTGGTCTGCCCCGTGACGCCGCCGTACGGCTGATGAATCATCACCTTCGCGTGCGGCAGTATCGTGCGCTTGCCCGCGTGGCCCGCACACAGCAGCACCGCGCCGCCCGAGTACGCGCGTCCGATGCAAGTGGTCGCCACCTCGCTGCTGATGAACTGCATCGTGTCGTAGATGGCAAGCGTGTCGTCCACCGCGCCACCAGGACTATTGATGTAGAAGTTGATGTCCTGCCCTCGCTTCTGGTTCTCCAGATACAGCATTTGCATCATCACGCGTGCAGCCGACGCGTGGTTGATCTCGCCGACGAGGAACACAACGCGGTTCTCGAGCAGCAGCTCGTCGATCGTCATCTCGCGCGTTCGCTGGTAGTTCGTGGCGATGCGAGGCATGGGGGGAACGCCTGCGGCGGCGAGATGGTCGGGGCTCGCAGGCAGTCCGCCGAGCGCGCCGAGACCGTACGGATCAGAAGTGATCTGCATAAGGGCGGCAAGGATAGGGCAATTGCGCAGGTACGCTCGGGGCGCGATGGCGCTGCGCGGACCTGATGCATCCCACCGAATCGTTGTGTTGCATGGGAAGGATTCCTTCCTGCGCGTGGAGTGGTCGCAGCGACTGCGGTCCGCGCTTGAATCGGCGCACGGGCGGGTCGAGGAGTTCCAGTTTGACGGCGCCACGACGCCGCTTGCGACCGTGCTCGATGAACTCCGCTCGTACGGTCTGATGGCGACTCACAAGCTGGTGACCGTGGACAACGCCGAGGCGTTCTTTGCAGCCGAGGAACGGCGCCGCGCTATGGAGCGGTACGCAGGGGATCCGATGCGCGAGGCGACCCTGCTACTGCGCGCCCATTCGTGGCGGCCCGGGAACTTTGACAAGTTGGTGGGAGAGGTCGGGCTTGTGCTGAAGTGCGAACCCCCAGGCGATGCCGACGCGATCCGATGGTGCGTGGGCCGCAGCCCAAAGCAGCATGGAATGAAGATCGACGGTGACGCCGCCGAGTTATTGGTCGAACGGGTTGGGAGCGATCTTGCCCGCCTCGACTCGGAGCTTGGAAAGCTGGCGGTTTCGGCACTGTCATCGAAGTCGGAGACGGTTGGGCGTGCGCTTGTGAAAGAAATGGTTGGCGCGAGCCGCGAAGAACAGGCGTGGGAGGTGCAGGGGGCACTCCTCGGCGGCGATTGCGGCGCTGTGGCGCAGAAGCTGTGCGACCTCATCCATGTTTCAAAGGCGCCCGAGGTCATGTTGTCCTGGGCGGTCATTGACCTTGTGAGGAAGGTGCACGCGGCTGCTGTACTGGCTGCAGATGGACATGCGGATGGCCAGATTGCGCGGGAAATCAAGCTTTGGGGCGAGTCGACTGCCCCCGTACTGCGCGCCGCGCGACGGGTTGGGGTGGCGCGTTCAGCGGCCCTGCTGCACGAGGCGATCACAGCCGACTGGAGCATGAAGTCGGGCGTTGCGCCCGACCCAGAGCGGGCGCTGCTTGGCATTTGCGCTTTGGTGGCGGATGAATTCCGTACCGCGTGACTGGGGACTTTCGGAGGACCAAGCGGCATAACAACAAACTTCGGACAAGGTTTTTTGCAACCGATAACAGGTTTTTTCGATCGAAGGCGCGTTTTTAGTTAGAAAAACGGGCAAAATTGTGGGACTCGGCTTGACAGGTGGACAGACTTGGCGGG
>JBJTUC010000103.1:0-6717 GCA_046080505.1 Planctomycetota bacterium
ATCGCGAACCGTGCGAGCTAGCTCGTCCTTGTCCATGATGCTCGGTCCACGCAGCGGATCCATGGACCAACCGACCGTGCCCTGCACTCCCTGCAGGATCTTGCCAAAGCCCGGGATGTCCGTCTCAATGAGCAGCTGGTCTGGATCGTTGCTTCGGGTCACGATCGTTCCCTTGAGTCCTTGACCTGGCATCTCGAGTGTGCCTTTGAGCGTCTGTGACTTCTGCGAGCGGATAAGGTCCGCACCGCCTGCGGCAGTCGTTGCCTTTGCGAAGATGTCAGCGGCTGCGGGAGCTTTGGCCGCAGCTGGTGTTGAAGTGGTCGCCGCTGGTGCAGGGGTGGTCGGTGCAGGAGCGGCGGGTGCAGGAGTGGTCGGCGCAGGAGCGGTCGACTTGTCCTGTGCAAGCGCGCACGGCGATCCGAGCAGCAGCGCACAGATCATTGAGAGAGGGAGTCGGTGGCGAGCAAGCGATGGGTGATATTGCATGGTTGTGTCAATCCTAAGGATGCGCTTCACTTCGGAGTTTCCTGAACGGTAGATGGCAGTTCGATTGGCTTCATCTGCGAGCGCTCGGCGGCGATCCAGCGGAGCGCATCGCGCAACTCCGCTTCGGGATGTGCAGCGTAGTCGCTCGCAGTCGGTGGGGGGCCGATGCGTTGACAGACGCCGCTGCCCTCGATGGAAACGCCGCTCGGAGTCCGAAAGTCTGCAATCGCGTGCAGGAGAATGTCGCCGTTCTTCAGTGGATGGGTGGTCGCTGGAAGCGCGGCACCTGCGGTGCAGTGACCGAAGACTTCCGCGCGTCCAATGTCTACAAGTCCACCGGCGAACATTTCACTTGTGCTTCCCGAGAGACCATCGATCAGGATCGCCACGGGTGCACGAATCGTTCCCACCTGTGCACCGCTGCCATCCACAAGGCGAGGATTCGCCTTGAAGTCCATACGCATCGACCGGCCCTGCATTTGACCGAGTGAGGTGGGTTGATCGAGCAAGTGACCTGCCACGCCACTGACCATCAGGGCGATGCCGCCCGGATTTCCGCGCAGGTCGATGACAAGCGCGTCGACGTCACGGAAGCCAAACAATGCCGCATCAATCTGCGGTGCGAGCGCGGGCATCCAGATTGTGAAGGTCAGCAGCCCAACTCGGCCGACCCGCGCAGGATCGACGCCGAGAGCCGCCACTTCCGCGTTTTCCAGTACGCGCGCACTGAATGAGGCGGGCAACGGTGGAAGGTTGCCGAGCGTCACGACCTTCCCGGGCGGCTCATCGAAAGTGAATCTTGCGGTGTGGGCGACGCCGGTCGTGTCGACGAATTCCATTTCGGGGCTCATGCCCGGTCGGCCCTGCAGAAACCCGTTCACGACGCGGTCACGCATGCTGCGTTCGAGTGCGGTTCGCGGCTGCGGTATTTCTGCAAGCAGTTCATCGACCGAGTCGCCTTCGCTTCGCAGTATGCGCCAACCAGGTCGAATACCGGCCGCAGCGGCCGGGCTGCCAGGCAGCACACTCGTGACGATCGCACTGCCATCGAGCACTTGCACTGTCATTCCTGACCAACCACCGATGGCGGATCCACTGCCAGCTACCGCGCTGGGAATGATCGCGAAGTGACTGTCGCCGAGCGTCTCCATCATGTCCTGGAGCGTTGTTCGGAACGACTCCAGTGTTGTCGCGGCGATGGCGCGCTCACGAAACATCAGGCGCGCCTCGTTCCAGGACCCCTGATTGATGGAGGGATCGGGGTGGGTATCGCGAATGATGGTCCACACCTGATCGAATGTCTCCGCCTGCAGGAATGCATTGGACTCCTCGGTGGGGGGATTCGTCCCATGCGGGGATGCGTGGCTTTGCGGTGGTGCCTTTGGCTGTGGGGTGCACCCGAACAGGAGCGATAAAAGCAGTGCGGCGCTCGAAAGCAGGCAGTAGGGCGCGGCGGAACACATGGGAGGCAGTGATGCAGAGGGTAAGCCACAGGCGTTGCGGCGACTCCCAATGAGGTTCCATTCATCCGTTTATCCGGATGAACGGTTGAATGCATCGCAAGACACTGCTATTCTTTGGCTGTGCCAAGCACATTCCTGGCGAATCTCGATGCGCGAACGCTCGTCTTCGACGGGGCGATGGGCACGTCCATCCACTCCTGCGCGGACTGCACGCCTGCCGACTATCTCGGGCGCGACAACTGCACGGACATCCTTGTCCGCTCAAGGCCAGACCTGATCCAGCGGATCCACGAGTCGTTCCTCGCTGCGGGAGCGGATGTTGTGGAAACAGACTCGTTCGGGTCAAACAAACTCGTGGGGGCTGAGTTCGATGCGGAGATGGTGGCGTGGACGCGGGACCTGAATGTGCGTGCAGCACGAATCGCGCGGGCTGCGTGCGAGCGCTACGCCGAGCCAGGGCGACCACGCTTTGTCGCAGGGTCGATTGGTCCTGGCACGAAGCTCATCACACTCGGGCAAACCAAGTGGGAGGCGATGCTCGATTCCTACCGCGAGCAAGCTCTCGGGCTGATTGATGGCGGTGTGGATTGCCTCATGATCGAGACCTGCCAAGATCTGCTGCAGATCAAGTGCGCGGTCACTGCGTGCCTCGAAGCACTTCAAGCGTCCGGCAAGACCGAGCGCGACATCCCCGTGCTTGTCTCGGTCACGATGGAGACCACGGGCACCATGCTGCTCGGTTCAGACATTCAGGCCGTCATGAATGCGCTCGCACCGCTGCCGATTGCATCGCTCGGCCTCAACTGCGCAACAGGACCCGTGGAGATGACGCCGCATTTGGTGGCGCTCAGCAAGCAGTGGAACAGGCCTTTTTCAGTGATTCCCAATGCAGGCCTGCCGGTGCTGGTGGAGGGGCGAACCGAGTACCCGCTGCAGGCAGCGGACTTTGCGACCGCCGTCCGGAGATTCACCGAAGAACTCGGAGCAGGGATCGTGGGTGGCTGCTGCGGAACGACTCCCATGCACATCGCCGCGCTGCGCGAGTTGGTGCCGTGGGGAACGCAGCGTCCGGCGCGAGCACCTGCCGATGCGCCTGCGGCGTGCTCGAGCCTTTACGGGCAAGTGGACTTTCGTCAGGAGAACTCGTTTCTCATCGTTGCAGAGCGGACGAACGCGAACGGTTCCCGCAAGTTCAAAACGCTGCTTGATGCGGAGGACTGGGATGGACTCGTTGCCATGGGCAAGGAGGAACTGCAGGATGGCGCGCAGGTACTCGATGTCTGCGTGGACTTTGTGGGGCGTGACGGTGTTCGGGACATGAGCGAGGTGGTTGCGCGCTTTGCGCGTCAGGTGAATGCGCCGCTGATGATCGATTCGACGCAGGCGGATGTGATCGAGGCGGGACTTCAACATGCGCCAGGGCGATGCATCGTGAACTCGATCAATCTGGAGGATGGCGAGGAGCGGATGAATCGCATTTGCCCGCTGCTGAAACGCTACGGCGCAGCATGTGTGGCATTGACGATCGACGAGGATCCGCAGGCTGGCATGGCAAAGACGGCCGAGCGCAAGTTGCAGATCGCCGAGCGCATCCACGACCTGTTCACGCGTCAGTGGGGGCTGGACGAGCGTGACCTGATGTGGGACCCGCTGACCTTCACGATCGCCACTGGAAATGATGATGATCGCCGACTCGGGCTCGAGACGCTCGAGGGCATCCGCCTGATCTCCGAGCGCTTCCCGCGCTGCTCGATCATTCTTGGGCTCTCGAACATCTCCTTCGGTTTGAAGCCCGCGGCACGGGCGGTCCTCAACAGCGTGTTCCTGCATGAGGCGCGCGCGCGCGGGTTGACCGCCGCCATCGTGCACATCTCGCGCATCATGCCGCAGTCGCGGATCGACCCCGAGCACTGGCAGGCGGCGCAGTGGCTCATCTTCGATCGTCGGGGCATTCGTCGCCCGGAAGGACAGCCAGAGAGTTTCGATCCGCTCTTGCACTTCATCTCGCTCTTCCCCGACGGCGCTGCGACCGCGCCAGTGGTCGCGGCGGAGACGCTCTCGCTCGAGGAGCGTCTGCAGCGTCACATCATCGACGGCAACGATCGAAATCTGGAAGGGACCCTCGACGATGCATTGCAGGTGCACTCGCCGCTCGCCATCATCAACGATTACCTGCTCGTCGGCATGAAGACGGTCGGTGAACTCTTCGGCGCAGGGCGGATGCAGTTGCCCTTCGTGTTGCAGAGCGCGTCCGTGATGAAGAAGGCGGTCGCACACCTGCAGCCGCACATGGAGCGAGTCGGCGCCGATGTGAAGCCAAAGGGCTCGATCGTGCTCGCAACAGTCGCGGGTGATGTGCACGACATCGGGAAGAACCTTGTGGACATCATCCTCTCGAACAATGGCTTCAAGGTTCACAATATCGGCATCAAGCAGAGCCTCACACAGATCGTGGATGCATGGCGAGCCACTCGCGCGGACGCCATCGGCATGAGTGGTCTCCTCGTGAAGAGTGTGACGGTGATGGAAGAGAATCTTCGCGAGATGAACCGCATGGAGATTGAGGTGCCGGTGCTGCTCGGTGGTGCTGCGCTCACACGGCACTACGCGGAGGGACACCTGCGGAAGGTCTATCGCGGGTCGCTCTACTACGGCCGTGACGCATTCGAAGGCCTTGCCGTGTGCGAAGCCATGGCCGGTGGAACGCTCGCGACGATCGAGCAGGAGATCGATGGGCGCATCGCGAAGCGTGCAAGCGTGGAGGCGCGCGCGAAGGCGACGGCACTGCGCGCGGCTGCGACCGCGGAGGGTGCGGGCTTGACGGGAAGCAGTTCATCCGCGGGTGATGGTGCGGAAGCGTTCCCCGACACGACGGGCAGCGGTGGCGAAAGCGAATCAGCGCTGCGGCAGGACCATTCGATCCCCGATCCTCCATTTTTCGGGTCGCGGCTCGCCGAGGGAATCGATCTCGACCTGATTTATCCCTACATCAACAAGACGGCGCTGTTCCGCGGACAGTGGGGGTTCCGCCGCGGCGACATGGATGATCGGGCTTACGAACGGCACATCGCGGAAGACGTCGAACCGATTCTTGGTCGCCTGCGCGAGGAGTGCCGACGCGAGAAGATTCTCCGCCCTGGCGTTGTGTGGGGATACTTCCCGTGCAACAGCGAAGGCAACGATCTCATCGTCTACGACCCTGAGGAGCGTGACCGCGAAGTCGAGCGTTTCACTTTCCCGCGGCAGAAGTCGGGGCGCAAGGTCTGCATCAGCGACTTCTTTCGTCCCGTCTCGTCGGGACAGAAGGATGTGCTTGGTCTTTCGTGTGTGACCATGGGATCGGAAGCGAGCCATCGAGCGCGATCGCTCTTTGAGCGCAATCAGTACACGGAATACCTCTATCTGCATGGGATGGGTGTGGAGTGCGCCGAGGCGCTCGCAGAAATGTGGCACAAGCGTGTGCGTGCGGAACTCGGCTTCGCGCATGAGGATGACCCGCACGTGGAACGCCTGTTCCAGCAGCGTTATCGCGGTAGTCGCTACTCGTTCGGCTACCCCGCGTGTCCCGATATGGCGGATCAGGAAAAGCTCTTTCGACTCCTGCGGCCTGAGCGCATCGGCTGCGTGCTGACGGAGAACTTCCAGATCGATCCCGAGCAGTCCACGAGCGCGATCATCGTTCACCACCCGCAGGCGAAGTACTTCTCGACCTGACGCCTCGCGGCGATACCTGCCATACTGCGCGCGCATGGATGGTGCGAGTGTCATCGGACTAGCGGCGGTTGGAGGCAGCGTGGGATGCGTGCTCCGTGTGCTGGTGCGTGATGCGTTTGCGGCTGCGGGAATTCCGAAGTGGCAAGGGATCGCCCTCATCAATGTGCTTGGAAGTGCAGCGGCCGGCGCGGTTGCGGCAGCGCAGGTTGCCGAGTGGTGGCAAGCGCTGCTGCTTGTCGGTCTATTTGGTGGATTCACATCCTTCAGTGCCATGGCGCTTGACATCGTCGCGTTGTGGATCGCAAGGCGGCGCAAGTCGGCGGTCTTGCTTGGCCTGACGACGACCGTTGCCGCACCGTTTGCAGCCGCTGTTACCGGCATGGCAGCAACAGCCTCAGCACCCACGATCGCTGCACGCGGCGGCTGGCAGCGCATGGCAGCTTTCGATGCACTCGTCATCATCGCGGGCGGATCGGTGGGATGTGCAGCGCGAGCTGCAGTTGTCCTCGCTGTCGAACATGCAGCGTTCCCCGCGTGGGCCGCAACGACGATATGCAATGTCTTGGGCAGTGCCGTGGCCGCGTGTGCCGCGCGGGCCTTGATTTCACAGGTCGAGAGCGGCAAGCCAGTGACGCATCCCGCGCTGCGAGCGCATCTGGATCGTCTCATCCTGCTCGGACTGTGCGGCGGTCTGACCACCGTGAGTAGCCTTGCCGTCGAGATGGCCGAGATTGCGCGCGAAAGTCCGCTGCATGCTGCCGCACTGGGTGCGGTCAATGTCGGAGCAGGATGCGTCGCGGCGGCGGGTGGCTGGTGGGTTGTTCGGCGCTGGTATCCGCTGCGGGAGCGACTCGAACATGAAATCGAGGTGGCTGTGCGATGAACACGCCGCTGCCGAAGCGCGAGGAGATTCCGCTCCCGACTGCGCTTGCCCCGATGGGCGCCGAGGCGATCCGTGCGCTCTGGAAGCAGCGTCGAGACTTCTATGCGCAGGCGCACTTGTATGAGGACATTCGCATTCGTGCGCATCGTGCGCTGTCGTGGATGGCGGCTG
>JBJTUC010000104.1:0-11729 GCA_046080505.1 Planctomycetota bacterium
GCGGCTGAATGAGCCCGTTCACCTGACCACGACACGCGCGCTCGCTGGGATCGTCGCTTCTGGTGCATCGCTGCAGGACGAGCGGATTGATGCACTCGTCGAACTTGCATCAGATCTCGGCATCGTTGCGTTGAGCGTTGACCGTGCGACAAACACCATCACTTTCGAGGCGGAGTTTTCTGAAGCGAATGCCGTGGCTGCCGCGTACTTGCAGGGCGGTGGCGTGCAGGGAGTGCAGGGTGCTCGGCAACGCGTGCGCTATCTCAATCAGCAGATGAGAGGCGCAGACGGTGGAGCACCTGTGCCGAGCGGCGCAGCGCCATCGGCAGGTGGCGCGGCACAGTCGTCGAGCGGTATGGCGGGTGCGAAGCCAACGCCAAAGGGGCTCATTCGCGCGCGCCGGCGCCGCTGATTCCGCCTTTGCGCCGCCGCAAAGTCAGAAAATGCGCAGATTCGCCGCGCTTTCATTCGACAGATGGGCTGCACGCCATACCTTGAGAGGATGCCCCACGCATTGAGTTGGCGGTGTGCCGTTGGTACCGCCGTGATCGCGGTCATCACCAGCACGAACTCCGCCTTCGCACAGCAGTTCGTCGATCAGACATCCACTCGTTTTCCCGTTCAGGCGGAGTACACGAACTACATCGCGGTGGGCGACATCGACGCAGATGGGGATCTTGATATCTGCTTCGCGAATGGGCAGGGGTACAGCTCGCTTGGCACCCTGTTGAAGCCGCGTATCTACATCAATGATGGCGCGGGTGTGTTCACCGACCAGACCGATGCGCGGGTTGCGGGCATCACGGGCTGTTTCCGCAGCGCCGAGTTCGGCGATGTCGATCTCGATGGCGATCTCGACTTGCTGCTCGGTCAGGACTACAACCGTCAGATGCTTCTTCTCATCAACAACGGCACGGGAGTGTTCGCGAATGAGACGTCGGGCCGCATCCCAACGCTCAATACTTCCACTGCACGCGCCACCTTCGGTGATGTGGACGGGGATGGTGATCTCGACATCGCGCTGTGCAACTCCGGCTCGTCGAGTCGTTTCGGGACGGGACAGCCGCGCCTTCATCTCAATGACGGCACAGGTCGCTTCAGCGATGTCACCGCAACCCGTCTGCCGCAGGGCAATGTGTCGCAGCAGATGGATGTGCTGTTCCTCGATGCGGATGGAGACTTCGATCTCGATCTGTTCTTGGCGACGCGCGCAACGACGCCGAATCAGAGTCGGCTCTGGATCAACAACGGAACTGGCACTTTCTCGAATCTCGGCAACTTCCCCAATGATGCGACGGCCTATGCCTATGACGCAGGCGACATCGATGGGGATGGCGATCTGGATTTGCTTGGAACAAATGCCGGCACTTCCAATCAGGAACTGCTGGCGCGAAACGCGAATGGTCTGGGCACATCGTGGACGAACATTTCGTCCGGTATCAGCCCCAATCCCTCGAGTGATGACAACGACAGCAAGTTCTTCGACATCGACAATGACGGCGACTTCGATCTTGTGATTGCCACGCTCGGCAGCACGAAGCGCATCTACCGAAACACAAATGGATTGGGTGCGTTCACACAAGTGACGAATGCGATCACGGCGTCGACCGACTCGTCGCTCGATGTCAAGGTGGCCGACTTCGACGGCGACGGCGACTACGACATCGTGACGGGCCAGGGCGAGAGTGGTGCGTTCCAGAATCGGATCTACATCAACAGCGGTCCAGCCGACACGATCGCGCCGACCATCGTCCGCACAGAGCAGGTGGTGCCCGGCTCTGTTGCGGGCGAACCGCGGTCGGTGCGCGTGACGCTGCGCGATGGCTACACGAGCCACATGGGTTTCCATGCGCGCAGCGTGATGTTGCGGTACGGGCTTCAGGGGCAACTGACGCAGTCGGTATCGATGCGTTTGACGGGCAACTGCCTCTGGCGCGGAATCATTCCGCCGCAGGTGGCGGGTTCTGTGGTGAGTTACTCGGTGCAGGCGACCGATGCGGTCGGGAATGTGGGCAACGGGCCAGTGCTCATCTTCACCGAACCGGGTACGCCGCCGCAACCGGGTGATCGCAACAACGATGGGGTGGTCGATGGGCAGGACCTGACCATCGTTCTCGCTGCATTCGGCACGACCGCCCCCGAGGGCGATGCCAACAATGATGGCGTGGGCGATGGGCAGGACCTGGCCATCGTTCTCGCCGCATACGGCAGCTGAAGATCGCGTTGCTTCGGTAGCCTTCGTGCGCGTGTTGGCACTTCGCTCATGGTTGATTCGATCGATTCCGGCGCTGCTGGTTGCATCGTGCGCGCTGTTCTTGAACGGCTGCGCTGCACCTCAACAGCCAGGGCCAACGCCGCAGTCGAAGCCGCTTTCAACGGTCGGGCGCTGGTCCGGGACTTTCACCGCACAAGATCAATCGTCGGGCGGTCAAGTTCGCATGACGATCGCAGCCAATGGCGGTGTCGATGGATCGCTGGTGGATTCAGTTTGGCAGCGCATTCACGGAACGGCGCGGACGGGCGTGCTGAGTGGCTCGATTGCGGGCGGAAGCGCTCAAGTCTCCGTTGCATGGAGCACGGGGCAGCGTGATCGCTTTGATGGAACGGCGTTCGCGCTGTCGATGGGATCGCTCGGCATGAATCTTTCGCGTGAGGAATCCAGCGGCAACTTTGCGAAGGACGGCGGCATCGTGTTCGCATTGCACGAGGCAGGTGTCGCTGCACAGCCGCCGTTCGGCGAGCCACCCACCAAGCCACTCGATTCGATGGCGCGGTGGATCGGCAAGTGGACCGCGAACTTCTATGACCGCAGCGGAAATGCGGGTACAGGCAGCATCACGATCGCCGCCGACGGAAGCGTTCGCGGCGTGCTGATCGATGATGCATGGAGCGACGGTGATTCAAGCAAACCCGTGCGGCAGGCGACGCTCGCTGGATCCGTGGATGATGCGGGCGTTCTCGCGCTGAGTGTCCAGTGGTCCGATGGTGCGCAGGTTCTTTTCAACGGCGTGGGCTACTTTCAGGAGCCAGAGAGCGCCGTCTTCCAACTCGGCCCGTCGCGCGAAAGCGTGGCGAAGGATGGGCCCGCGCTGACGCTGACCGTCGGACGCGATTGAGGGCGGAGCACGCAGCGGTTACTGGCGAAGTGTCGACAGATATGCGGTGAGATCGCGCAGTTCGCGCGGCTTCAGCAGTGGTCCCATGGCGGGCATTGCGGATGGATGACTGAAGCCGGGCGCGATGAGCGCGTTGGGTTCAAGCATGGACTGCACGATTGCGCGCCGATCGAGTCGTGTCGCAACGCCATCGAGTGCAGGGCCCGCATGACCGCCCACGCCGGCGACCGCGTGGCAGCGAAGGCACGCAGCCGCAGAGTGGTACATCAGTACCTCGCGTCCGATTTCCGGATCACCGCCCTCGCCGATGAGTGGCAGCAGCGCATCCGTGACGCCAGGGTCGGTCGATCCGATCGGCCAGCGCTTGCCTTCATGCCCCTCCGAGAGCGCGGTCGCCGCTTCAGACAACTCGAGCCGCAGCGCAGAAGGCAGGTCCGTCTTGGCCTCGCGCATCAGCAACTGGTCAAGTTGGGTTCTCGCGGAGGCCGCGACCGATCCGTTTGCGCACGATGTCAACTGCCCGAGCGCAAGAATCGCTGACTGTTGCTCCGCTTCGGTGCCGCTCGTCAGTGCGCGGGCGGACTCGTCGAGCGCGCGCTGCGGGTCGGTGCGCGCGAGCCATGCGCGAGCTTCGCTGCGCAGCTTGGGTTCATCGGCGGCGAGCGCTGCATCGATCGCCTCGCCGAGCGCGGCATCCTGCGCACGCGCGAGCTGCTCGAGGCACGCGGTTCTTTCGCGAACGGGTCGCGTGGCATCCTTCACCGCGGCGAGATTCGCCTTCTGATCGAGCGCGACACCCGCGTCGCTTGCAAGCCGAACTGCGCGCGTTCGTACTGCCGAGTGTTGATCGGCGGCAAGCGTTGGAAGCGCGAGCGTGAGCGCACGCTGGAGTGACTCCGCTGTTCTCTCGCCGATCGGCAGCATGTCCACGCGTCCGTGAACGCGGTCTCGACGATTGGGCGCCGCAAACTCAGAGAGCGCCTCAAGCGCCTCGAGGCGCACAAGAGAGGGCAGCTCGCGGTTGAGCGCGATCGACGCGACGACAGGTGCACGCTCGCCGCCGAGGATCAGGTTCGCGGCAATTGCGCGTCGTGCAAACGCCATGACATTCGGATCGACAGGCATTCGCCCGATCGGTCGCTCCATCGTTCCATCGGGCAACTGCCATCCCACCGCGAGATGGCTTGCACCGCCGCCCTGTGCCTGCAACGCCGTGATTGTCACGGTCTCTCCTGCCTTCAGTTCGATCGGTGCGGACACCTGTGATGGAGTGCCATCCCAATCGCTCTCGTTCGCGTAGCCATCGATGCGTGCGATGACGCGCGGCGCTGAATCGCCTGCCCGCTCGATCGAAAGTACAGAATGATCATCGCTCGTGATGAAGAATCGGTACGCACCTGTTGCCTGCGCCGTGATCGTGCCTCGCAAGCGCTGTACGGAATTGGGTGTTCGATCTGAAAAACCGACCGCTTCACCAGTCGTGTCTGTCTTGTCTGGCTGGCGTTTCCATGCGCCACACGACTCAAGTTCGGTGGACGAAGCGACTCGAACATCGCGCCACAAACTGCGCTCGAATGTGACGATGGCGGCGGGCTTGGTACCCGTCGGCGGACGCCACTCTGCAAGCCGACCTGCAGCGGTCGCGAGCGAGTCCGTCGCGCGTTCAATCGGCACATCCCAGATCGCGCGTGCCGCTTCGGCGGCGATCCGCATGTCCGGGTCAAAGAGATAGTTCGCGATCATCGGATCCGCATTTCTGCGCATCGCAAGAAGCGCGCCGAGCCGCACGCTCTCGAACTGATCGACCGAGAGTGACTGAAGCGCTTTTGTATCAGCACATGCCGCGAGCGCTGTCGCGAGCGCATGGCGCAGGAAGGGGTCGGCGTTGTCGTTTTCGAAGAGGGCGGCCGACAGCAGCGGCACCGCCTCCGCGAACAGCGCGGGCGCCTTCGGTGCCAGGCGCGCGCAAGCCAGTGCGCATGCTGCCCGAACGCGTGAGTCCTCGTCCACCACATGCTCCACCAACTTCTTGGCTGCATCGATGCGTCCACTCTCCCCGAGGATCCGAGCTGCCTGCACACGAATCTCGGAAGAGTCACTGTCGAGCAGCGAGATCACAGGCAACAATGGATCTGGTTTCTGAACTCGATCACAGCGAATGCCCTGCGATTGCATGCCGAGCGCCCAGATGGCGTGAATCTGCGCCAGGCGAGCGAGGCGTTCATTGACAACGGCGGGCGGGCCAGCCTGCGCGAGCGCAAGCAGTGGCAAAGTCGTCGACGACCCGCGTGCGACCAGTTCGAACTGCGCACGCTGACGAACTCGCTGATCTCTGTGCTGGAGCAGCGTGATCAGGTCATCGGTCGACACGATCTTCATGTCCTGAGTCAGCAGTGCTTGCGTCTGCGCAACAACTGGCGCCTTGGATGTCGAAGGATCGAAGATGGACACGATGCGACCCTTGCCGGTGGAGAGCCAGCCGCCGCCCCAGACACTCGCGTACATGCGACCGTCGATCCCGAAACCAACATCCGTGACAAGAAGTCCAAGCACGAACTGTTTCGACTCGGTCACTTCGTATCCGGCACCCTTCATCTGCACCTTCACCGCTTGGATGCCGCTGTGCGATTCACTTCCGAGGAAGTCACACAGGAAAAATCTGTGATCCCACGCTGCGGGAAGTCCTGTGCCCGGCGCGTAGGCAAGTCCGCTTGGACCGTTGCCTACGAACGCAAGCGGAGGCAAGGACCACGCGGGATACTCGCGGTCAGGCTGATCACGCACATGCCAAATGCGCTCTTGACTCCAGGGTCCGCGCTGATTCGCGCCCTCGAGCGTCTGGTAGTTCATGTCCCAACCCGTGTGTCCATAGGGCATCACGAACACGAATCGCGCCTTATCGCCGCCGTCGGAGTTGTTGTCACCAGTGAAGAGATCTCCGAACTCGTTGAACGCCAACTCCTGGGGATTGCGAAGGCCGTACGCATAGACCTCGAGTTCGCTGCCGTCTGGCCTGCAGCGGAAGACCGCGCCCGTCTTGGGATCTGTGAGCGTTCCACCTTCGCGCGTCGTGACGCAGTAGCCGCGGTCACCGATCGACCAGTAGATGCGCCCATCGGGACCGATCACCAGTCCATGCATGTCGTGACCGCGCAGCGCAGTTCGCACACCGTAGCCCGTCGACAGTGCGTCCGTTGTCTCGGCGACACCGTCATCGTCCGCATCGCGGAGCTGCCACAGATTTGGGATGCAGGTGTAGAGAACGCGGTCGCCATCTACAAGAACGCCAGCGCCTGTGCCGTCGAGTGGATCGCGGAAGTCGCGCGAGAAGTTGGTGACGCGGTCCGCACTGCCGTCGGCGTTCGTGTCCTCGACGCGGCGAATGCGATCCGCATGCTTGCGGTAGTAGTCCATGCCGCCATCACGCTTGTCCTTCCACTTTTCGTAGTACGCCAGACGGTCTGC
Organism: Planctomycetota bacterium; assembly: GCA_046080505.1. Classification (GTDB taxonomy): domain Bacteria; phylum Planctomycetota; class Phycisphaerae; order Phycisphaerales; family SM1A02; genus F1-60-MAGs104. Next base: position 6,582 of record JBJTUC010000104.1, read on the forward strand.
AACGGTCTTGGCGGTCAGGTCGTCGAGCAACCACCAAGAACTTGTGCGGTTGTCTTCGATGCCCCGTTCCTGTCGTTCCGACTCCGCCACATAGAAGCGACCCTTCGCATCGATGTCGAATGCGACGGGATCCGATACGAGCGGTTCGCTTGCGAAGAGTTGCATCTGAAACCCTGCCGGCAATGCGACTTCGGCGGCGGACTGAGACGGCGCAGCGCCGCTCGCGGCCGCGTCGGCGTGCGTCGGCGGGGGCGCATGTGCGGCACAGAACATGAAGGCACATCCGCAGGCGAACAAAGCACGAAGCACGGATGTTGACATGACGAAAAGTCTACGCAGCGACGACCAGCGGACCACACTGCTGTTGACGCGGAGCGAATCCTCCGCCAGTAGGCTTCTGTGAGTGAACGCCGCAGAGTTGATGAGCATTCGCGAACATGTGGCATCGACGGGCGATGCGATTCAGCCGCTCCTTCTTCCACACGCCGGGCTGGCGCGGCGGAATGCCTATGCACATGTTTGGCTGGGTATCAGCGAAGTATTCGGTGATCAGTGGCGTGCGACCGCTGTTGCGAGCGAAGTGATCAGTTTCGTGCAGTGGATCGGCGCGAATCCAAATCAGGACTATGCGGTGTTCTCGGGGCCAGCGACCCGAGTGCCGGAGTCCGAACGAACGCCCTTGCTGCGCGGGCCCGAGAAGACAACGCTGCAGCGGTCGATGGATCGAAAGGCACGGCAAGAGCCAAGCCTGTTTGATGCAGCGGGCAGCCCCACCGAGCCGATTTCGCCCGAGTGAGGGGGATTTCCTGCCGCGATTTCGGGCTTGAATCGCAGGGAGGGTGAGGTGCGATCGCATTTCAGTGGCAATTGCGTGGGACAGCCTTTGCCAAACGCTCTCGGTGATGCACAATGGGGCGATGCGGATCATCCTTGCTCGTATGGCTGTGTGTAGTGCGTTGGCCATTTCTCTCGCGTGGACAACCTCGGGACCGACGCTGATGGCGGGCGGGGCGAACGATCAGGTGCAGCCGAAGATCGGTCGCACATCCGACGGCGGATTCTGCCTCGCGTGGTTCGACAATGCGACCGGTGGTTACGACGTTCGCGCCAATCGGTTCAACGCATCAGGTCAGCCGGCGTGGGGCGCGAATGGCGTGCTCGTCGCGGATCGCAGTTTCTCGTCGACGGTCGACTATGGCGCGGCGGTTGTCAGTGGCAACCGCTTCGCCGTGGCATACAACGATGATCGTTCAGGCGGCGATCGCATCAGCATCACGCTGCTTGCATCGGATGGCAGTGCGCTGTGGACGAGCACGATGGTGACTGGCAGCGACTATGTCGCGAATCCGAAGGTCTGCGAGGATTCGGTGAGTGGAGCGATCTATGCCGCGTGGTTGCAGGGAACAACAACGCGCGTGCAGCGTCTTGACATCGCCACCGGCGCACCGGTCTGGTCGACGGCAGTGAATCTCACGGACGGGACCGCGCAAACACAACCCGCTGATCTTTGGCCGGCGGCGGATACGAGCGGTGGGGTGATGATGTCGTGCGTTCGGCAGACTGGATTCACGAGCGCGAAGTTGCTGCGTGCGTTCCGCGTCTCGCCGAGTGGTGTGGTCGGATGGACAGCGGGCAGCACTCTGCCAATCAATGTGATGACAAGCGGCTCGCTGCAGTTTGGGAACTATCCAGCGTGTGCCGCGGTGCCTGGCGTTGGCTATGTGTTCGCGTGGTACACCACTTCACCCCTTCAATGCGCCGTGCAGGTGCTCGGACTTGACGGGGCGCCTCGATTCCCTGCCGGTGGCGTGACTGTGACCTCGACAGCGAATGTCGAGCGTGTGAGTCCCGCGTTTGCAGTGAGTCCGCAGGCGGATCGTCTGTTCGTGGCGTGGTCCGATCATGTGCCGAACAGTTCCGTGTACGGCATGGGTGCGCAGGCGTTCGCTCTGAGCGGCAACGGCGCGCGCCTTTGGGGCGAGAGTGGATTCGCGTTGCAGCCGCAGGCCACGCTCTACTCGACGGACTTCGTTGCAGTGGCGGCCGATTCGGGCGGAGCGAATTTCCACTGGCAGTCATCGACGGCCTTCGGCAGTGATGTCATGCGTGCGCTGCGACTTTCGCCCGAGGCGCAAGATCTTTTCAGCGCGGGCACGGTCCAGGTCGCGCCCTCGAGCGACAAGGGACGTATGGCGGCTGTCATGCAGCAAGGCGCAAGCGTCGTCGTGTGGCAGGATGGTGCGACGGGTGCGACGGATGTTCGTGGCCAGCGCGTTGCGAACGATGGAACGGTGGGTGGTGATCCTGTTCGGCCTGGCGATGCGGATGGCAATGGAACGGTGGACGGCAGCGATCTAGCTGCGCTGCTTGCTGCTTGGGGAACGAATGATGCAGCGACCGATTTCAGCGGCGATGGCAATGTCGATGGCGTGGATCTGACGACGCTGCTCGCAAACTGGGGCTGAACGCTCCTCACCACCGAAGGGATTCAACTCTTGGCTGAGTGGTTCGCGCGGTACCAGTCGATGGTCTGCCGAAGGCCCTCTTCAAATCCGATCTTCGCACGCCAACCGATCGTGGTTGCTGTGTGCTCGGTTTCGAGGCAGCGCCGCGGCTGACCGTTCGGTTTCGTCGCATCCCAGCGAATCTCGCCGTCGAATCCGCAGAGTCGTGCAATAAGTTGGGCCAGATCGCGAATGGTGATCTCGCGTCCAGTGCCGAGGTTCAGCGGATCTGGCGCGTCCATCACCTCGGCGGCGCGCACGATGCCATCGGCCGCGTCGCTCACGTAAAGAAACTCGCGGCTCGCTTCGCCGGTGCCCCAGCACTCGATGTGCGATGCGCGTGCGTTCACCGCTTCGATGCACTTGCGGATCAGCGCAGGGATCACATGCGATGTGCCGAGGTCAAAGTTGTCATGCGGCCCGTACAGATTGACGGGCAACACATACGCGGACTTCATGCCGTACTGCTGTCGATATGCATCGAGCATCACGAGCGCAGCCTTCTTGGCGACGCCGTAGGGGGCGTTGGTTTCCTCTGGGTAGCCGTTCCAGAGATCGCTTTCACGGAAGGGCACCGCTGCAAACTTCGGATACGCACAGATCGTGCCGACCTGAACGAACTTCTCAAGCCCGCGCTGGCGAGCATGCTCGATCAGGTGAAGCGCCATCGCCATGTTGGCAAAGAAGAAGCGACCTGGGTTTGCCTGATTGGCCCCGATTCCGCCGACCTCCGCGGCGAGATGAAAAACGATCTCGGGGCGCATGTCGTTGTACATGCGCTGTACGTCTGCTTCGCGCGTCAGGTCGAACGATGCGCGACGGGGCACGAGCACATCCGCTGCGCCGATCGCACGCAGGCGTTCAACCACAACTCGCCCGAGGAAGCCAGCGCCCCCCGTGACCACGATGCGGCGGTTGTGCAGCGGTGAGCGTGGGGTCATGACAGGTTCGCGCAAAGGTATCCCGCAGCGGGCGCGTCTGCCGATTCATGAACGGCTCGTCTATCCTGCGCGAATGGCGGCGATTCGCAGGGCACTCATCACCGGCATCACTGGGCAGGACGGCAGCTATCTCGCTGAACTCCTGTTGGCGAAGGGCTATGAGGTGCACGGCATTATCCGCCGCAGCTCCACATTCAATACTTCGCGCATCGATCACATCTATCAGGATCCGCATGAACGCAGCGCGCGGCTGCGGCTTCATTATGGTGATCTGACGGATGGAACGGGGCTGCTCGAAGTGCTTCGCAAGGCCGAGCCTGACGAGATCTACAACCTCGGCGCCCAAAGTCATGTTCGTGTGTCATTTGATCAGCCCGTGTACACGGTCGATGCGGTCGCGATGGGCACCGTTCGCTTGCTTGAGGCACAGCGGATCCATGAGCAGCAAACGGGGCGCTCCATTCGGTTCTATCAGGCGAGTTCGAGCGAGATGTACGGAAAGGTTGCGGAGGTGCCACAGCGCGAGACGACTCCCTTCCGTCCGCGGTCGCCGTATGGCTGCGCAAAAGTGTTCGCACACTCGATCGCCATCAACTACCGCGAGAGTTACGGGATGCATATCAGTTGCGGCATCCTGTTCAATCATGAAAGCCCGCGGCGTGGCGAGACCTTCGTGACCCGCAAGATCACGCGCGCGGTCGGGCGCATCAAGCTTGGGCTCCAGAAGAAGTTGTATCTCGGCAATCTGGATGCACAGCGCGACTGGGGATTTGCTGGGGAGTATGTCGATGCAATGTGGCGCATGTTGCAGCAGCCCGCCGGCGACGACTTTGTGGTTGCGACTGGAAAAATGATCGCAGTGCGCGCGTTCTGCGATCTGGCATTCGCACATGTGGGGCTGGAGGCAAGGGACTTCGTCGAGATCGATCCGCGCTACTTCCGCCCTGCAGAAGTGGATGAGTTGCTTGGCGATCCCTCCAAAGCGCACAGCAAACTTGGTTGGAAGGCAACCTGCTCAGTCGAGCAGTTGGCGGCGATGATGGTGGATTCAGACCTCGAACTTGCCGCGCGCGAACGCACCCTCCGAAACGCGGGACACGAGTTGCCCGCCGGTCAGGGGCACGACCAGTGAGGTGGGGGATAGGAGCTTGATCGAACTCCTGACGGGTGTGCTGTTCGTTGCGGTGTGCATCGTGGGATCAGTGCGACCAAGTTGGGCATTGGCATTGGTGATATCCATGTATGCATTTGAGCAGGCTCTTCAGGCATCGCTTCCGCTCTTCAGTCGCATTCCCTCCCTTACAAATGTCGTGATTGGCTTGAGCGTCGGCGCCTGTGCTTTGCGAGAAGTGATGCGGTCACCGGAGCCGTTTTTGGGTTACTTCTCCAAGACATGGTGGTGCACAATAATCCTGTTTGTTGGAGCCGCAGCATCGCTCTTGTGGACTCCTGCATTTGGGCCAGCTGTTGAACTCACTCGTTGGGGGTTGCCCTATCTCGTTCTAACCATTCTGTTCGCGCCGCTGCTTTGCCAAGGACTTCAGTCGCTCCAAGACACCCTCAAGGCCTTTATAATTCTTGGCGGGGCAATCAATGTTCTTATCTTGATCAATCCCCAGTTCACCTTCAAAGTAGGTCGATTGGGAACCGATATTGATGCCCTAACCCGCTCGAATCCGCTGACAATGGGCGAACTTGGCGGC
>JBJTUC010000105.1:0-12408 GCA_046080505.1 Planctomycetota bacterium
CAGCCTGGTTGCGCGGTCGCGAAGCTCGCGCTTTTCCCGCGTGTCGATCCGATCGGCAAGACAACCACCGCTTGATGGTCATCTCCGAACGAACTGATCTGATCAGGCGCGCCTTTGCTTTCTCGCTTCGAACGCCATGAAAACAACCAAGCCCGCTCATGCAGGCTTGGAAGTGGGTCCCAGTAAGGGGGGAAATCTGTACGAACGCTCAGCGGCGACGGCGACGAACGGCCAACGTTCCCGCGAACGCAAGCAGTGCTGTGGCGCCAGGCGCTGGGACATATCGGATATCGATGCTGAGTGTGTCGAGCGCGATGTTGTTTGACATACTGCCGAGGTTCAACTCAAAGCGCGGCAAAATGCTGCCAGTCGGCGGCACAATCCACCTGTATGCGCGTGTCTGGATCAGACCTTGACCACCCGGGGCAGTTTGACTGGAGCGAACTTCCACAGCCGATGGCGAAACGGTCAGCCCGCCACCCGCGTTGTTGTAGAGCCCCAGCACGACGCTGTTGTCATTGATGCCCGTGCCAATCGTGGCCACGTTGACAATCACCTCGACAACCTGTTCCCACGCACCCGCGTAGACCGTCAGCGAGAGTGGTCCGCCGTTTGCCTGAATGTTGCCGTCCGAGTTGATCGATGAGCCAAAGCCGAAGTTGAAGAGCGCGGCACCCGACTCAGTGCCCGCGTAGTTCGGGAGGTTTGGGCCGCCCAATGCGCTGTTGAAGATCTCCCACCCGAAAAAATCGGCGTTTGCACCGCCGCGCCAGGCTGGAATCAATGGATTCACGAAGTCTGCGGCAGCCTGCGAGCCAAGGGTCGCCAAAGCGATGCCAACAACAGCACACTGTCCCTTTCGCCCTTGAAACAACATAAAAAGCCCTTTCTCCAACTCCGCAAACTGAGGGAAACCGCTTGCCCTCTGCCCACAAGATGCGAGCGAATCGGCAAAAGTCAAATGGAGTCGAGGTCTTTTTGTACCGCGTTCAGTGACAGTGTCAATAAGCCTTTGCCCACACCACCCTCTGGGCGCTCGGTGCTCCCGTGATGACACACGTACCCCGCTCGCCATCATGCTCAAGCGGCACACAGCGAATCGTCACACCGAGCCGATCCTTGATCTCCGCCTCAACCTTCGCGTCGCCGCAGAAGTGCGCAAGCGCAAAGCCAGCATGGATCGGCGTTGGCTGACCATCCGCCACCGCGGGTGCTTCAAAGAATGCCTCGAAATCCGCCCTGGAATCGATCCGTTTCGTGTGCTGTTCGCGCAAGGCACACGCCCTCGCGAAGAGACCGTCCTGAATCTCCTGCAAGAGCGCAGGAATGTTTGCGATGAAATCCGCGCGCTTCATCGACACCTTCTCCTTGTGCCCACGATCACGCCGCGCCAGAAACACGCTGTCGCCCGCAATGTCACGCGGACCGACCTCCGCGCGAATCGGCACGCCTTTCTTGATCCAGTTCCAAGCCTTGTCACCGCCTCGCATATCGCGCTCGTCGACATGAACCTGCACGGCGCGCCCATCGAATGTGCGCCCACGCAGATCTGCAGCAAGCGCCTGTGTCCACGCCTTCACAGTGGCGGCATCCTCGGGCTTATGAACGACGGGAATGATCACCACATGCACGGGCGCAAGCCGCGGCGGAAGCAACAGCCCGTCGTCATCCGAGTGAGTCATGATGAGCCCGCCCACAAGCCGCGTGCTGACGCCCCATGATGTCGTCCACGCAAACTGCCGCTCGCCATTCGCCGCAAGGAATTGGATTTCGCTCGCCTTCGCAAAGTTCTGCCCAAGAAAGTGGCTCGTTCCAGCTTGCAGCGCCTTTCGGTCCTGCATCATCGCTTCGATGCTGTAGGTATCGACAGCACCAGGGAATCGTTCGCCATCCGTCTTGCGCCCGCGGATCACGGGCATCGCCATGAACCCCTCCGCGAAGGTCGAATACACGCCGAGCATTCGCATCGTCTCCTCGACCGCCTCTTCGCTTGTGGCATGAGCGGTGTGTCCCTCCTGCCAGAGAAACTCCGCAGTGCGCAGAAAGAGTCGCGTGCGCATTTCCCAGCGAACGACATTCGCCCACTGGTTGATCAGCAGCGGAAGATCGCGGTAACTCTGAACCCACTTCGCATAAGTCGCGCCGATGATTGTCTCGGATGTGGGGCGGACCACCAGCGGTTCTTCGAGCTCGCCTGCGGGGTGCAGCTTCCCGTCGGCACCTGCTTCAAGACGATGATGCGTCACCACGGCGCATTCCTTGGCGAAGCCATCCACATGTGTGGCTTCCTTCTCAAGGAACGACACGGGAATGAACAGCGGGAAATAGGCGTTTACATGTCCAGTGTCTTTGAACATCCCGTCGAGGACACGCTGCATGTTCTCCCAAATCGCGTAGCCCCATGGCTTGATCACCATGCAACCTCGGACCGACGATGTCTCGGCGAGATCGGCCGCGCGAACGACCTGTTGATACCACTCGGAGTAGTTCTCGGCGCGGGTGGGTGTGATCGCAGTCGTTGCAGCAGCCATGTCGGGAGCCTATCCCGAGTGCAGATCACACGCGTGCCACGCGTGCACGCATACGACGCGCGACCGATCCCGCACTCCGCCGAAGCGCAGCGCGAGACAGAGCGCGTGCCTCTCGAACCGCGGCAGTCCGCAGTCGAAGTGCGCGCGCCGCAATCGCCCGACCCTCGGGGGTCGTTCCCTCGATCGCATCCACGAGTATGGCCAAATCACGCGCGCGTCCGAGTGCCTGAGCCGCATCGCGCAGCCGACGCCGAGTGATCGCTGCGCGTTCCCCCCCTGCATCACCGAGCACCACGAGATGATCCGAAAGACGTTGGAACGCCTTCCGCGCATCGTGCAGGTCGCGCTCGCCAAGACCAACCCACGATCGTTCAGCAAAGCGGCGACCGCGCGCCCAAGACTTCTTGAAGGTGCGCGTGATCTCGTGCCAGTCGAGCGTTGCACCCGCGGGCAGGCGCATGGCTCGGCGTGCAATCGCCGCAGCATCACGCGCGCCACGCAGCGGCGTTGCGGATGGCGACAGTGTTGCGAGCGTTGGTGTCGCATCGGCCACCGTCGTCAACGGTTGACCCTTGAGCGCACAGAGTTCCTCGAGCAGCGCGCCAAGCGCATCGCGCTGACGAACCTCGGAGAGATGCGCCTTTGCCCTGCGAAGACTTGCCTTGGCACGCATACGACCAAAGCGCATGGCGCTTCGGAACAGATCATTCAACGACTGAATCCGCTTGAGCGCACGGCGTGCCTGATGAACGGCCTCGAGTCGATCAAGCATCGCGAGTCGTTCATCGGCCGCATCGCTCAGCCCCTCCTCGACGACCGCGTACTCCTGATCGAGGACGAGTCGAGCGGCAACGACAACGGGAAGGTCGATACGAAGCGCACTGCCGCCTCGTGGCGCAGGCAGTTTGCCCGCTTTCGAGAGCCGCTCCTCCAATCGCGCCGTGATTGCCACGCGATCCGCCGACTGCGCACGAACGGCGTCTTTGCCACGCGAAACGGCCTCCAGCGCGTCGCCGATTGTCAGCGTTGTTGTCAGCCGTTCTGCTTGAGTCTTCAGCGCCATCTTTCACCCAGGTTTCGGCGCACAACGCTTACGGTTGGGTATTCGGATCAGCCACGACCTCCGGCGGCGTATTGCACACCGGCGTGTCCGTCGGCACGAGCCAAAGCTGCAGCATCTTTGGATAGAAGGGTTGACCAGTCGCTCCCGTGAAGTGCACAGTCGCCAACTGATAGATGCCATCCGCTGGATAGACCACATCGACTTCGGCGCGTCCACCCGAAAGTCGCACCTGGCGCACATACAGAACGGCCTTGTCGCCCTCGCGCATCACGCGTCCAGTCCCAAGCCGCTTCGCCACCACGCGCCAGACCTGCTTCGGGGTGTTGGGCGGCAAATCAAACACCACCTCGCTGCCGGCGCAGACGCGCCCATGCACGAAAGTGATCGCATCAGCCATCAGGTTGGGCAGCGGTTGAAGGCTTGGGTCTGCCTTCGGAGCACCGGGGTACTCGGGGTAGGTCATCGCCGCTGAGCAGCCGACCATCTGAAGCGAGACTCCCGCGAACAGTAGGCCGGCAAGCACCACGGCCAACCGAATGCGCGCGAGCGCTCGGGCTGCGGCGCGCGCAGCGCATACGACATCCATTTCAGGTTTGCGTGTATCTGCGAGTCGTGATCGCATCATTCGAATCCTTCCGTGGCGCATCGAAGCGCTCGAAGGGTGCGGAACACCAGGCAAGCGACGACGGCTGCGCAGCCGTCGCGCGCGGGCGTCACTTCTCGACCCGCTGAACGAACCAATACTCCATATCGATCGGCGCCTGGCGACCGAAGATCGTGACCAGCACGCGAACCTGCCCCTTGTCGGGGAAGACCTCGTCGATGGTGCCTTCGTAGCCCTGGAACGCGCCTTCCTTGATCGTGACGTTGTCTCCCTTGTGAAGATCCATGCGAAGCTGCGGCGCTTCCTCCGCGGGCTTCGAGTCGAACAGCATCTTCTCGACTTCGCTCACCGACATCGGCGTGGGGCGACCCGCAGTGCCGACAAAGTCGCCGACACCCGTCGTCTCCTTGATGAGGAAGAACACATCCTGCGGGATGCGTCCATCCGGCTCAAGCCGCATTTCAACGAACACGTAACCGGGATACAGCTTCGACTCGGTGACAGTCTGCTTTCCCTGCTTGCCGAGCACCTTGATCTTCTCGGTCGGCACCATGATGCGACCAACGAGATTCTCCATGCCTTCGATCTGCACCTTGCGAAGCAGCGTGCTGCGGACGGAGTCTTCCTTGTTGCTCGCCACGCGCAGCACGAACCAGTCCATGCCATCGCGGAACATCGGGAGTTCGCCCTCGGCCACCTCCTCCTGTGGGCGCGCCTGCGTTGGCGTGCTGACGCGGGTCGTCTCGACGCCGAGGCTCCGAGCTGTCGCGCGGGGATTCGCTTCTCCAGCCCGAAGCGCCCGAAGATTGCGCGGCGTGGCGGGTTCTTCGGCAACAACCGTTGCCTTTGGCTTGCGGCGCGCCTTCGGCTTCGTCGGCTTTGCCGCCGCCTCACCGCCAGTCGCCAGATCGTCGGAACTCGCCGACTCACCTCTGAAATCTGCTGCGCCTGCGTGCTCGTGTTCTGAATGTTGATCGAGGTTCATGTCCGTGTTGCTCACATGCCAGGCTCGAGAACTCGCAGCTGAACGAACAGCAGGAAGAACGCCTGATCGAAGACGAAACAGAAGAGTGCAATGATCGCGCCGGTGAAGATCACCACCATGGTGGAGCCCGTGACCTCGCGACGAGTGGGCCACGAGACCTTCTTCATCTCCGACTCGGTTGCACAGAGAAAATCCACGCTGCCGACATGCTTGGCGGTCGCCATGTAGATGAACGGGCAGCACCCCGCGACGAAGATGCCCGCGATGCCCCACGAGACATAGATCGGGTTGATGCCCCAATCGACGCCAGCGAAGATCGACTGCAGCCACCACCCACCAAGGACAGCAACAAGCCCACCGGCCGTTGCCGTGAGAACGCGAGTCCAGTAGCCCTGTCCTACCTTGTACATGGGGTCAAACTTTCCGAGACTTAGACCACATCAAACACAAACCGCAGCGCAGCAACACGCCGAGAGGGGATCGAACCCACGACCTGCGGATTTGGAATCCGCTGCTCTACCAGCTGAGCTATCGGCGTCCAGGCGGAAGAAACGCAACGGTCACTTCCGCTTGATCTTGTGGAGCGTGTGCCTCCGCAGCCGAGGGCTGAACTTCTGAAAGCCCAACTTCACCTTCTCCGCGATGCCGCCTTTGACGCGGATCTCGGTTCGGTAATTCATGTCACCTGTTTCGGTGCACTGAAGCCACACATACTCACGGTCCAAACTCTTCTTCGCCATGGGATCATTCCAGAATTTTGCTGACGACGCCTGAACCGACGGTCTTGCCGCCTTCACGCACGGCGAAGCGGACGCCTTCTTCCATGGCGACGCCCTTGCCTTCGAGATCGACCTGCAGCTTCACGTTGTCGCCGGGCATGCACATTTCTGCGCCAATGAGCGTCAGCTTGCCAGTGATGTCCGTGGTGCGGAAATAGAACTGCGGCTTGTAACCCGTGAAGAACGGCGAGTGGCGACCACCTTCTTCCTTCGTAAGGACGTACACCTGGCCCTCGAACTTCGTGTGGGGCTTGATCGACCCTGGCTTGCAGAGCACTTGACCGCGCTCAATGTCGGTCTTCTCGACGCCACGCAGGAGGCAGCCGACATTGTCGCCCGCCATACCCGAGTCGAGCGTCTTCTGGAACATCTCGACGCCGGTGACAGTGGTCTTGAGCGGCTCGGGGCGGAGGCCGACGACTTCAACTTCGTCGCCAACCTTGACCTGACCGCGCTCAATACGACCCGTCGCCACCGTTCCACGCCCCTTGATGGAGAACACGTCTTCGATCGACATGAGGAACGGCTTGTCGGTCTCGCGCACAGGCTCCGGGATGTAGGAGTCGATCGCGTCCATGAGGTCCGCGATGCACTTGTTCTTCGCCGCATCACCTGGGTTTTGCAGGGCCGGGAATGCGGCGCCGCGCACGACAGGGATCTCCTTCGCTGGGAAGTCGTACTTCTTCAGAAGGTCGCGCACTTCCTCTTCCACGAGGTCGATGAGCTCCGCGTCCTCCACGGTGTCGCACTTGTTGAGGAAAACCACAATGCGCGGCACGCCGACCTGACGGGCGAGCAGCACGTGCTCACGGGTCTGCGGCATCACACCGTCATACGCACTGACCACGAGAATGGCGCCGTCCATCTGCGCCGCACCAGTGATCATGTTCTTCACATAGTCGGCGTGGCCGGGGCAGTCGACGTGCGCGTAGTGACGGTTGCCCGTCTCATACTCGACGTGCGATGTTGCAATGGTGACGATCTTGGTTGGATCGCGGCGGCCTTCACTCTCCGAGGCCTTTGCGACCTGGTCGTAAGAGACCGGCTTGCTGAATCCGCGGGCTGCCTGCACCGCAGTGATGGCTGCAGTCAGCGTTGTCTTTCCGTGATCAATGTGTCCGATGGTGCCCACATTGACATGTGGCTTCGTGCGATTGAAATTTTCCTTGGCCATGGCAGTTGCTCCGTGATGCAGCGATGACGAATCCGATGGCGGGAACCCAACACGAGTTCCCGCGGAAGCCACCGAAGGGGATTGAACCCTCGACCTCACCCTTACCAAGGGTGTGCTCTACCACTGAGCTACGGTGGCGTTCCCGAGATGAAAAACCGCCCTCTCGGGCGGCGGGACGGAAAGTGTATCGGCGAACGGCGCACCTCACAAGAGGCAGCCGGCGCAAATCATCGGCATCAGCAGACGCGCCGAACAGATCACTGCGGCTGCGGGTTATCGGTCCGATCGAGATTCGTGACCTTCATCCCGCGAGGCGTTGGATCGGTGGGACCTGGTGCGGGCGGCGATGCTGGGCTTGTGAAGAACGGTCCTTGAAGTTCCCGAAGTGTGTTCCACTTCGCTTCGGTCTGCACATGACCGTCCATGCAAAGGAGAAGCGTGGTCTCGCCTGGGTATCGGAAGTCCACCTCGCACAGACCTGCGTCCGAACCAGTCCAAGGAATCTCGCTTGGATCGATGATTTCGCCCGCGCGGCTGTCCACCAAGTAGATCGCCTGCGATGGGAACTTGATCTGCGCCGCGGTGAGATACCTCCCAAGCACATTCGTCGCCTGCGTCCCTTCGCTCGTCAGACCGAGCCATGGTGCCGCGGTAAAAAAATTATTGGCAGCGAAGTAGCCAGGCTGCCCTCTTTCACGCGGACCGGCCCCGTTGCCCCACGGATACGCCTCCGACTCCTCATCGAGCGAATATGGATTCACCATCTCGACCGTCGAGCGCAAGATGTTCTGCCGATTGTCTGGGAACACCTGATAAACAAGGCGGTCGGGCGAGTCGAACTTGTAGTTGTAACCGCCGATCTCCGTGCCGGAATCCGGGTCCTCGATGATCTCGCCGCCAGACATCATCGGCATCACGAAACTGCCGAGATTTCCAGTGGTCCAGAGGATGTCCGCCCATGTGCCAACGAGCGGCAGACCGAGCGGTGGGTTGTTCACTTGCGTGCCCGGTCCAGTCTGTGCGGATCGCATGCTGCCGCGGAACTGGATCGCCGGCGGCCGATGATCAAACTGGCTCGGCAGGCAACGATCACGGTTGTCGGAGGTGTAGCCCTGCATCAGCGTGGCGATCTGGCGGAGGTTGTTCTGACTTGCCGCCCATTCGCTGTTTGCCTTCGCGATGCGAAGTGCGGGAAGCAGCAGCGCAATGAGCAGCGCGATGACCGCGATAACAACGATGACTTCCACCAGCGTGAACGCTCGCGTGCCGTGGAGCGCTGGAGCGGGATGATTGCTTGAGAACGCGATGCGGCGGTCAGTCATCCTGCTGTCTCCTGATTGACGCTGGGGATCTCTCGTCTTTACGCAGCAAGCATCATCCCATCCCCATCGTCATGAGGAATTCTGCGTTCGACTTGGTCTTGGAAACGCGACTGCGGAGCAGTTCCATCGCCTCCACCACATTCATGTCCGACACGACCTTCCGTAGGCGGATAATGAGTTCGAGTTCCTTCGGGTCGAGGAGCAGTTCCTCGCGACGCGTTCCCGAGGCGCCCACATTGATCGCCGGATAAATGCGCTTTTCCACCAGCTTGCGGTCGAGGTGGAGTTCCGCATTGCCGGTGCCCTTGAACTCTTCGAAGATCACCTCGTCGGCGCGGCTACCCGTATCGACGAGCGCAGTGGCGATGATGGTGAGCGAACCTCCGCCTTCAATGTTTCGTGCGCTGCCGAAGAACTTCTTGGGCTTGATCAGCGCGGAGTTGTCCACGCCGCCCGAACCGATCTTGCCCGAGTTGGGCATCGCATTGTTGTATCCGCGTGCGAGGCGCGTAATCGAGTCGAGGAGGATCACCACATGCTCACCGCACTCGACGAGCCGCCGGGACTTTTCCATGACCATCTCGGCGACTTGAATGTGGCGCGATGCCTCTTCGTCGAACGTGCTGGCCACGACCTCCACGCGCGCGGGCGTGTTGCGCTTGAAGTCCGTCACTTCCTCTGGTCGTTCATCGATCAGAAGAACGATGGTGTGGACGTCGGGATGATTGATCGCGACGGCATTCGCGATCTGCTGCAGGATCACGGTCTTGCCCGTACGCGGCGGTGCGACGATGAGTGCGCGCTGCCCGAATCCCAGCGGCGTCACCATGTCGATGACACGCGGCTCGATACGCGTTGGCTGATCGAGCATCTCAAGATGGATGCGGTGGTTCGGATGCAGCGGCGTGAGGCTCTCGAACACCGGAAGCGAGTGCGCATCTTCGGCTGCGACGCCGTTGATCGACTCGACCTTCAGCATCGCGAAGAACAGTTCGCCTTCCTTCGGCGCGCGGATATAGCCGCGAACAGTCTGCCCACGGCGCAGCCCGAGCGTGCGAATGGTCTGCGCGCTGATGAAGACATCGTCCTCGCACGCGAGGTACGAATACTCTGCACTGCGCAGGAACCCATGTCCATCGGGTGTGATGTCGAGCGACCCCTCGGCCATCATCAATCCATCTTTCAGCGAGCGTGCACGCAGGATTTCGAAGACCAACTTGTGGTTGGGCAGCCCGCCCATGTCCTCAAGCCCCTCCTTCTTCGCCTCCTGCAGGAGGTCATCGGTATCCATGCGGTGAAGTGCCACGAAGTCGTGCTCCACTGCGCCCTTCTTCGCAGGCTTCTTGCGTTCGGCGAGTTGGGCATCGAGCGCTTCGCGGTCCGCCGCGAGGACCTCGTCGCTTGGCAGTGTGCCAGGCGCAAAGACGACCTGCGACTGATGATGGTGACCACCACCACCGCCGCCGCCACCACCGCCGCCACCGCCACCGCCACGGCGACGACGACGACGCCCCTTCTGGTGGAAGTCCTTCCCGTGTTGATGGTGCGACTGGGGCTGTGCTTGTGTTTGACTTTCACTCATGATGTGTACCGCGTGGGTTTCTGCCGTCGATGTGCTGGGCGCTTGCGGGGAGATCGGGTCGACAACGAATCGATCTGGGCTTCCCCTTGATGCATGTGCCGCGTGCCAGACGAGCGCCGCGAGTGCGGGCCGTCCAAGCAGCCGAGCGGCGCGAACGCCGCATCACTTCTTCCTGACAAACTCTTCGAGAATCAGGTCGAGGGTCCGGGCTACACAAGCCCGCAACGAGCCCAGCGGGCCATCGTTGACCATGACATGATCGGCCAAAGAACGCTTCTGGTCAAGTGGCATTTGCGATTTTTCCCGTCGATCCAGTTCCGCCTCGGTCCAACCACGGGTGCGTTGCAAGCGCTCCAAACGCACCGAATACGGCGCATCGATGAATAGAACGCTATTGCACTCGGAGACGAGCCCTGCTTCGATCAGAAGCGGCGCGTCAATGACAAGCGCGCGCGTACCGGGCGGCGTGTTGGCGAACATCGCGCCGCGGCGTTCATGGATGAACGGATGCACGATCGACTCGAGCCATGCTCGTTCCACTGGCGCCTCTGCCCCCGTGAAGATGCGAGCGGCGACTTTCGCTCGGTCCACCATTCCATCGCTCTGCAGAACGCCGCGCCCCCACCGCTGCGTGATCGCATGATGAATCCGCGGATCGGCGAGTGCGGCGCGTGCATGCGCATCGGAGTCGGAGACCACGCAGCCGAGCGCCGCAAGTTCCTGCGCAACGGTCGACTTGCCGGCGCCAATGGCGCCAACAAGTCCGATCACAGGAAGGCCGTGCGGTGAACGCGCATTCATGCGCGGGACCATGTCGCGCCTTGCGGACCGTCTTTCACCTGCACGCCGATCGCCGCAAGTTCATCGCGAACGCGGTCGCTTTCTTTCCAGTCCTTGCGCGCGCGCGCCGCTGCTCGCGCAGCGATCAGCGACTCGACCTGCTCGATGAACGCCGGATCCTCAGGCGCTGCCGCGCCGGCAACGATCGTGTTTCGCCCGAACACGCCCAGCACTGAGTCGATCGAAAGCAGGCTCGCGAGTTCGCGCTGCGGGCAACTTGTCGCGCGTGAATCCGCGGGTGCGGCGCATGCTTCGTTGAGCGCTGCGATTGCTCGCGCAACATTGAGGTCGTCGCACAGTGCCGCGGTGCAGGAGGCGAGGGCGCGTTCAAATGGACCCGCCGCCCGAGTTTCGTCCGCGGCAGTCGAACCTCCGCGCGCCTGCGAATCCGCCGCTGCGGCAGCGATCAACGCGCTGCGCGCTCGACACCAACGGTCGATTATGCGCTGGCAATCCTGCAGTCCTTGCAGCGTGAAGTTGGCATTGCTTCTGTAGTGGGTGCGCACCAGTTCGAGCCGCAGCGCAGCGGGTGTCACGCCCTTGGCGAAGAGGTCGCGTGCCGTGAAGAAGTTGCCCTTCGACTTCGACATCTTCTCGCCCTCGACTTGGAGATGGCGCGTGTGGAACCACGCGCGCGCGAAGAGCGGCCGGCCGGTCGCGCAGCAACTCTGCGCGATCTTGCACTCGTGGTGTGGAAAAATATTGTCTTCACCGCCCGAGTGCAGGTCGATCTCATCACCAAGCAACATGCGAGCCATCACGCTGCACTCAATGTGCCAACCTGGGTAGCCCTCGCCCCATGGCGATGGCCAGCGCATGAGATGGCGCGCGTCGGGCTTCCAAAGCAGGAAGTCTGCAGGATGACGCTTTGCCGCTTGGTTCGCGGCATCGATGCGCTCGCCCGCACCTTCACGCAGCGCATCAAGCGTGTTGCCCGAAAGGCGTCCGTACTCGGGAAACGAGCGCACATCGAAGTACACGGCGCCGTCGCGACCGACATACGCGTGGTGACGCGCGATGAGTTCGGCAATCATCGTGACCATCTGGGGAATGCAGCGTGTCGGCCGGGGCATCCGATCATCCGAACTGCCACCCGAAGCGACGAGCGACTGCGTTTCGAGGGCGACCTTCAGGCCGAGCAGGCAAGCGTCCTCCATGAATCGGCCGGCATAGAAGTCCGCGATAGCGAGCGGATCGGACGGATCGATGTCGGCGCCGAGTGGAAGTTTGCCAGACTTCTTCGCCTCCGCGATGCGGCGCCCCGCGACGGCCATCTTGTCCTCGCCGCCGCCGTCGGCGAGGCCATCGTCAGTCATGTGACCAACATCGGTGATGTTCATGATGTGACGGACACGGTGACCGAGTAGTTCCAGCGTGCGGCGCAGGATGTCCGCGTTCAGGAACGACCGGAAGTTGCCGATGTGCGCATCGTCGTAGACGGTCGGACCGCAGGAGTAAAACGAGATTCCGCGCCGCGCGTCGAGGGGTATCACCGCTTCGCCGCGGTGCGTGAGCGTGTTGTGGAGGA
>JBJTUC010000106.1:0-44769 GCA_046080505.1 Planctomycetota bacterium
GCAGGTCCGTGGAGCAGGCGAGAGCTGTCTGAGCCCCAGCAGGGTGCATGCCGAGGGCGCGCGCGGACCAGTCGCGCCGCAGGCGCGCGAGGCTTGCGTCAGCAGGCTGTGTGCGCCGAAGGCGCACGAAGATGCGCGCGCAGCGCGCATCCTCGCCGTCAGAATGGCACGCTCAACATCACATACCCCATCAAACTATTCCTCCCCGGATTCGTCTCACCGGTATTCGCGTTGGAGATGTGGTACCAGCGTGCGCCGACCATGAGTCGTAGATCCTGTGCCACATCAAACGAGACGCCCGCACCCGCCTGCGGCGTGAAGTTGAATGATGTGCCGCCGGATGGGGTGTTCACAGTTGTTGCGATCACGCCGGAGCCCGCATCCGCGTAGAGCGACCAAGTCTGGTAGGCGAGAAAGTGCCAGCGAAAGAGAATCGTGCCACCACCACCCCATGCGTTCGCGACAGGCTGCGCGATGTAATCGCCTTCGATTTGGAAATCGACGGAGAGGTTGTCAATGATGAAGTAGGAGGCACTGAAGCCAAACTCGACCTGCTCAGCGGCTTCGAAGTCAGTCATACCGCCGAGCAGCACTTGCCAGCGCCAAGTGTCCTTCGTGCCGAATGCGGGTTTGGCACTCTGCGCATCCGCGGGTGGTGTGGGCGCGATCTGCGCGCCTGCGTTCACGACTGGATCGAAAGTGAATGCGGTGGTCTCCGCGTGTGCGGCGAAGCAGAGACAGAAGACGAGCGTGATGGAGAGCCGCATGGTCGCGAGAAGGTAGTGCATGAAAAAGCCGCCCGGTCGCTCCGACACGACCGAACGGCGTTTCGATCAGCCTCGCTGCCGAGGCTGTAAAGAAGGCAACCGAATGAGGGACATTCCACGCTATCCTGCCCCGAGGCGCGGAGTCAACAGCTTCGCAATCTCAGGTTTTTTGCGGCCATTTTTGGTGATTCCCCGCATGACCACAGCACGCCACACCTCCCCCGCCAACACCCCCTCCACGGCAGCGCGAATCGATGTTGTCCTGTGCGTTCTGCTGCGCAGTGCGCAGGGATGCATGCAGGTACTGGTTGCGCGCCGTGCACTCGACAGCGAAATCCTTCCAGGGGCTTGGGAGTTGCCGGGCGGCAAGATCGCGCCAGGAGAGCGCGCGCGTGACGCCGGTGCACGCGAGTTGCTCGAGGAAGTAGCCGTGGACTGCACGGATGCCGCGCACGAGTGGCAAGACCTTGGTGTGGTTGAACCGCCTCCGCCTGAGGGTCGGCCTGCGCCGCGCTTTCATGTGCAGGCGGTGCAGTTGCCGCCAGGCGCCGTGCCGAGAGCGATTGCGGCGCGCTCCATCGCATGGGTCAGTGTGAAGTCACTCGCGCATGTCGAGTGGCCCGCCACCACTCGTCCCGCGATCGATGTCGTGATCGCAGCGCACGGGCGGTGAGCGTCGCAAGGCTTCCCCAGCCCAGCGCGCACCAGCATCGCACACTTCAGGGAATGGGCGGCATCACTTCCGTCGGTGGCACAGGAACTTCAGCAGCTCCCTTCCCCGGCAGCGCCCCTTGCGCCTCGCCGGATCCCATCTCCGCTGGTTTCATCGAGGGCGCTTGTTTCGCTGCCTTGCCGTCGTTCACGGCGGCAGCGCGGGAGGTCGTTTCGGCATCAGCAAGACTCTTGTCTTCGAGTACCGCAGTCCGCATCGAACGGGCGCGTTCAAAGAGGCTTGGGAAGCTGCCATCCGCAGGCACGAAGGTGAAGTGCCACTCGACTCGGCTCTCGAGATTGAGCGGCGCAATCTCGCTCACAAGATCCGCGCCAATGAAATCCCAGAACGGTGCGGACGCCGTACCCGATCCGACAATCGACTCGTATCCATCGAGTTTCAAGCGAACGTCGTACTCGCCATAGAAGAGAAAGTCGACCTCGCAGGGCGTTCGCCCGACCTCGCGTTCGTTCACATAGACGAGCGCTTCCGATGGCGTGGATGTGATCGCGATGGTGCGCCGTACGCACGCGGGCGCGGCGAGCATCAGCAGCGCGAGTCCGAGGCTCAGGGCAGTCCGAGGCACCCTCGGGATTCTATCGCGATCGCGCGCTTACACTCCGCAGGTCGTGCCCCTTCTTGAAGCGCATGGGTTGGTGAAGAGCTACAACGGTCGGCGCGTGGTCGATCAGGTGTCGTTCCATGTCGACGCGGGCGAGATCGTGGGACTCCTCGGTCGCAATGGGGCCGGGAAGACCACGAGTTTCCGAATGGCGATCGGGATGATCACTCCCGAGGCGGGGCGCGTGACATTCGACGGCAAGGTTGTCACGAATGAACCGATGTACCGCCACGCCGCCGCGGGCATGGGCTATCTGTCGCAGGAGCCGAGCGTGTTCCAGCGACTGTCCGTCGAGGACAACCTGCTCGCGATCTTGGAAACGCGACCGCTGACGCGTGCGCAGCGACAGAAGGAATGCGACGATCTGCTCGGACAATTCGGGCTGCAGCACAAGCGGCGGGAACAGGCACGCACATGCTCGGGTGGCGAACGCCGACGACTCGAGATCGCACGGTCGCTCATCACAAAGCCGCGGCTGATCCTTCTTGATGAACCCTTCGCGGCCGTCGATCCGCACACCGTGGAGGAACTGCAGAGCGAAGTACGGCGCCTTGCCGAGCAAGGCATCTCGATTCTTGTGACCGACCACAATGTGCAGCAGACGCTGCGAATCTGCCACCGCGCCTACATCATTCACGAAGGCAAGAATCTGCGTGATGGTGATCCGCGTGCAATCATCAACGACCCGCTCGTCCGTGAGGCATATCTCGCGTCGACCTTCCGCGGCGACGAATTCGGCTGACTTGCTTCACGCCTGCTCGGCCGCGACAGTCTCAACCCGCACCTTCATCACGCGTGTGGGCGTGGATGATGTGACGGTGAAACGCCCGCCATGAGCCGCGAAAGTGTCGCCGACTTGCGGGATACGCCCGAAGTGCGCAAGCAGCAGACCAGCGATGGTCGAGTACCCATCATCGGGCGAGAGCGGCAGACCTGTCTCCGCTGCCACCGTCTCCACGGGAATCCGCCCATCGACCTCCCAGCCCGCCGCAGCGCTTCCCATGATGACAGGCTCAATCTCGGAATGCGGCTCATGCTCGTCATAGATCTCGCCCACGATCTCCTCGAGCACATCCTCGATCGTCACCAAACCAGCCGTGCCGCCAAACTCATCGACCACGAGCGCAAGATGGACCTCCGTGCGTTGAAACTCGATCAGTAAATCACTGACGGCCTTGCTCTCTGGAACGCGCGGCGGCTGCCGCAGCAGCGGCCGAAGCACGAACCCGTCGGGTGGCGTACCAAGCAGCCGCACAAGGTCCTTGACATAAAGAATGCCGACAACATTGTCGAGACCGCCCTCGTACACGGGGATGCGCGAGTGGCCAGCGGTGGCAATGAATGCCCGAATGGTCGCGATGTCATCGGTGTACGCAATACCCTCGATCTGTGTGCGCGGAGTCATCACATCCGACACCACCGTGTTTCGGAACTCGACAGCGTTGCGGATGATGGTCGCCGCGAGTGGATCGATTCCGCCCACGCGCGCGGTGTCCGAAATCGTGTGCATCAGATCCTGCTCCGCACGCTCATCCATCGGCTGGGCGCCAAAGAGCCGCCGTACCGCTTCGTCGATGCCTCGTCCGAGCCACAGTATCGGCCAGACCGACCAGAAGAGCACGACGAGCAGCGGATGAAATGTGGTGATCAGTTGCACGCCCGCGTAGCGCGCGATCGCCCCCGCGGCGACGGTACTCATCGCCCACAGCACGGTGCCAGCAAGCACAAGCGCCATGAGCACATCAGGAAGCGGCAGTCTCGTCAGCGAATCCTGATGCAACATCTCCAGCATCAGCAGCAACGCCGCCAATCGTCCGAAAGTTCGATAGAACGCGACTGAATGCTCGAGCGGCGTCGTGTTCGCTGCGATCCAGTCTGCAGCGCGTTCGCGTCCAGACCGCGCAAAGCGGCGGTGCATTTCGCTGATGCTCGTTTGCCCAAGCGCAAGATTGAGCGCCGAGAGCAGCGTTGTCGCCAACACCACCACGATGAAACTAGTGAGGTAGGCGGACTCCATCATGATGGTTCAGGGTAGACGCGTCCGACTCCAAGTGCGTGCAGCACATCCTTCTCCGCCCCTCGCATGCGCGCACAGCCCGCGTCATCGTCGTCCACATATCCCGCCGCATGAAGAAGGCCGTGCACCAGGTAGAGCGCCAACTCATCCGCGCCTGCATGCCCCAGTTGCGATGCTCGACGCTGCGCCTCATCGTGGCAGATCGCCAGATCCACTTCAAGTCCCCCCGCTCCCTGCTCCACGAACGCCAGCACATCGGTCGTGCCCGCTTCGTTCGCATGGCGTTCATGCAAAAGAGCCATCGTCGGATCACGAAGAACACGCACCGAGACCCGCACGAAGCGCACGCCCTCCCGCTTGGACACCGCATCGACTGCAGCGACCGTGAGACGCTGCCAATGCGCCGCATCGACTGGTGCCTCGCAGACGACCTCGATCAGCGGGGAGGGAGCGTTCACCGAGCGGAGAGATGCAGCGGAACGAACTTCGGCTTGACGCGCCGCTCGAACTCACCGCGGAACTTCTTCAGCATGGTGCGCACGAGCCAGTTGTTGCCGTCGGCAAGGCCGCAGATGGTGGTGCCTTCACTGAGCCCCATCGATCCAGCCACCTCCTCGAGCAGATCCAGATCACCGGTGGTCGCATCGCCGCGTTCGATACGCAGCAGCATCTTGAACATCCACCCGGAACCCTCGCGGCACGGTGTGCACTGCCCACATGACTCGTTCATGAAGAAGCGCGCGCAGTTTCGCGTGACGGCGACCATGTCCGTGTCCTCGTCGAACACCGTTGGGCACGCGGTACCGAGCCCAAGCACGCCGTACTTCCGTCCAATGTCAAAGTCCATGGGCGCATCGAACTGGTCCGTGCCGAGAACGCCCATCGACACACCGCCCGCGATCGCGCCCTTGAAACGCTTGCCGCCGCGCATGCCGCCGCAGTAGTCGTCCACAAGCGTGCGAAGCGGAATGCCGAGCGGCGCTTCAAAGCACCCTGGCCGAGCCACATGGCCAGACACACCCATCAGTTTCGTGCCCCACGAGGGCTGACCGCCTGGCATGCCATTCGTGCCGATGGACTTCCACCACTCAAGACCGCGCAGCATGATGTCGGGGACGGCGGCGAGCGTTTCCACATTGTTGATGATGGTCGGTCGACCGAACAGCCCCTTCACGGCAGGGAACGGCGGCTTCACGCGGGGCCAACCGCGCTTGCCTTCGACCGCTTCGAGCAGCGCCGTCTCCTCGCCGCAGATGTACGCGCCCGCGCCTCGGTGGAGATAGCAGTCAACCGTGTGCTTCACCTTGCCGCGCAGCAGCCCCTGCTTGCCGAAGATGCCCTTCGCATACGCCTCATCAATCGCGCGCTGCATCACGCGCGCCTGATGGTGGTACTCGCCACGAATGAAGAAGTATGCCACATCGAGTTTGCAGGCCCAACACGCGATGGCGATTCCCTCGAGCACGAGATGCGGATCGAAGTCCACGAGCAGGCGATCCTTGAACGTCCCTGGTTCCGCCTCGTCACAATTGATGCAGAGGTAGCGGTGGCCCTTGCCATCATCGGGAGCCACGAATGACCACTTCAGTCCCGCGGAAAACCCCGCACCGCCACGCCCGCGTAGACACGCATCCTTCACAAGCGCAACGACAGCCGCCGAATCCATATCGAGCGCCTTCTCCAGTCCCTTGTATCCATCCGCGCGAACGAAGGCGTCGTAGTCCACGGTGCGTCGATCCTTCGGATCGCCGTGCGGGACGGATGGAATGCGTCGGGTCAGGATCGGCTCGGCAAGTCTCATGGGCTGTTCCTGTCTGGCGCGCCGCTGCAGTGCGCGCGTGGCTCGGGTGCGGTGACGATCTGATCAATGACGATGCGCCGCAAGGTCACATCACCCACCTGCTTCTCGTGCATCACGGCTTGAACGGTATGCGTGTCCCGCGACGCAGGCACGACGGGCGTGCGAATCGCCTTCAAGATGTGCCCCATGAACGCGCCACAGTTGTGCGCCAACGAGGGCTGCGGTTCGTCCGCGGCGCTGCTCATCCGTGCGAGTCCTTCGCGGGCGCCTTCAGTGCTTCATCGATGAGCGCATCCACCCGCTCCACCGTGAGGCGTTCATGCAGCGTGTCGTTGAAGAGCGCGACGGGCGCTGTGTCGCACGATCCGAGGCACTCGAGCGTCAGCAGCGTGAAGCGGCCATCTTCCGTTGTCTCGTGCGGCTCGATGCCAAGACGCTCGCGAACGCGGTCGAGGATTTCCTTGTGGCCGCAGACCTCGCACGCGAACGTGTGGCAGACACCGATCACGCACTGCCCGACGGGCTCGGTGGTGAACTCCTCGTAAAACGAGACCGTGTCGAGCACTTCACTTGGCGCGATGCCGAGGAACGACGCGATCTCCAGCATCGCCTGTTGCGGGATGTGGCGATAGGTGTGCTGCACATCGTGCAGAATCGGCATGAGCGCCCCGTGCTTCACGGCGTACTTGGGCAGGATCGTGTCCGTCCAGCGCTGCAGCATCTGCGGCGTGCACCAGGGCTGCGCCCGCGTGGGCACCTTCATCGTGGCGGAGGGCTTTGTCTTCCAGGACATGTTCTGTGATCTCCGTTGGTCAGCGGTCCAGTTCCGCCGCGATGATGTTCAGCGATCCGAGCACGGCGACCGCGTCGGCAAGTTGGTGCCCCTCGATCAGCCGCGGGAAGAGCTGGAAGTTGTAGAAGATCGGCGGACGCACACGAACGCGAAAGGGGCATCGACCGCCATCCGCGACGATGAGGTAGCCGAGTTCGCCGTTGGGTCCTTCGATCGCGCCATACGCCTCGCCCACCGGCGTCTCGAAGCCGCGGTTGTGCATGACGAGCTCGAACTGCTGGATCGTCGCTTCGATCGACCCATACACATCACCCTTGTCCGCCAGGCGAACCTTGTTGTCGCCAACCGCATCGATCGGGCCTTTGGGAATTCGGTCGATGAGTTGACGGATGATCGTGACCGACTGCTTCATCTCCTCGAGCCGCACGTGGTATCGCGCGAGGCAGTCGCCCGTTGTCGCCACGGGCACGGAGAACTGAACGGCGCTGGCACCCTGCCCATCCCAGTTGTCCGCGAAGCACAGATACGGATCGTCCTTGCGAACATCGCGCCGCACGCCCGAGGCGCGAGCACATGGTCCCGTCGCACCCCACGCGATCGCGTCCGCTTCAGGCAGCGCGCCCACGCCCTCGAGACGCTCCGTGAAGATGCGGTTTCGGTTCAACAGTGTCTCGACATCGCGCAGCGCCTTCGCCATGCGAACATCGATGAACTCGCGCACCATGCGGACGAACACATCGTCGTCGGGCAGATCGCGCCACGCGCCCCCCACGCGCGTCCAATCGGGATGGAAGCGCTGGCCAGAGACATACTCGAGGATGTCGTAGATGAATTCGCGCTCGTTGAACCCATACAGAAAACTTGTGAACGCGCCCAAATCGAGACCTGCCGCGCCCACGCACAGCAGGTGGTTCTGAATGCGCCCAAGTTCCCCCATGATCGTGCGAATCACCTTGCAACGCGGCGTCAGGTTGACCCCCATCAGCCGCTCGCACGCTTCGTGCCACGCGACATCGTTGCAGATCGGCGACGCGTAGTCCATGCGGCTGATCGTGCAGACATACTGGTTGTAATCATGATGCTCGCCGAGCTTCTCGAAACCCGAGTGCAGATAGCCGATGTGCGGCGTGGCGCGCGCGACGCGTTCGCCATCGAGTTCGAGCACGAGCCGAAGCGTGGTGTGCGTCGCGGGATGCTGCGGACCGAAGTTCAACACCCAGCGGTCGGGCGACTGAAAATGATCTTTCAGGTACTCGGTGCTCTCGATGTCGAGTCCGTAGCCCTCATCTGGCTGCAAGGTGAACGGCATGGAAACCGAAGTATAGGAACTACCCTCGGAACACGGCGCCCAATCGCTTCCCAAGAACGGAACTCGCCGCAGCGAGCGTGGCGGCAAGCAGCAGCATGGCCCATGTTCCCATCGCGCTCGCGATGGCGGGTCCATCGCCAAGGCGGTCGAACAGCGTGTAGATCGCCTTCGTCACGGGGTAGTTCGCCTCACGCTGCGCAAGCAGCAGCGAATCGGACACTTCCAGCATCGACAAACTGAACGCCAACAGTCCCCCCGCCACCATGTTTGCCGCCACGAGCGGAATGACCACCCGGCGCAGGGTGCGCGCGGGTCCCGACCCGACGCTCGCCGCAGCCTCTTCAAGATCGACGGGCGTCTGCTCGAGGCCCGCCACGGTGGAACGCACCACATATGGCAGCCGACGGATCGCGTAGGCGATCACCAGGAACGGCACAGGGTTGGGCGTGGCGCCGACGATATTGCCCATCGCCGCAAGCGGTGCGTTCGACAGCCACTCCCACCATGAAGCGGGCATGACAGCCGACAGCCAACTGAGCCACTCGGGCGCGCGACCCGCGAAGGGCCATGCGAGGCTCATCGATACGAAACCAAACGCCATCACAAGACCGGGCACGGCGATCGGCAGCATGATCAGCGCATCGAGCAGCCAACGCAGCGGCAACTGGGTACGAACCAGAATGCGAGCGGCCGCCACGCCGAGAATGAGATCGATCAGCACCGCGAACCCCGCGAGGAAGAGCGAGTTGCGGACCGCGCCTGCCGCGAGCGGATGTTGCAGCGCCGCGGCAAAGTTGTCGAGCGTCCATGCCTGTGGAAGCACTGTGCCATACCAACTGCCCGGAACGCTGAGTGCACTGAGGACGACGCCAATATGCGGCAGACACGCGATGCAACACACGCCGCCGATGAGCGCCCACGCACCCACCGTTCCGCGAGGCCCCAGCACGCGCTCGGTGCGCCGCACAGACGCCTTCGTCGATGCGCCACCGCGCGCGCGCCCGAGCGTGGCGCGCCCCACGAGGTAGATCGCGGTCGCGACGGCGAACATCAGCAGCGTCAGCGCATACGGCTGCCGCGATGTCTCGATCTCCTTGAGTCCATCGAAGATCTGCACGCTCGTCACGGTGCGGAAACCCAGCATGAGCGGCGTACCGAGTTCCGTGAAACTCCAAACGAACACGATCGTCGCGCCCGCGAAGAAGCCCGGCCGAACCATCGGCAGCGTGATTCGTCGAAAGCGCCTCCACGGACCTGCACCGCAGTTGCGCGCAGCCTCCTCCATCGCGGGATCGATGTTGGCAAGCGCTGCAAGCACATTGAGAAAGAGAATCGGATACAGATGCAGCGCTTCGAGCAGCACGATGATGCCGAACCCACCGCCGCTGAGCAGATCGAGCGGCGGTCCCGTTCGTCCGAAGTGACGCAGCAGTGCGTTCAAGCTGCCTTCATGACCCAGGATCGCCTCCATACCGATCGCGCCGACAAACGGTGGCAGGATCAGCGGCGCGAGGAGCAGGGCGTTCAGCAGCCCTTTGCCGAAGAACGCGCATCGTGCGCTCACGAGCGCGACGGGCAGCGCGATGACAGCCGCGAGCATTGTGGTGCATGCGGCAATGACGAGCGCGTTTCGGAGTCCGGCCACCAGTTGCGGATCGCGGAGTACATCCTGCAAGTGGAAGAACGTCCAGCCGCGTTCATCATGAAGCGCGCCAGAGACCGCATGCCCGATCGGCACGATCAGGAAGCAGCCAAGGACTGCAAACAGGACGCCCATGATGAGCGCATCGGTTCGCCTCGGTCGCATCGGGGCGCAAGAGTAGAGGCTGCGCGGTGAAACGCGGGGACCGTTCCCCGCTGCTGATCAACGGCGGTGTCGATCAGCCCCAACTCGAAAGCAGAACGGTGAGATCCGTACCGTCCACAGTGCCGTCGCGGTTGATGTCCGCAATGCCTGGCGATCCCCAGCTGCCCAACAGAACCGTGAGATCCAATCCCCCCACCACGCCATCCTGATTCAGATCCGCCGCGCGTGGAGATACAAACCACGCCAGCGCGAAGGGCGCAGCAGCCGTGCTCGACCCACCGCGGGTCATCTGAATGATGTAATCGCCCGCTGCCAAATCGCGCACATACAAGTGTTCGATGTTGTCGACCGCAGATCGGCTCGCCACATTGCCCGATCCGTAAAACGCTGCGCCTGCTTCACCTTCGAGCGGCACCGCAGTGCCGTCCGTGCCGACGCGCAGCAGCGCGAGGCTGAGGTCTGCCAACTGTGGAACGGCTATCGAAGTCGTTGCCACGCGGTTCCACGCTGCGATCACCGACAGCTCTGGCGCGGACTGCGAGATGCTGAAACGCCAGAATCGGGATGCGTTGGTGGCGGGAAGGTTCTCGAAGTCCCAGCCGATGATCGGGCCTGCGACCGCAGCAGCCGCGCTCGTCGCACCCGCAAACTCGCCGGCGGTCAGTATGCGATGGCTCCGATCGATGTTCACCAGATCAGCTCCCGACACTGCATCGAGCGGCTTCACTGTGGACCCGCGCTGTGCACCAGAGCTGACTGGATTGTTCGTCCATCCAGCACGGTGCGTCGCACCAGCGAGCAGGCACGCCTTGATGACCGTGGTTTCATCCGCGTTTGGATTGCTCGCGAGCGTGCTGAGTGCCGTGTCGTACAGCAGCAACGCCGCAGCACCAACAAGCGGTGCTGCCCAACTTGTGGCGTTCCCGGGCGCAACAATCTCGGGCTTCATCCGTCCCGGACCATCCGCGGCCGCTGGCACATCACCGCGAGAGTGTTCGCCGTCCATGCGACCCACGGAGAGCCCGTTGTATCCCATGGCCATCAGCGGATAGGTCGGGCTCGTGGCGCCATTGTTCATTCCAACGCAGTACAGCGTGTCGTCGCGGTTCATCTGGAAGTCGGCTCTGCGCAGGATTTCAAGATCACCCGCAGTGGGCGTGGTCCCCGAGAGCCCGCCGATCCAACTGTGGTTGTAGACCTTCATGAGCACGGACGGTGGCGTGACCGGAGCGACCGACGATCCTTGACCGTAGCGCAAATGCGAGGAGATGAAACTGTTCGCCTCGTAGAGATAAATCGTTCCGACTCCGCGCGCGATGCTGTTGTTGCCGTAGTAAACGCCCGCGACAACTGTTGCGTGCGAACTGACGGCGGGCGTTCCACTTTGTGCGGAGAACGTCTTGCCGGAAAACTCAGGCAATGTCTGGTTGGGTCCATACGGAACGGGCGTTCCACTTGCCTCAGCTGCCTCGCACTGCGCGGCGCGAACACCCGAACCGGTGGGCACCGTACCGCCAAGCCGCGCAACGAGTTCCTCATAGCCGATGTCATCGGCCAAGACGCTGAGCGAACACGCCGTGGATGCCACGACAGCCGCCCCGAGTGCAGCCACTCGGCGTGCGGCGGAACGGGCAGTCTGGCATTGAGCGCTCCTCGACCGCGTGTCCATGACCCTACCGTAGCATTGCTTTGCCTCGACGCAACATGAAGACGGAAAAACTGCCCATTTTGGTCACCGAACGGCTGGCGGATGCGCCCTTGGCATGGCTGAAGCGGGCTGCGCAAGTCACGGAGGCGGCGCCAAACACGGCCGCGTTTGCGGCGGCCGCGCCGATGGCACTTGGGCTGGTCGTGCGTACCTACACCACCGTGGACGACGCACTGCTCGCACGGCTGCCCGCACTTCGTGTGGTCGGGCGCGCGGGCGTTGGCGTGGACAACATCGATCTCGCCGCGTGCGATCGCCGCGGCGTGATGGTCGTGAATACTCCAGACGCCAACACGCAGGCGGTCGTGGAGTATGTGCTCTGCCTGCTGTGCGACGCGCTTCGACCGCGCGTATTCCTGGACCGCGCACTCGATCAGTCGGCGTGGGACGCCGCGCGCAGCGAGATCGCCGCACAGCGGCAGATGAGTGAACTCACGCTCGGGATTCTTGGCGTGGGGCGCATTGGAACGCGCCTCGCACAGGTTGCCGCGGCGATCGGCTTCCATGTACTGCTTCACGATGTGCGCGAGATCGATGCATCACAGTGTGGCGGCGGCGAGATCGTTCCACTCAGCAGGTTGCTGGCCGAAAGCCATGTGATCAGCGTTCATGTGGATGGGCGACCTTCCAATCGCAACTTTCTCGGCGCCGATCGGCTGGCGCAGTTGCGGCCCGATGTGCTGCTCATCAACACATCGCGCGGCATGGTGCTGCCCGCGGGCGATCTGGCGCAGTTTCTCGCGGCGAACCCGTCGGCGCGCGCCATTCTCGATGTGCACGACCCAGAGCCGATCGCGGCGAACTGCCCGCTGCTTGGACTGCGCGCCGCGTTCCTCGCACCGCACTTGGCAAGCCGCAGCGAAACCGCGATGGAGAACATGAGTTGGGTCGTGCGCGATGTGGTGACGGCGGCACAGGGCGGTTCACCGACGCATCGTGTGAACACTTCGGCTTTGGCGCACGGCTGAGTCAGCCCACGCGGCGCGCTCTTTACGCGGCAGTGTGTTCCACTTCGCGGACATCCTGCGCGAAGCCGAGCTGCACAAGATGCGCACGAGGCCCATGAGGCTTGGCGGCCTCTTCGCGCAGCCTCTCGCGCGCCACTGGACTCGCGTAGGTATCGAACAGCATCGCCTTCACGGTCGCGAACATTCCAGGGAGCGCGGAGAACGTGTAGTCCACGGCGCTCGGCTCATGTCCGCAGTGCACCATGCAGTTCTGGCATTTTGGGTTGCCCGACGCGCGTCCGTATCGCTCCCATTCCGTGTCTTCCATCAGTTCGCGGAAGGAATCCGCCGTGCCCTCGTTCAGCAGATAACAGGGCTTCTGCCATCCGAAGATGTTGAAAGTCGGATTGCCCCACGGCGTGCACTCAAAACTACGGCGACCCATGAGATACTCGAGGAAGAGCGGCGACTGATTGAAGCGCCAACGCTGCCGTCCATCGCGGCGATTGGAGAGCACCATCTCGAAGAGCTCATGCGTCTTCTGACGCTTCAGGAAACTCTTCTGATCCGGCGCCTTGTCGTACGCATAGCCGGGGCTGACCATCATGCCTTCGACGCCGAGATCCATCATCTCATCGAAGAACTGTCGCACCGCGTTCGGATCCGCACCATCGAAGAGCGTTGTGTTGGTGGTCACGCGGAAGCCGCGTTCCACCGCGAGTCGAATGCCTTCGATCGCCTTCTGGAACGTCCCCTCGCGGCAGACCGCGAAGTCGTGGTGCTCCTCGATGCCGTCCATGTGAACGCTGAAGGTGAGGTACTTGCTCGGCTTGAACCAACCCGCTTCGAGCTTTTCCTTCAGAAGCAGCGCGTTTGTGCAGAGGTAGATGTACTTGCGGCGCGCGACCAGTTCACGCACCAGTTCCGCAATCTGCGGGTGGAGCAGTGGCTCGCCGCCAGGGATCGAGACCATCGGCGCGCCGCATTCATCGACCGCTTTCAGGCACTCGGCCACGGACAGTTCGCGCTTGAGGATGTGGGCGGGATACTGGATCTTGCCGCAGCCAGCGCAGGCAAGATTGCAGCGAAAAAGTGGTTCCAGCATCAGAACCAGCGGATACCGCTTGCGGCCACGGAGCTTCTGCCCGAGCACATAGGTCGCGACGGTCCACATTTGGCTGATCGGCACTGGCATGGGCGAGGTATTTCCTTGAACTCCCGAGGGCGACGGATCGTAGCAACCCGATGCTCCCGTGCAATGCACTTGCTCTCCAGCACCCTTCGCCCGCCGTCGCGGGGCTGCAGGCCGTAGCAAGTGCATTGCACGCGGGGCTTGACGCGAGCGCGCGCAGCGCAGCGAAACTCACACGGACAGTCGAGTCGAAGTTTACAGCTGCGTGCGCTGAGTCGGTTCGAGTGACACGAAGCGCGGGGATTTGTCCGCTGCACGGAGAGTCGGGTACTTTGCCCCTCACGATGGCCGACCAAGGCATGGATGCCGCATCGGATGAGTCGCTCCTGACGCGCCACCGCGATGGAGACCCCGATGCGTTCCGCACGCTTGTCGAGCGCTACCGCCGCGACCTGCACGGATTCCTCGCGCGATTCCTCGGTTCGGGCGCCGCTGCGGACGATGTCTTTCAGGACACGATGCTGCAAGTCCACCTCTCTGCGGACTCGTTCGATGCGGATCGCCGTTTCAAGCCATGGCTCTACACGATCGCATCAAACAAGGCGCGCGACTTTCATCGGCGCGCGAAGCGTCGACGCGCGGCGAGCTTGGACAAGCCACTGAGCGATGATGATGGCGCCACGATGGGCGACCTCGTCGAGGCGCAGGACGAGGCGCCGGAGGCGTTCGCGACGGCCCGCGATGAAGGCGCGCTGGTGAAGGAGGTACTCGATGGCATGCCGGCGCACCACCGCGAGGTGATCCTCCTTGGATATTTTCAGCGGCTCAGCTATCAGCAGGTGGCGGACGCGCTCGGCGTTCCGCTCGGCACGATCAAGAGCCGAATGCATGCAGCCGTGGCATTGTTTTCCACGCAGTGGCGGCGACGAACAGGCGGCGGACCTGGGCGCACGCAAGAATCGAACAAGGGTGCGTGATCAAGATGATCGACCAACGAGCGAACAACTCCTGATTCAGGGCGCGAACAGGATGCAACGAGAACAGACATGACCATGAACGACGTGCACGAAGATTTCGAGGATGAGCGCGATGCGGCGGCACTCGAGTACCTGATTGAGGCCGGCTTCGACCGATCCTGCATTGGACGGATGCCCGCGGCATTGCGCGCGAACGCGGAGCGGCTGCTCGGCGAACTGAACGCGATCGATCGTTATCCAGTGGATCCACCGAGCGAACTGCTGGTGGAGGCGACGCTTGCACGCGTCGCGCGCGCGGATGAGCAGACTCGAGAACGCTGGCGTTTGCCGCAGTGGCATGTGCCGCGAAGCCGTTGGGGTCTACCCAATCTCGTCGCCATCGCGGCGCTGCTGATCGTTGCGGCGGGCGTCGCGATTCCCGTGACTGCGCAGGTCCGCCGCTCACACTCGCAGTCGCTCTGCGCGAACAGCTTGCGCAGTCTTGGCGGCGGGCTCGCCGCGTATGCGGCGGATCATCGGGGCATGCTGCCGATGACCGCGGGACTCGCCGGCTTCCTGAGCGGTCCGACAGAGCAAGCGGCGCCCATGGCAGAGAACGCACGCCACCTCGAACTGCTCTCGACGAAGGGCTACTGCAACGCGAACTGCACAAGGTGCAATGGCGCGCGCAACTTGTCGTACCGCGTTCCCACGCATCGGTCGCAACTGCAGCTTGCCGCCACCGCGCGCAGTCCAGTCGCAGCCGACGCGAACCCCGTGCAGGGACTCGTGCAGCGTGGGATGATGCCACCGACATTCGATCTCAACTCGCCTAACCACGGACAGTCTGGTCAGAACGTTCTGTTCTCGGACGGTTCGGCCGTGTGGCTCGGCTCGCCACGGCTGCAGGTCGATCCGAACGCTGCGAGCGACAACATTTGGGTGATTCGCGGGCGAGATGGCCAGGAAACAATCGATTTCCGCCGAGCCGGTCCGAGTGCGCTCGAGATCCTGCTCGTCAACTGAACGCCCTCCCACGAGCCCGAGTCTGGGCAAGGTGTTGCGCGGTGGCACAGGTGCGGGTAGTCTGCGCGGCTCGATAAAAGGTGCCCACCATGCCCAAGCAGAAGACACACAAGGGACTGACCAAGCGAATCAAGGTGACAAAGACCGGCAAGGTCCGCTTCTTCAGCCCCAACAGCCGCCATCTCAAGAGCAACAAGCGCGGTGTGACCGTGCAGACCTATCGCAAGGGTCGCTTTGCTCGTGATGGCGACATGAAGATGTTTGGGAAGCTCCTCAACCGTGGCCTGCTCTCGCAGCAGCAGCATGCGGTGCGCAAGGAATCCCCCGCAGCCGCAGCGGCAGCCGCCGACTGACGATTGCATTCGCATTGCCCGCCGGGATCGAAAGCCCGTTCGCAGTGAACGGCCCCGTCGAGCGTCCGCCGCGCCGAAAGGCACGGCACGAGTAAGAGGAGTTCTCTCTCATGGCACGAGCACGCAAAGGCGCGGCACGAACACAAGCCCGCCGCAAACTGCTGCGCGAAGCGCGCGGTTACTTCGGAACAAAGAGCAGATTGAAGCAGCAGGCGAAGGTCGCGCTCATGCGAGCTGGTCGCAACGCGTGGATTCACCGCCGCCTCCGCCGCCGTGACTTCCGCAGCCTGTGGATCACACGCATCACGGCCGCATGCCGCATGCGCGGGATTCGGTACAGCCAACTGATCGCCGCTCTCGCCAACGCAAGCATCCTGCTCAACCGCAAGATGCTCAGCGAGATTGCGATCCACGACCCGGTGACCTTCGACACGCTTGCCGCCCATGTCAAGGGTGCGCAGCCAGTCGGAGCCGGTTCCAAGGACTGATGGCGTACGGGCTGCTGCTGCGGCCTCGTCGGATTCCATGGTTGGCGGGGGCAGCGCTGCTTGCTGCGTTGGTGTGGTTCGGCGGAACTGCCACACTTTCGGGTGAGAGTCGCGGCGCGGATGCGCTGCTTCGGGTGTTGATGCACATTTCAGGACCCGCAGCGTGGATGCTGTCGGCGCTCGGACTCGGTGTGGCGTGCGTTCGTCTCCTGCGGCTCGGCGGAGTGCCGTGGCCTGTGGCGCTCGCGCTCGGCTGCGCAGTCCTGCTGACCATCGACTGCACGGCTGGAACGCTCGGCGTCTTCTCGCGCGCGCAGTCGCGGATCGCTGCGGTGGTTCTGCTCGTGCCTGGAGTGGTGCTGCTCTGGCGTTCGCTTGCGCTGCAGAGGCGCGGCGTCACGATGTGCCTTCGGCTGCAGACCACAGATGCAGCACCCGCGGGAGCGTGGCCGCTGTTCGCATCGGCGCCCGCGCTCGCTGCACTCGTGCTTGCATCGGCCGGAACACCCGGTTGGATCTGGTCCACGGAGTTTGGTGGCTACGACGCGATCAGCTACCACTTGCTGCTGCCGCGCGAGTGGATGGCCCTCGGCGGCATCACAAGTCTGCCGCACAACATCTACTCCGCGCTGCCATCATTCATGGAGAGTGCGTTCATGCATCTCATGGCACTGCAGGGAGGTGCCACGACGGGCGCGCTCGATGCGCAAGTTCTGCATGCGCTGTTCACGGTTGCGGCCGCGTGCATGGTTGGCGAGATTGCTCGGCTTCTGCTTGGGCGCGAGCCGTGGACCGCGGCGGCTCTGCTGCTTGGGGTGCCGTGGGTGGTGGTGACCGGCTCTCTGGCGTACGACGAGATGGCGATGATGCTGATGTTTGGCGCACTGCTGTGGGGCGTTCTCTTTGCATGGGAGGAACGCCCAGCGCGTTCATGGACAATTGCGCTTGCCCTGCTTGCTGCGGCTGCGATTGGCGTGAAGATGACCGCTGCGCTCTTCGTGGTGGCGCCCGCTGCGCTGCTTTGGCTGTGGCGAGCCGCGCGACCGCAGCGCGGCGCGAACCGAGGTGCAGCGGAGTGGGTCGTGAGCATGTGTCTCGCTGCGTTCATTGGCGCTCTGGTGCTGTCGCCGTGGTGGCTGCGAACTGCAGTGGCAACAGGATCGCCACTGTTCCCCGCGCTTGGCGATGGCGGTCTTGGGCAAGCACGCGCACAGGTCTTTCACGCTGCGCATGGTGCGCTTCCAGTGGCGGATTGGCCTCGCGCACTGTGGAACGAGTATCTCGCTGCGGGGCTTGGCAGCGCGCCCGAGGCAGCAGCGCCCGGCGCGGGAGCGCCATGGCGACCATTCTGGTCCGTGCTGCCGTGGATGGGCGCCGCCAGCGCATGCCTGCTGCTTGCGAGCGCGCAGTATCGGCGCAAGGCGATCCTGCTTTTCACAGTGGTGTGTGTGCAACTGGCACTCTGGCTGCTGCTGACACACGCCAAGGGGCGTTTCCTGCTGCCAACTGCGGTGCCTCTTGCGCTGCTGGTGTCGATGGCGTTCACCTTTGCGCTGCCGCCGAACATGCCGATGTTCGCGAGGCGCGCCCTTCTTTGTGCGATGCTTGGCGTGTGGTGTGCACTGCCGCTCTGGTGTTATGTGGTGGACGGCCCGCGCATTGAGATGGATGTCGGCGGACGGAAGGAAGGTCGACTGGTCGCAGCGGAGGGCATCGGAATCGAGAAGCTCTTCAGCGGCGAGTTGGGCGAGGAATCGCTTCCCGCATCGCTCCGAGCACTGCCACAAGATTCGCGCGTTGTCACGCTTGGTGCGAATGCCGTGTTCTGGTGGCCCACCGTGCCAACCTATGCGTCGGTGTGGAATGAGCATCCACTGATCGCCACGCTTGAGGCGACCGATTCAGGGATGACCGCCACGCGTGCGGCGATGCGTGCGCGCGGCTGGACGCATGTGGTGATCGACGAGGTGATGCTGAATGTGTGGCGGCGTTCGGGATGGCTGGACCCGCGCATCACTCCCGAGCGGGTGCGCGCACTTTGCCTTTCGCTGAAGCCCGTCCGCGTCGAAGCAGGCGGGTCACTCTTTGAAGTCGCGGATTGACGCGCAGGGCGAATCCGATGACGATGCCCGCAGTGACTGCAGTGCTGACCGATTCCATTCGCGCCGCTGCGGCGGTGATCCGTACGGCACTTGCCGGTGTGCTCCTGCCGCTGGCAGGCTGTGCATCCACACTGCAGCCGACGGAGATGAGCAGCGTCTCGACTGCACCGACATCGCCCGCCACCCTGCCCGCGGACGCGGGCGTGCGCCCTGCGGCGATGCTCGCCGGCGAAGCGATCGCGTGGGAGGATCTCCGAGCGCGGCTTCTTGAAAGCGCGGGCGGGCGGGCGCTCGAGGAACTGGTGCTCGAAGCCGCGCTGCGCGGCGAACTTCGGGCACAGGGGTTGGCGGTGGATGAGGCGGCCGTGGAACGCGAGTCGCAGATCGCGTTTGATGCGCTCGCGCCCGATCCAACGCGTGCGGCGCAGTTGTTGGCGGCGCTGCGGGATGCACAGTCGCTTGGTCCCGTGCGTTGGCGCGCGCTGTTATGGCGAAACGCCGCACTTCGCGCGCTCGCGCAGCGTGAGGTGCGGCTGAGCGAGGACGCGGTTCGGCAGGCATTTGACGCAGCGCATGGCGTTCGGCGGGTCTGTCGCATCATCGTGGTTCCTGACATGCCTTCGGCGGAGCGCGTGCAGCGGCGGCTTGAGGCGGGCGAGCCATTCGGCGAGATCGCCTTCGTGGAATCGAGCGATGCCAGCGCGGCGCGCGGCGGACTTCTGCCCCCGATTTCGCGCAGCGATCCATCGTTTCCTGCAGCGTTCCGCGAAGTGCTGTTCACGACGGATGTCGGGGGGCGTTCACATCCAGTGCTGCTTGAGGGCGGATACGCGATCGTGGAGGTGCGCTCGGAGGTGCCGTCCGATGGCAGCAATCCCGCGGCGACGCGCGCTGCGGATGAACGCGCCGCGCGGCGTGCGCTCGAGCGAGTGGAAATGGACCGCCTTGCACGAATGCTGCTTCGCCGCTCGAAGCCGACCGTGTTCGACGACGCGCTGCAGGAGAGTTGGCGCATGCGTCCGCGCACCCAGGAGTGAGTGGCGACTCCGACGCGGCGCGTCGCTGCGGCGGCGGCAAATCAGGTCTTCATCGTCGCGAAGCGCCAGGCCGCGATCGGCAGCAGCGCGATCACGGGCATCAGCACACCGACCGTGGGCGTCACGGTCTGCACGGGAATCGCTATGAAGATCATCGCGGTCAGCAGCAGCGGCAACCCAAGACCCGCGCACAACACCGCCTGACCGAGAATGGGGCGTGGCTCGCGCATCGCGAAGAATGGCAATGCGATCACAAGCACGAGCAGTGCGATCACAAGCGATGAGAATCGTCCAACAGCGATTCGCCGCAGCGCAGATTGATCAAATGTTCCTGCATTGAGCAGTTCACCAATCTGCCGCAGCGACAGCATGTGAGCCTGCAACATGTTTCGTCGCAGCGAGAGCACGGTGGGGTCGAGGTCCGTCTTCAGCAGATCCGCGGGTCGCCGTTCAATCACATTCGATCGTGCCACGGATGGCGACTCCCCTGGTCGCGCGGTCGTCGACTCGATGCCCTTCTCAAGGACCCAGCCCCCCCGCTGCGCCGACCAAGTCCCGCGTGGGGCTTCGATGCGTGAACGCACAGCGCCGTCTTCTCGAACGACGGCATAAATGCCGACAAGCGACTGCGTGGCGGGATCGAAACGGTCCGCGTGGATGAGGGTTCCCGAGGCATCCGGTGCGAGCGGGAGAGCCCAGGATGCCGCGGTACCTGAAACAAGTTCCGAGTGCTTCATCAGCAGCCGCGTCGCCAGCCGCGGCAACATGATTTCCTGATTCGCGAGTTGGAGTCCGCACAGCAGTGACATGCCAAGCACGAAGGGCCATGTGATCCTCTGCATCGACAGGCCGACGCCCAGCATCGCCACGAACTCGCGGTGACGAAGCATTGCCGACGCGGTGAATCCCATCGCGCCGAGTGCGACAAGCGGCATCATGTACTGATAGAACTGGAAGACACGGGGAGAGTGAAACTCGACGACCAACTTCAGCGTCGCCCAAAATCCCGCACGCCCCGTCCCGCCCGCGGCCGCCAGCAGTCGCGTGGCGGCGTCGACGAAGACCTCCCACTGCACAAGGACATCGATGGACACGGCAAAGACGAACAGCAGCGCAAAGAGCAGCCAAAAGTTGCCCAGGAACCGAAACATGATGAACCGCGTGAGAATTCGCATGGATCACTCGCGCGTCAGTGGCGCGCCATCCTCCTTCCCACCCACGCGATCATCACGAGCAGTGCTGCGTTCCCAGCCCACATCACACCGAGACCAGAGAGCAGCTTGCCCTGCCGAAGGATCGACTGCCCCGATGCGATCAGCAGCACATTCGCGATCGATGGAATGAACGCGAGCAGAAAGATCGTCAACGGAAGGCTGTGCTTCCTCCAGATTGCCAACATCGATCCAAGGAGCAGCATCAGCAGCACACTCACAGGCTGAGCGCAGCGCATCCAAATGTGAGAGAGTGCTTCGTCGTAGGTGCTCTTGAGTGCACGCTCAATGACAAAGACCACGGTGTCGGCGCCGCGCGCGTACTGAGCGAGCGGCGGATCCTTCGCTTGGGAAAGTGAACGCGCCAACTCAAGCGCCTCAAGAACCGTCGGCTCGGGCGCACCATCGGCGACGGCAACACCTGCAATCTCGGGCGGCCAGCCCACCGCGCGGTCCGTCCCACCACGAACATCACGCGCACTTGGCTCCAGCAGCACAAAGTCAAGGCGTGCTG
The DNA here is from genome assembly GCA_046080505.1 of Planctomycetota bacterium. Classification (GTDB taxonomy): domain Bacteria; phylum Planctomycetota; class Phycisphaerae; order Phycisphaerales; family SM1A02; genus F1-60-MAGs104. The sequence goes on from JBJTUC010000106.1 coordinate 21,303, forward strand.
GTCCACCAAACTGTCCGCCCGATTTGGTCGCGATGAGCGATGCGCCGACGGCGGATGCTTCGCGCACCGGTTGGTCGCCCTCGAACTCGGTCACGGCAATCCGCTTGAGAGGCGGACGCGGCACGAGCCCCTTGCCACCGAGCTGCGCATCGCGAATCTCATAGCGCCGCCCAGCATCACCACTCTCGAGCACCGCGACCCCGTTTGCCTGCAACTGCCGTTCCATGCGCTGCATCATCAGCCCAGGAAGAATCGGCGGCTCGTAAGCGCGGCGTTCCACCTGCGGCAGCGCGCCAAGACTCGGCTCGCGCAGGACCGCGATGAGTTCGCCCCAGGGCAGAAACTTGGGGCTGCGTTCCCAGCCCACATCGAACACGATCGGCATTGGCTCGACCAGCGGCGATGCGGCGACCGCCGACTCGCCGGGGCGCACGATCGAGGTGTCGCGGAATGCGACCTTGATCACCAGATCGGCGCCACGACCGTACAAATCCGCGGAACCTGCAGCCGCGACGAACTCGCTGCCGACCTTGCCGCCCGGCAGCATCTCAAGCGCCACGACCCCTTCCATGCGAACGCGACGAACGCCCTCGGCGGCGCGCGAATCATCAAGCCCAATACGGTCCGCTGAAATCAGATAGTTGCCCATCTCGAACGGTTCGCCCGATCGGATGGTGCTCACGAAGACCTGCGACGCATCCTCCGTGATCACATCACTCATGTAGCCAAGAAAACGCGGAATCGTCGTCTGCACAAGCACAAACATGAAGAGCGCGAGCCCCATTCCAAGCGCGATCTGCGGCAGCAGGATGGTGCGGTACGGCAGCCCGCTCACCGACATCGCCTGCACTTCGTTGTCGGACGCGAAGCGGTGTGTCACGATCGTGCCCGCGAACCCGACCGCAAAGGGCAGTGCATACTGCAGCATCGGCACCATCGCGAGCACGATGTACTTCGCAATGCCGCCTGGACCGAGCAGGTTGCCCGCGGGCGGCTTGATCACCGCACCGAATGCGACAACCGTCACGATCACGGCGGTGGTCAGCAGAATCACCTTGCCGAGTTCAGCGCTGAAGTGCCGAAAGAGGATCCACGGCATGCGGGCGGGCATGCGCTCAGCGCAGCCCGTACTCCTTCAGTTTGCGATAGAGCGTGCGTTCACCGATGCCGAGCATCTGCGCCGCAAGTTCCCTGTTGTTCTGCGCGAGCGCGAGCGTCTGACGGATCGTCTCCTTCTCGAGCATCTCGAGATTGCGCCCCGCGAGACTGCCGCCGCCTTCGGGGACGCTCTCGTCGCGGCACACCTCCGAGGGAACATCCTGCACATCGATCGCCGCGCCTGACTGCCCGACGAGCATTCGGTGCACGGCGTTCACCAGCTCGCGCACATTGCCAGGCCAGTGGTAGGAGACAAGCCGAAGCATCGCGGCCTCGCTGATGGACGGGATGGGGCGCTCCAGTTCACGCGCGAACTTGCCCACCGCATGCCGCACCAGCAGGGGAATGTCCTCGCGCCGCTCACGCAGGGGTGGAATGGCGATTTCCACGCCGCGCAGGCGGTAAAAGAGGTCTTCGCGGAACTGCCCCTGCTTGGACGCCGCCTTCAGGTCGCGGTTGGTGGCGCTCACGAAGCGCACATCCACGCGCTTGGCATCGTTCGCGCCCAGCCGCACGATCTCACCCTTTTCCAGCACGCGCAAGAGCTTCGGCTGCATCGATAGCGGCATGTCGCCAATCTCATCGAGGAACACGGTCCCGCGATCGCCGTACTCGAAGACGCCCTCGCGGTCTCTGTCTGCCCCCGTGAACGCACCCCGAACATGACCGAAGAGCTGGTCTTCGAGCAGGCTCTCCGCTTGCCCAGCCGCGTTGAAGGGGACAAACCGCCGCTCGCGGCGCTTCGAGTGGATGTGGATGGCGTGGGCAACCAGTTCCTTGCCTGTACCGCTCTCGCCCGTAATGAGCACGGGGATGTTCGTCGGCGCGACCTGGCGGATCGATTGAACGACCTGGCGGATTGCGGCGGAGTCCCCGATGATCCCCTCAAACCCATAGGCAGCATCGACTTGCCCGCGCAGCGCCGCGTTCTGATGGCGCAGCAGAACCGACTCCGCGGCGCGCTGCACCACATTGCGAAGCAGCACCACATCGAGCGGTTTCTCGATGAAGTCGTACGCGCCGCCACGCAGTGCCTCCTTCGCCGTCGCCACATCTCCGTGGGCGGTCACCATGATGGCCGCCGCCCCCTGCTGCAGCGATCCGACCATCTCAAGCACTTCGAGCCCCGATCGTTCGGTCTCCATCACCAGGTCTGTGACGATGACATCGAAATTGCCATGGCGCAGCTCGTCTTCCGCCGCCTTTCGGCTGTGAACGACCGTGCAGACATGCCCCGGCTTGCGCAGCGCCTCCGCCATGATTTCGGCGTGTTCCTTCTCGTCGTCCACGATCAGGACCTGCGCTCGGACAGCCTCTGATCCTCCAGCCATGCGACGAGTGTACGGCGCACCGCTCGTTGCAACGAGACTGCGGCGATTTCCAAGCCGACCCGCGTCGTGTGCCGATATTCTCCTCACCATGGACACGCGCACGGATGCGGCGGTTTTTGGCGGTCGTCGCGTGCACTTCATTGGCATCGGCGGCTGCGGCACCAGCGGACTCGCGCGCATGATGCGCTCCCGCGGTGCATTCGTCACCGGCAGCGACGAGGAGGCGAGCGATGTCACGCGAGCACTTGCCGCTGACGGCATCACGGTCGAGGTCGGCCCCGCTGCCGCATCGATCCCAAGTGGAACGGAACTCGTCGTCTTCTCCGCGGCCGTTCAGGAGAGCAACCCGCAGCTCGCCGCTGCACGAAGCGCTGGCATCGAGTGCCTCAACTATGCGCAGGCGCTCGGTGTGGCACAGTCGGGACGCACGGCGGTGTCCATCGCAGGAACGCATGGCAAGAGCACGACGACTGCGCTGCTGAGCCATCTGCTGATCGAGGCAGGTCTCGATCCATCGGTGATCGTTGGCGCGCACTGCCCACAGTTTGGCGGCGGAACGCGAACGGGATCGGAGCGGATTCCTACTGGCACGCTCGCAGGCGAGCGAGGGATCTTCGTCGCCGAAGCATGTGAGTTCAACCGATCATTCCACTCGCACCGTCCCACGCTCGCGCTGATCAACAATGTCGAGGAGGATCATCTCGACTGCTATGGCTCCCTCGATGAGATCGTGAAGTCCTTCCGTGCGTTCGCGGGGCTCTTGCCCGCGGCCGAGCACGGCGGGAAGTTGCTCATCGCGCATGAGGGCGCGCACCGCCGCGCCGTGGCAAGCGGACTTGCGTGCGCCGTCCGCACCTTCGGGTGGTCGCCCTCGGCGGACTACCGCGTGGAGTTCATCCCAGCGACGAATGAGGGCGCGCTGTATCAGGGCGATGCGTGTGTCGTGTCGTGGCGGGGTCAGCTGATCGGTGAACACAATGCATTGAACGCCGCGGCCGCCGCCATTCTCGCGTCGTGGCTGGGTGCGTCGTGGCGCGACATTCAGTGCGGGCTTGAATCCTTCGCGGGCATCGACCGTCGCATGCAGAAGATCGGCGAGTGCGAGTCGCCAAGCGGCGCACGATTCACGGTGTTCGATGACTACGGACACCATCCAACGGAGTGCGAACGCACCCTCGCTGCGCTGCGCAGCGCACACGACCCGCGCCGACTGATCTGCGTCTTTCAACCGCACCAGCACAGCCGCACGCGATTCCTGCTCGAGCAGTTCGCACAGAGCTTCGGACGCGCGGATCTCGTGATCGTTCCGCCGATCTATTTCGTGCGCGACAGCGAACTCGAACGCACGCGCGTCTGCAGCGAAGATCTGGTGCAGCGACTCGTCGAGCGTGGCACGGAGGCGATGGCGATCGAGGACTTCGGCACGATCGCCGACCGCATCACCGCGGACGCGCGCGACGGCGACCTCGTCGTTGTCATGGGCGCCGGCCCCGTCTGGAAAGTTGCGCACGAACTGGTGCGCCGACACGGCACAGCATCGCGTGCCGCCGCGACTTGCCCTCCGCGTGCCGCAGCGAGCCCGACCGAGTGATGCCATGACGCCAGCCACTGCCAAAGCTGCCGCTGCAGCACGCGATGCGAATGTTTGGAGCGGGATCGATGCGGAGATCCGCTTCAACGACCCCATCGGCGAAGCGACCTGGTTCGCCGCAGGCGGATGCGCGGATGTCTTGGCAGCTCCGCGCTCGATCGCTGCGCTTTGTGAACTCTCGCGCCGCTGCGCCGAGGCGAGTGTGCCGCTGCGCGTGCTCGGTCAAGGCGCGAATCTGCTTGTTCTCGAAGAGGGTGTCGATGGCGTGGTGATCGACCTCAGCGCGCCTGCGTTCAGCAGTGCAACTTGGGATGCGGCCAACAGCGCGTCAGCGGCCGATCACTCCTCGGAGACCGTGCACATCGGCGCAGGTGCGGATCTGTTTCGGCTGGTGCAGGATTCCAAGCGGCTCGGGCGCCGTGGGCTTGCACAGATGGCTGGCATTCCCGCAACGATGGGCGGTGCCATTCGCATGAACGCAGGCGGCAAGTACGGCGACATCGCGCAAAGCTTGGAGCGAATCGAAGTGGTGCTGCACGGCGGTGAGGTGCGTTCCATAGAAGCGGCGGATCTTCACCTCGGCTATCGGCACTGCGAACTTCCCGAGGGCTGCATCGTGGTTGGGGCGCACCTTCGTTTGCCGCACGACGATCCGAAGAAGATCGAGGCGGAGGTTCACGAGATCTTCGAGTACAAGAAGCGGACGCAGCCAATGGGCGCGAAGTCGGCTGGCTGCATGTTCCGAAATCCAACCGATCCTGCGACCGGGCAGCGCGAAAGCGCAGGCAAACTGATCGATCAGGCTGGACTGAAGGGGTTGCGAGTCGGCAGTGCGTTTGTGAGCGAGTGCCATGGCAACTTCCTCGCCACCGAGAGGGGTGGCCGCGCGCTCGATGTTTTTGAACTCTCCCGTCAGGTACAACAACGGGTGCTGGCTCATTCGGGTTGGCGGCTCGAGCGCGAAGGGGTCGTGTGGTCGAGGCAGCGAGTTCCTTCTTTCCCTGAGGAGTGTGAGTGATCCATGGCTGACATGCAGGTGCTGGTGTTGATGGGCGGTCCGGATGGCGAGCGCGATGTGAGCATCAAGTCTGGACAGCGCGTCGCTGCAGCGCTGCGCGAGGCGGGCGGCTTCGAGGTGCATGAGCAGGTGATCGACCGACCGACCCTTGAAGAGATCCGCGCGATGCCAGGCGAAGCGATCTTCCCCGTGCTGCATGGTCCATGGGGTGAAGGTGGCGGACTGCAGGATCTACTCGAGGCAGATGGACGACCCTATGTCGGAAGCCGTCCTCGCGCGTCGCGCGCGGCGATGGACAAGGCAACATCGAAACTCTTTGCGCGTGCTGCTGGTATTCGCACGCCGCCCGCGCGTGTCTTGCACGCTGGCGATCCATGCGATCTCCCCCTGCCGCTTGTGGTGAAGCCCGTGGCGGATGGATCGAGCATCGAGGTGCACCGCTGTTTCGACGAGGCACAGTTGAACGCCGCCCGCGCGCGTTTCGATGCGGTGGGTCAGCCGGCGTTGGTGGAACGCCTCGTGCAGGGGCGCGAGATCACCGCTGGCATCTTGGAGCGCGATGTGCTGCCGCTGATCGAGATCGAGACCACGCAAGCGTTCTACGACTATGCCGCGAAGTACGAGCGCGATGACACGAACTACCGCCTCGATCCGGAACTCCCCGATGCGGTCCGCGATGAGATCGTGCACGCGGCGCGCACCATCTACGAGCGGCTCGGCTGCCGTGATGTGGCGCGTGCGGACTTCATGGTCGACGCGGATGGCGCTTGGTTCCTCGAGATCAACTCGATGCCCGGCATGACCGATCACTCGCTCGTGCCGAAGGCGGCAGCGCACGCCGGCATCGCGTTCCCAGAGATGTGCAAGAGGCTGGTTGAACGCGCGGTTGTTCGCCTGCGCTCGGCGCGCCGTCAGGGGCGTTCGGGTCGCGGCTCGGCCGCCGTGGGCAACGTTGAGACCCCAGCTGCGGACACAGGTGGCTCAGTGGCAACGGAGACTTCCGATGGCGCTGAGTGACGGAACGCGAGCTGCGATCACCTACGGCAGCGCGGCGATTGTGGTCGGCGCACTTGGGGTCGCATCGCTCGGCTGGTGGGTGCCCGAACTCCGCCGGCAAGCCGTTGCAGCACCAGGCGAGCGCATCGAGGTGGCGTTCATCGACCCCCCCGTTTGGATGGCTCCACAGGATTTGGCGCCGCTGCAGGAGATGGTGGCGCGCGAGGCGGGGCCCGCGGCGGGCGGTCGCGAGGGACTGCTGCGCGCGAAGGCGGCACTCGAGAAGTCCGGGTGGTTCGACGAAGTTCGCCAAGTCAGCCGAAGTGGGTTCAGCGGCATCGAAGTGGATGCTGTATTCGCTGAGCCCGTTGCGCTCGTTGTGCACTCCAACGCGGAGCACTTGCTGGACACATCATGCCGCCGCATGCCGCGCAGTTACCCGGTCGGCATGGGGCCGCGACTGACGCGCATTCTGGGCGTTGCGGCGGCACCGCCCGCGCACGCAGGTTCAGCGTGGAGCGGAGCGGATGTGATCGCGGGCGTCGAGATGGCGAAGCTGGTTGGCGTGCAGCGTTGGCGCGGGCAGGTCGAAGCCGTCGATGTTGGCGACTTCGCTTCCTCGGGCAATGTGGCGCTTCTGACCTCCAAGCAGTCGCGCATCATTTGGGGTCGAATGCCTGGCACGGAAGCTGCGGCAGAAGTTCCATCCGCGCAGAAGTTGCGCTATCTCGACATGCTGGTGTCGCAGTACGGGCGTATCGACGGCGCGGGACCACAGTCGATCGATTTATCCGGTGATTATGTCGGCAGCCGCTGAACTGCCGCGCGGTCTGGTCATAGCGGTCGGCTGTTGGTTCGCTGTCGCCGTCGTCGCATCCTTCGCGCCGGCCGTTCCACTGCATCTTGCGCCGTCCACGCTGACGCCAGGTATCTCGCAGACGCTCGTGCTCTGCACGATGGCCCTGTGGGTGGGCTGGCCACTGCTGCGCCTCAGCGCACCTGCCACTCGCGCGCCATCGGCGCAGGCACTCCTCGATGCGGTCACTCTGGCGTTCCTGATCCAACTGCCGCTGTGGCCGCTGCGACTGGGAACGCCCTGGCCCGTGCAGCGCACGCTGATGATCGACTTGCATGTGCTGGCCGGTCTTGCGTCGGTGGCGGGACTGGTGGCGGTCGGGACCGCCGTCTCATCGGGCTTGGTTCGCGCAGGAGCGATGGCGGGTTGCGTGGTGGTAGCCGCGGGCCTGCAACTCCCGCTTGCGGCGATGGGCATGGCCCCGCTGGCCGCGTCCCCCGCGCTTCCGGGCGGCGTTCCAGCGCTGCTCGATCGAATGCGATCGAACATGACCATCCCCACCGAAGACGAGTGGAACGCCACGCTTGTGCTTTGGATCGCGTCGGTCGTCACAGCGGTCGGTGGACTGCTGCTCGCTTCGCTGCTTGCCCGCGTGACGGATGGTGCAAGCACTGTTGCGGGCGCGCGCAGAGTGGGATAGTTTGCCGCAGCGATGGAGTTCGTCACCAAGGCCGACAAGGAAAAACTGGAGCGGCAACTCGCCGACTACCGGGCGCTCGACAAGGCGCTGACCGAGCGCATCGCCGATGCACGCGGGCATGGTGACCTCCGCGAGAACTCCGACTACCACGCGGCGCGCGAGGACAAGTCGATGAACAATCTTCGCATCCGCGAACTCGAGGCACGCATCGGCGAGTGCCAAGTGGTGCAAGAGGGCGAGATGCCCGCCGACATGGTGTTCCTCGGCGCGGTCGTGCAACTGCGCGATGAGGGCAACGGCAAAGTCGAGACATACAAGATCGTGAGCACGATGAGTGAAACGCTCGTCGAGCACCGCGAGGTGACGACCACAAGCCCCATGGGCACGGCGCTGATGAAGGCTCGCATCGGCGAGACCGTTCGCGTCGATCTGCCCAAGGGTGAACGCCGCCTGACAATCGTCGCCATCGTGCTGTGAGCAGCGAAGCGGCCATGCTGGGGGGTGCGCTGACCGCGCAGGCGTCATCCATCAACGACTGGTTTGGCGAGGGTCGATGGGCGGTTGCGGTGGTCGCGGTCGACATCACGCTGCGGGCGCTGTTTGCGTGCGTGGTGATCGTTCGAAAGGGGGCGCGACCATCCGTGGCGATGGCGTGGCTGCTGGTGGTCGTCGCGTTCCCGTTCATCGGGATTCTGACCTACCTGGTGCTGGGCGAATCGCGCCTTGGCAGCAGACGACGACGCATTCATGCGCAGGTGCTCGCCGAGATTGATCGAGCGGAGTTTCACCGCCACGACGATCCGCGCGCGCAACAGCTGTCGCTCGGAACAAGCGAGGCCCAGGTGGAGCGCCTTGCTCGCCTTGTCAGCCGTTCACCCGTGCTGAATGGCAACAGTGTCGAGATCGTCGGTCACCCCGACAAGATTGTCGAAGCGATGCTCGCGGACATCGACCGCGCACATTCCACGGTGCACTTGACCACCTACATCTGGCTCGATGATCGCGTCGGATCTGCCTTTGAATCGGCGCTCGTTGCCGCTGCGCAGCGCGGGGTGCACTGCCGAGTGCTTGCGGATGGACACGGATCGAGCGGGTTTCTCGCGAGCGACTCCTGTCGCAGGTTGCGTGCTGGCGGCGTGAAGGTGGTCACGGCGCTGCCGACCGCGGTGCTGCGCGCCATCGCCCACCGCATCGACATCCGCAATCATCGCAAACTGCTCATCGTCGACGGTTCGATCGGTTGGATCGGATCGATGAACATCGCGGCGCCCGAGTTTGCATTGCAACCCCGCTTTGCACCATGGGTCGACTGCATGATGCGCATGCACGGACCTGCCACGCGCGAGTTGCAACTGATCTTTGCGGAGGATTGGCTGCTCGACACAGGCGAGAGCCTCGAGTCGCTGCTGAAAGTGCCTCCGCCCGTTCAGGAGCGGGGCGTTCCCGTGCAGGTGATGGCATCGGGACCGAACTTCGACAACGACGCGGTGCGGTCGCTGCTGATCGCAACGATGCAGGTAGCGCGCCGAGAGATCGTGATGACGACCCCCTACTTCGTGCCCGATCCCGAGATGTTCGGATCGCTCTGCGTGGCGGCGAGGCGCGGCGTGGCGACGCATCTCGTACTGCCACGGCGCAACAACAGCAAGCTTGTCGCGTGCGCGAGCCGCGCGCGATACCGCGCGATGCTCGATGCAGGCATGCGCATCCACGAGTTCACCGCCGGACTGCTGCACGCCAAGACGATCACCGTCGATGGAACCTTTGCGGTGATCACGTCGAGCAATCTTGACCGCCGAAGTTTCGAGATCAACTTCGAGGCGAGCGCCATCGTGTACGACCCGAAGTTCGCTGTGCAGGTGCGCGAGCTGCAGCAGGGCTACATCGATCGCAGTGCGGAGGTGGTGAACGCGCAGTGGATGCCGACGCTTCGGCAGCAGTTTGTCAACAACGCCGCGGCGCTGCTGTCACCGCTCTTGTGAGGGTGGCGCGATCACCGTTCGGGTTCCGCGTTCCACCGACTGCTGCGAGATGCGACCATCGGGCCAGGTCACGCGTACCTGCGGCGGAGCTGCGTGCGCCTTTGAGCCAAGCCCGAAATGTGCTTCCTGCGCCGCGTTGGACTGAAACGGGCCGCCGCCCACGATCCAACGCACCTGTCTATCGGTGCCCTCAAGCAGTTCGATACGCGCACCCACGCCAGTGCGATTGCCGCGCGAGGCGGGATCGTTCAGCGCGATGACTGCCCAGTCATCCCTCGAGTCGTGCGTGTTTCGAAGGATGCGCACCGGCTGATTGAGCCCGACGATCACAGCATCCAGATCTCCGTCGCGGTCGAGATCCGCGACCACGGCGCTTCGGTCGCGGTGCGGCGTTTGGAGCCACGGCTGCGCGGCGGGGAGCGTGCGGAATCGAGCGCCCGCACGCTCCATCACAAGCAGTGGCTGCGCGTACTCGCTGTTGAGGGTCACTTTGGTGGCCTGCGGATACACATGACCGTTGACGATGAAGAGATCCTCATCGGCATCGTGGTCGAGATCGGCAAACGCAGCGGCCCATCCACAGAGTGTGCGCGATGGGGCCCCAACGCCGAATCGCGCGGTCGCATCATCGAAAAATCCATCGGCGCGACTGACCATCAGTGTGTTCGTGTCATCACTGAAGTTGGTGGTCAGCAGATCGGCGCGCCCATCGCCGTTGACATCACCCACGGCGATTCCCATGCTCGCCTGCTCAAGCCCCTCGATGTTGGTTGCCACACCGACACGGGTACCGATGTCCTCAAAGCGCATATTGCCGAGATTGCGCAGCAGGAAATTTGGACGCGAGTCATTCGCAACGAAGATGTCCGGCCGTCCATCGCCGGTGAGGTCAAGCACGGCGGCGTTCAATCCATAACTTGCGGCAGGCGCACGAATGCCGCTCGTGTCGCTGCGATCCACAAAGGTTCCATTGCCGAGGTTCTCAAAGAGCATGTCGGAAAGTGGCGGGATTCCGCGAGGACCATTGATGACTTGCAGTCCGCGCAAGTGCGCAGGTTGCACTGGCTTCGTTGGGTCGTACTCCACATATCTCGTCACATACAGATCAAGATCCCCGTCGCCGTCGAAGTCGGCCATTGCAGCCGCGGTGCTCCACCCCGTGTCGCCACCGAGCCCCGCTGATTTGGTGACATCGGCGAATCGACCGTCTCCGAGGTTGCGCCAAAGTCGGTTCTGCCCGAAGCACGCCACGAAGATGTCGTCGCGCCCGTCTCCGTCGTAGTCGCCAATGGCGGTGCCGAAACTCCACGCGCGGTGATCGATGCCTGACTGTGCGGTGATATCGCGCCAGCGCATGCCGCCGAGGTTCTCGTAGAGCCGCGCACCAGGGCCGCTCGTTGGCGTTTGGAGCGTGGCGCCGTTTGGGAAGAAGAGGTCCCAATCGCCGTCCGCGTCGAAGTCGATGAGTGCGACCCCACCGCCTTTCACCTCGAGAATTTGCGTGCTCGGATCCGCCCCCGAACATGTGACGAAGTCAATGCCGCTGCGAGCAGTGACATCCTCCATTTGGATCGTGCTTGCCACATCGGTCTCTAGCGTCGGCTGCTGTGGTGCAGCGCGCCCAACCGATGCGAGACTGACGAGAACGCTCGCGCGTAGCCCGAGGGACAAGAGCTGCGTGCATTGCATCACTCGGCCTCCCCTGTTGCGCGCGCATCGACCCGCGCCTGCGCAGCGGCCTGTTTCACGCGCGCAGCCTCCGCAGCATCGGCACGCCCGAGACGATCAAGCGCACGCGCCAACTTGCCCCAGACTTCCACATGATCCGCGTACAACTCGAGGGACTGTTCGAAGAGGTCGACGGCCGGTTCGATCCGATCGGCACGGAACTCGATGTCACCAAGCCGCGCGAGCATCTTTGCACGGTCGCGCACGCGCCGTGGCGATGAACCCACGAGCTCAAGTGCGCGTTCGAGCGCTTGCTGCGCGTCAGCGACTCTGTCTTCATCGAGTGCGATCACAGCAAGACCGTAGTAGGAATCATCCGCCGTTGGAACCTCGGCAACATGCGACTGAAAGGCGCGCTTGGCGGCATCGAGTTCGCCGAGCTGATAGTTCGCCCAACCGATGAAGTGCTCGACATGCTTTCGTCCCGAGAACGCCTGCCCCGATGCGAGGCTTGCTTGCAGCAGTGGAAGCGCTCGCGCAGCACGCTGAGTCTTCAGGAACACAACGCCGAGCAGGAACTTCGCTTGCGCAGAACTGGGCTGATCGCGAAGAATCGCGGTCAGAACGATCTCCGCATCCAGAAAACTCCCAGACGCGACCAGTTGCGCAGCCACCGCCAGATTTGGGTGGGTCATTTCTTGTGGCTGCTCTGCATTTGCAGAAACAGGCGACTTAGGTTTGGGTGTTGCCACCTGTTCGGTTGGCTCACTTGCCGCCTGACTTTCGCCATTCTTCGGCGTTTTCTGGGTTACTTCAGTCTGGCAGCCCCAGAGAAACAGCACCGCGACCACCGCCGCACCATGTTTGATTCGCGCTGCAAAAATGTGAGCCAGGCGCATTCTTTTGATGATATTGGTCCTGAGCAAGTGGCGCGGTCGTATCTCAGCGATACATTTAGGAAAATTGGGGTCGGTTTGTTGCTGCCCCCAGCATTTGGCTAGGTCCGACAGAAGGAGACTTGGTACATGGTCTATTTGCCCGACTGGCGAATCGGACTCGCAATCGCGCTTTGCCCCGTTGTCTCGGTCGCCTCGGCCGGCACCACGGAGGTACAGCCAGCGATGGGCGCACCGCTCTCTGGTCTGACTGCCGACCAAGTCGCGCGCTTTGAGGTCGGAAGGTCTCTCTATGTCACGCCGGTGGCGATGGAAGATGGACTCGGTCCGATCATGAACAAAAGCAACTGCGGATCGTGCCATGCCAATCCACTTGGCGGTTGGGGAGCGATCTCGGTCACGCGATTCGGCATGGAAGAAAAGGGCGTGTTCATGCTGTACCCAGGCGAGTCACAGTCACTCGCTCAGTCGCTGAGCATCAGCGGCTTCTGCGCAGAGACGATCCCAGCGGATGCGTCGATTGTCCGCACGCGCCTGACCAACAGTTCGATGGCGTTTGGCTTGGTCGAGGCAATCCCAGATGTCCAGATCGCCGCGAACGCCGATCCGAATGATGTCAACGGCGATGGCATCAGTGGCCGCGTGCACTGGGTGTCCGCGCTCGAAGATCCAACTGGCAGTCCGCTTCGCGCAGGACGCTTCGGTTGGAAGGCGCAAGTTGCCACGGTGCTCACCTTCTCTGCCGACGCTGCGCGCAACGAGATGGGTCTGACCAATCGTTTCGTGCCAGCAGACAATGCGCCCAACGGTGACACAGCACGGTTGGCAGTCTGCGACGAGGTTGCCGACCCCGAGGATGTGCTCGATGCGAATGGGAGCGGGTTCATCGACAAAGTGACGGATTTCCAGCGTTTTCTCGCGCCTCCCCCGCAGACCCCGCGCAGCGGGATGGCTGGCGAGCTGCTGTTCAATCAGGTCGGCTGCGCACAGTGCCATGTCGCGCAGTTCACCACCTCGACGAGCGCATCACTCGAGGAGGCGATCCGCGGCAAGACGATTCGTCCTTACTCCGATTTCCTGCTGCACGACATGGGACTGCTCGCGGACGGCATCAGCGATGGTGAAGCGACCGAACTGGAGATGCGCACTCCCGTGCTGTGGGGATTGCGTCGCCGTGATCCGATGCTGCACAACGGTGGTGCATCGGGTGGATCGTTCACGAGTCGAGTGCTCGGCGCGATCGCACTGCATGGACCCTTTGGGGAAGCTGCCTCAAGCGCCGCGGCAGTCGGAGCGCTCAGCGCCGCCGACAAGGCAAAGCTTGTGAAGTTCCTCGGCTCGCTTGGGCGGCGCGAGTTCGACTTCGATGGCGATGAGCATGTGAACCTTGCCGACTTTTTCGCGCTTCAAACCTGCCTTGCGCAAGGGGCGACCAATCCGAATGACGATTGCGCGGTGGGTGACATCGATCAGAACGGTCTTGTGAACGCAGCCGATGTCGAGATGTTCATCGTGGCGTTCGACGGAGAGGCCGAGGACTGCAACAACAATGGATTTGCAGACCTGCGAGATATCGCGCTCGGCGTCAGCCAAGACTCCAACAGCGATGGCGTTCCAGATGAGTGCACCAACTGCCTGGCGGACCTCGATCGCAACGGCGCGATCGAAGGCGCAGATCTGACATTGGTCCTCGCCGGCTGGGGTTCTCCGGGCAATAGCGATGTCAACGGTGATGGCACAACCAACGGAACCGATCTTTCCTTGGTCCTCGCCGCATGGGGACCATGCCAGTAACGCTTGGACGCCACCACTAGCACTCAGTTCGAATCGAACCACCACTAAATCACACATGACGCGCTCCACCACATCCGTTTCTCTCCTGTCGCTTGCGCTCGGTTGCCTGGCAACGACTGCCCACGCACAGTGGGTGTCGTTCACGAACCAGACTGCCACTCGACTTGTGGCGCCGCCTGCGCTCACTGGTCAAGACAACATCGAGAAGGACTTCGCCTTCGCAGACTTCGATCAAGACGGCGATATCGACCTTGTGGTCATGCGCAAGTTCCCAGGATCGATCCAGTCGACTTGTACGGGCTGTGGCTTCTTCCGAGATCTGATTCTCATGAACGAGAACGGAGTACTGACGGATCGGACGCAGGCGTTCGGCACTGCGGCAGATGTCGCCGCTTCGCTTGGCATGATGGATGAGGTGAATGACCGAGATGTCGAGGCGTTCGACGTGGATAGCGACGGTTGGATCGATCTGATCACCGCCACCACCATGAGCGACACCGTGAACGCGATGCTTGGTCAGCCGCGGGTGTATCGCAACCTTGGCAACGATGCGCAGGGCAACTGGCGCGGATTCCGCTTTGAGGATTCGCGCATCCCGACACTTGTAGCGAAGAACGGCACGACCGCAAACCCGCGCCTCTGCGACCTCGCCGTGGCCGACTTCAATGGTGACGGCTTCGTTGACCTCTACTTCGTCGACTACGACACGCCCGAGACGAGCGGCACGATCTGCATCGACATGAACAACGACGGGGACACGAATGACGCAGGCGAGTGCCAGCAGTCGCCGGCGGAAGATGCCGCGAAGGACTACGACAACAAGCTGCTTTACAACTGGGGAAACACCGCTGGCGGTCCGGGCCCTGGCTACTTCTACGACACAACAAGCACGAAGATGACCGCCACGCAGTTGGCGGCGGCCTTCGGCAACATGTGCATGGCGGGAGACTTCAATCTCGACGGACTCCCGGACGTCATGCGTGTGAACACGCTGACGGGAGGCCAAGATGTCGCTGTGCTCACCAATCGCACGGGTCCCTCGGGTCCCGGGCAGACCTGGTCACTGAAGACCGTGTACCCGGGGCTCGCGCCATACGGCCTGAATGTCGGAGATTTAGACAACAACGGTCGGCTCGACTTTGTGGTCGCGGATGACGGGCAGGATCGCTACTGCCTGAACACGGGGAACGACAGCACGGGACAGCCGAACTATTCGATCACCGTGATCGCCGACTCGGAAAGCGGATGGTTTGGCAACACGATTTCGATGGGAGACTTGAACCGCGACGGTCGCACCGATGTCATCGTGACCGACATTGACGCGGACCTTGGGCCGTTCTGCCCATCATCGGGGCGCCGCACCAAGATCTACAAGAACACGGGCGTGGCGAGTGCACTGCTCGATGAAGATGGCTTGATCCTCTCCACCGCCGACCTGTCCAATCTCTTTGATATTGCCGTGTTCGACATCAACGGCGACCAGTGGCCCGACATGGTGACGGGCGGCTGCGCGGGCCTGAAGGTGTTCATCAACAATCCGCCCGTTCCACTGGCATACGCATTCCCATCGGGGCGTCCAAACGAGATCATCCGCGGACAGACCACCGACTTCCCCGTGACTATCTCTGCAAACGTTGGCGGCATCGTGGCGAACTCGGCGCAGCTGGTCTCGCGCATCAACGGTGGCGCATGGTCTTCATCCCCGCTGATTGCCGGTACGACCGCTGGGTCTTACACGGTGCGACTGCCTGCCACGACATGCAGCGGACAGCTCGACTACTACCTCACCGCGACATCAACCACGACCGGCAACCCAGTCGTGAACTCTCCCGCGACCGCGCCAGCGACTTTCTACTCGCCCACAACGATTTCAGGAACAGTCGTGATTGTGGACGAGACCTTTGAAGGCGCAACAACGGGCTGGACTGCCTCTGCCGATGCAGCCCTTACAGGGGGTGGATGGCAGGTGGGTGATCCGATCGGATCGGTCAGTTCTGGAAGCCAATCGGAGCCAGCGGATGATCACACTCCAGCGCCAGGCGTTCGCTGCTTTGTGACCCAACTCTCGACCGCAGGACAGACTGCTGGGCAGCACGATGTGGACGGTGGGTACGCCTACCTCACCTCGCCAGCGTTCACCAATGGCGGGCAAAATGTGCAGATCTCCTACTGGAAGTGGTACTTCTGCTCGACCACGACTGCGCTCGATCCGTTTGATGTGCAGGTGTCGATCGACAATGGACCATGGAGCCTGCTCGAGCGCGATGTGAGCAACACTGGTCAGTGGCAACAGAAAGTCAAGCTGCTCAGCGATGCTGGGCAACCTGGGCAGTCGTTCCGCATGCGCTTGGCGATCGCCGATCTGGGAACGGCCGGTGTTCTCGAGGGCGGATTCGACGATCTGCGAATCACTCGAACGGAGTGCGTCACACCCTGCCCGACCGACATCGACGGCGACAACGCAACAGGCGGAAGTGATCTTGCCATGGTGCTGTCGGGTTGGGGTCAGCCGGGTATCACCGACCTTGATGGCAGTGGCACCACCGACGGCAGCGACATGGCAATGCTGCTGAGCGCGTGGGGCAACTGCAACTGATACGGCTTGCCGAAGTCAGTTGGACTGCCGCTGCGGGTTTCCCTGCAGGTCGGGAGGCACGAGATCGATCACGCGGTCGACGGCGTTCACGCTGATCTGTTGCATCGTGCCATCGCTCCAGCGAATCCGCATGGCCTGAACGCTGGTGCTGCTTCCAAGACCGATCACAATAGGACCGGCACTCTGCGAGAGGTAACTGCGCGTCGGAGTCATGAGCTGCCGCTGGAAGCGTCCATCATGCTCAATCTCGACCGTCGCGCCGATCCACTTCGTGGAACTGCAGCGTGGACGAAGCGACACCCAGTGGTTCCCCGTTTCCTGATCGTTGCGTAGCAGCGCCACGGCGCCACCCGCCTGCGTCAGCACGAGATCCACATCTCCGTCGCCGTCCAAATCACCAAACGCAAGCCCCCGCCCCACCCTCGGATCCGCAAGCGCACCGAGCCGTGCGGGAGGAACCTCCACAAGACACGGCGCCGCGCCACCCTGATTGAGGAACACCTGCCCGCGCTGCGCATGGGTCTGGGAGGGTTGAATGCGTGCGATCTCATCCTCGATGTGCCCATTCGCCTGTGCAATGTCCGAACGACCATCGAGATCGAGATCCACGAGCACCAGCCCAAAGGTCAGCACGAGCCGAGTGGGTGCGGCAAGCCCTTCGACAACGGCGTCATCGGAAAAGAGCAGCGAACGCCCGCGCGCCACGAACAGCGAATCAGCTTCGTTCGCGAAGTTGCCGATGGCGACGGCCAGATCGTCACCGGATAGCTGTGCGGACGCACGCAGCCAGGCGCTGTCAATACCCATCGCGCCTGTGGCAGCACCGTTGCGGTCGTAGGCGATGCCACTCGCCGTGGACTGATCAGTGAATCGTCCAGCGCTTCCCCGCACAAAGAGCCTGTTGGCGACTGTGTCGTTGGCGATCACGACATCGAGATCACCATCGACTTGCGGATCGATGAAGCACAACCCAAGCGCCTTGTCGGCAGGTCGACCGAGTGTGGTTCGCGTGGCGAGGCCAGCATCGGCGGTGGCGTTCTCGAAAGTGCCATCACCGCGATTCCGCAGAAGGAGCGGATCGTCCCCCTCGAACCCAGTGGGCGGACCGTACGCGCGCCCGATGCCAGCAAGTCGGTAGTCGACTGCACGGTCGATGGTCGGCGACCAGCGCACATAGTTGGCAACGAGCAGGTCGAGATCGCCATCACCATCGGCATCGAAGAAGCCGGCAGATGTACCCCAGCGCGGGTGATCGCTCGGAGGATCGGCGCCCGCAGCTGCGGTCATGTCGCGAAACTGCGGTGCGGCGCGAGGCGCACCAGTATCGGGTGCGGCAGCAGCATCAGCGGCAGACATGCGCGTTTCGTTCCGAAAGAGAATGTTGCGGCCTATGCCCGTGACAAACACATCCTCTCGCCCATCACCGTCGTAGTCGCCGATCGCCACGCCCATTCCGTAGATGTCGCAGTCGAGTCCGCATCCATCGGCTCTGCGGAACGACCACTCGCGAGGCGTTCGCGGATCGGTCTCGTTCAGATAGAGCACCACGCTCGACTCGCCCGACTTTGGCGGCGACTCAAATGACTTCCCTGTCCACTCGCAGCCGCGCACAAAGAGAAGATCGAGCCTGCCATCTCCATCGGCGTCGAACACAGCAACACCGCCGACCATCGTCTCAGGCAGCAACTTGTCGCCCTTCGCCCCTGTCGTGTGAACGAAATCGACTCCTGCCGCGCGCGCGACATCGGAAAAGATCAGCGCGGGCATCTTCTGCTCGCGCTCCGTGCGCGGCGCAGCGGCGTCGACAGGACCGATCGGCTTCGTTGCATCCGCTGGCTTCGCACGCGGCATCGACAGCAGCAGCCAGCCGCCCCCGACCGCAGCAGCGCATGCCACGGCGATCGCCACCGAGCGGCTGAATGCACGCTGCATCCGACGCTCATCATCACTGGTGTGGCGCGCCATGCAGTTCCGCTCGCCCAGCCGCCGATGCATCCACACGGCTCGCGCTCGGCGTGTCCGTGATCGCCCCCTCCGCACGACCGACGCGCTGAAGGTCGTAAATCACGATCGCCTCAGCCGCATGATTCGCGGCAGGGTCGCGTTCTCGCGCAAGGCGAACGGCACGGTCGCGCGCGTTGTCATCGATCTTGAAGAACCCGTGACGCTCGAGCGCGCGGTCCGCCACCGCGGTGTCGCCCAGATCCCGCGCAGCCTGCGCACGCAGATACCACGCCGAAACGCTTTCGGGATCGAGCGCGAGCGCGCCATCGGCCAGTTCAAGCGCACGCACCCGCAGCGCACGCGGCGACTCATTCCCACCGCCGCTCGGCGCACCGCCATCCCCCGAGCGGTCCGCAGCGGTCGCCTGCTCAAGCAGCACATTCCCAAGCTCAACAAGCACACGATCATCCTTGCCGAAGTCGAATCCGCGTTCGATTGCGAGCGGATAGGCAGAACGCACCAACGACTCCAGATCACTCCGCGCTGCCTGCAGCGCACCCTGCTGGCGATTCACCAGCGCACTGAACCAATGCACCGTCCACGGATACGCGGGCTGATCCCCGCTCGATGCGGCACGAAGCAGCGACGCTGCGTCGTCGAGTCGACCCTCGCGCAGCGCCACACGACCCCGCGCGACCGTGCCCTCCACACGCCCGAGACGCTCCACCTCAGCGAATGCAGCATCGGCCTGCCGCAGATCGCCCTTGGATCCACCGCGCTCACCCTGACGAAAGAGCCCGATGCCGTAATCGTGCCAGCGCTGCCACTCGGGGAACGCCTGCGCAGTCGGCGCCGCGCCACCAGGCACCGCGCTCCTCGGCGCATCCGCCACGGCGAATGTCACCTCATCGCTCGCAAGCGTCATCGCAGGAAGCGGATTGACCGAATCGCTGCCATAGACCGCCGCCCAGTAGGTCGCATCGAACTTGCGGTAGCGCAGCGACACGCGTACCCGAAGTGAGTCCCCCGCATCCGCAGGAACCTCGAAGGCAAAGTGCGTCAGATCCGCGGCGCCAGGCGGTATCTGATGGTTGTAGAGCGTCACAAAGATGTCCTCTGGGTTGCGCCGCTCGATGCGGTTCCCCTCGCGGTCGATCACATACGCATTTAGAAACTTGCTCCAAGGATCCACGCGCCGCGCCGCATCGATACCACCCGAGCGCCCCACCATGCGCCCGCCACTCTCCACTTCCACATCCAACCACACCTCGTTGCTGTCGGCAGTGCCTTGCGTGAACTCATGTCCCATGCGCAGTGTCCGCACGACCGTTTCGAGCAGATAGCGACGACCGCGAACAAGCGCAGGTCCCTCGGCGGCCAGCGGCGCAGTCAGCGCGCCATCAATCTCACCGCCGTCACGAATGCCAAACACATCCACGCGCATCACACCCTCGTTGAACGCCTCGCATGCGGGCAGCACCTCGTCCATGCTGCACAGTTCGGAC
Source organism: Planctomycetota bacterium (assembly GCA_046080505.1). Taxonomy (GTDB): domain Bacteria; phylum Planctomycetota; class Phycisphaerae; order Phycisphaerales; family SM1A02; genus F1-60-MAGs104. The sequence continues at coordinate 41,278 of JBJTUC010000106.1, forward strand.
ACAACGGGCGTTGCAGGATTCCCCGAATGGAACCCATGGTTGAGCACAGCGAGCACACCATCCGCACCGCGCGGCTTGGCACTCGGATCGCTGCTCGGCTGCGGCTGCATGTGACAGCCGTTGCAGTTCGTTTCCGCGCGCGCGGGGTAGTACCAGCTCTGCGCACCAAACCCCGAAACGCCACTCAGGCGGAACGAGTCATAGTGGTTCTGCCCGCGAAGCCAGCGATAGTCGTTCAGCGCCTCGGGCAGATGCACCTTGTGGCATGCGCCGCAGAACTCGCTCGTACGGTGGACCTCCGGCTTCAGGAACGTGCGCTTGTGCAGCGCAGGACGCGCACGGATCAGTTGGTGGTTCACCCAGCGCAGAAAGGAGTTGCTGCTGCCCGCGAACGGATACTCCGCAGGCTGCCCGATCACATAGTCGGCGTTGCCGCGCGGCGAACCGAGCGCAGTGATCGCATGGCACGCGTTGCAGGTGATGCTTGCACGACCGACCGGATCATGCGCTGCGTCGTAGGACGGGTCGTCCCACTTGGGATCCTCGAAAGCGCCTGTGAAGAACGGGACGGGATCATGGCAGCCCGCACAAAAACGCGCATCCTGCACGGAGCCATCATGCGCCATCGCATGCTCGCGCGTCTTGCGAACGCTGAAGGCATAGAGCGGATTGTTGAACGAACTCGCGGCGTGCGCAGAGCGCGACCATGCAGCGTGCACATCGGCATGACACACGAGGCACTCTTCGTTCTGCATCAGGCTCGACGCTGGAATGAAGCCGCCGCTGTCGGTGCGGGCAAGCGACGGCTCAAAGTAGCTCGTGCCAGAGACGGGCATCGTCTCGCGCTGACGACCCGTCAGCGAGCCATGCAGGATGAACCCAACCCCGCCCGCGCACACAGCAAGCAGCAGCAGCCCACCGCCCATGCGCCAGCGAATCCTCGGACCCGCAAGCCGGTGCAGCAGGAACATCCAGACAAGCACGATCGGCGCGATCACATGCATCCAGAGCACGCCGCTCCGCGGCACGGTCGATCGCAAGACACCCGGCAGTTCCCATCCATCGACACGCAGCAGCAGCAGACCTGTGATGAGCGTGGCAACGCCTGCGATGAACGCGGTCGTTCCAAGCCGCTGCGCAGTTCGGTTGGGGCGCGGCCGCGCCAACACGAAGTGCCGCACACCGAACCACAGAAACGGAATCGCCAGCGCGAGCCCCACTACGACATGCACAAGGAACATCCACAGCGAGAAGACGGTCTGCTGATCTTCGCTGGTCACGCGCCCCGCCGTCGAGACACTGAAGAGATACGCGGAGTTCACGCCAAGAAGCGCGAAGCCGACCATCAGTCCGCGCACAAGCCAGCGCAGTGCCGGCGTCAGGACTGGGCGCTGCGTTTCCACGATTCAAATGTTAGGCGTTCGGCGGCAAATTCCCTCAGCGTCCGCCTTCGTAACGGGTATTGAATTGGCGGTGCAGCGACTCGCGCTTCGCGTTGGCGGCGGCTGCCGTAGCTGCGGCAGCGGTTGGAAGCGCGCCCGCGTCCGCCACGCCGCGGCGCGGCAGCGGCTCGATCGTCTGACCGTCGCGCGTCAAGAAGTCCATGTCCTTGCACCAGCCGTGCACTTCCAAAAACGCGAAGCGGCTGCACTGAGGCTCCAAAGGCGGGAGCGCCGCTTCGAAGGCCAGTTCCACTTCCTCGCCCGCACCGAAGATCGCCACCGCATCATCCACCTCGCTCAAGAGCGGCACGCAGTCCACGCCCACGGCCGTGTACCAGCCATTCTGCTTGCGACAATCCCACAGTGGAACGCGCCGCTGCCAGTCATACTCAGGTCGCCGCTGCTCCGTTGGCAACCGCTGCGCGAAGCCACTGTCGCGCACCGCAGCAGCCATCAGCGGCGCCGTGTGCTCGCGCATCTGCGGACAGGGTTCCACCCATGCCAACTCCACGGCGTCCACATACAACTCATGGTTGGTGACAATCCGCAGCGAACGCGCGCCGCGCGGCAACTGCTCTCGCGGCAGTGGGAACGCGGCCTGCCGCGGCATGCCAGCCGGGTAACCGTAGTGCGCCACCAGCGTGACCCATGATCCGCTTGCTGGGTCAAGCGCCTCGAAAGTCGGCGCATCGAGCGTGGCGTTCGCCTGCCACATCGCGAAGTTCGTCTGGCAATAGGGATACTCGACCCACCCATCGAGCAGCAGCACAGGCCGCACACCATCGGATCCACCCGCACCATCTGCGAGCTCGCAGCCAAAGTCGAACTGCAGCGCGAATGGCTCGCGCGTTCGTCCGATGAAGCGCGGATCGATCACGCCTGGGTCGGCAGCAACGCCGTCTACCTGTGCAGTCTGCGCTGTCTGATCGGCGCGCACCGCAGCATCTGCAGACGCGCCGTAGTACGCCTCGCACCGAATCGGCTTCGCACTGCGGCGATAGGCAAGAACATCGCCTGTTGGCTGCGGATCCGAGATGCCCATGCGTTCATCGAGTGCCATCCGCCAGCCCTCAGGCAGATCCACAAAGTGCAGTGCTGCGGCATCGAGCGCTGTCATCTCCTCCATCGGCTCCGCGAGCGAAAGCAGGAATCGCCCACCGCGTTCCACGAGCGCATCCGCAGGAAGCGCCACTCGCTCTTGCGGACGCGGCGGCGCGTACACAGGATCCAGATCACCGCTCGCAGCACGCTGCACCGACGCGAGATACCCAAGTCCCCCGACACCCAGACAGTCCGTCACAAAGCGCATGCGACTGCCATCCCACGCAAAGATGACTGGGCAACTGGAAATCTGCCGCTGCGTCTCCACGATGGTGTGCGCGCCCGCCGCGATCTTCGGCTCGGTCTGCACAACGCCATCGGACCAGTCGATGCGAACAAAGTCCGCGTACGGCGAGGAACCAAGACCGATGATGGCGGGCGTCGGACTGAACCCGACGCCAGAGTTCCACTGCTGTGGTCCAGCCGCGACCCAACCACCACCCACACGCGCCACCGCGCGTGTGCCGATACCGCTCGCATTCGAACGCATCTGCTGCGCGGGATCGATCCGTCCCCGGAAGGACAGCGTCGCGAGCGGCATTCGACCAGGCCCTCCTCCGCGAATCGACAGCGACTCTTGATCGAACATCACGACACCGTGCGCTGGAATGATGGCGATGGCTGGAGTTTGGTACTGGTTCCTCGACTCCAGTGAAACATCTGCCACCCAGCTGCCGTCAGAATCAGCAAGCATGATCGAGTCATCGAGCGGCATCACTCGCCCGAGCGGACCGCCCTCATAGGTGCCCATCACGCCGATCATCGGCTGACCGGAACCCGCAAAGTCCGCCACCATGATCCCGCGCGCCATTCCGTAGTGCGTCGAGCGCACCAAGCGAACCCCGCTTCGCTCGAAGGCCCACACCTGCAGGTCGCAGTCGGGGCGAGTCGTCCCTCCACGATGCTTGAGCCCCGCAAGAAGCAGGACGCCATCATCCGCCCTCTCAAA
>JBJTUC010000107.1:0-40845 GCA_046080505.1 Planctomycetota bacterium
CGATGCCATCTGCGGACTATGTGCTTGGTCGGTTCTCGCCCGAGCAGCAGCCCGTGGCGGAGGAGTCTTTCGATCAGGCTGCCGCCGCATGCGAGGCGTGGTGCCGCGACGGCATGACAGCCAGCATGAACCTGTTCAACAAGAGAGCAGCGACCGCTTCGGAAACGCTCGACAAATCTTGAACACCAACTCTTCCACGAACTCTTCACACAACTCACCGCGCACCGAGCGCGATCAAAGATCCGTCATCGTTTCCTGACCAACATCGTTTCCTGACCAACATCATTGCGAGACCAGCACTTTTTCTGAAGGAGTATCCATGTCTGCTACCACCACATCGTCCGCCACCCGTCAATACGAGGGGCTTTTCCTCTTCCCGCAGTCAGTCACCGCCGACCTCGATGCGGCCACAGAGCATGTTCGCGAGTCGATCACCCGCCATGGCGGCGACATTGTCAGTCTCGTGAAGTGGGATGAGCGCAAGCTTGCCTTTGACATCCGCGGCAACAAGCGAGGCGTCTACTTCCTTGCCTACTTCAACGCTCCTCCATCGATCGTGGCGTTGATCGAGCGCGACTGCAACCTGTCGGAGCGCATGCTCCGTGCGCTGATTGTTCGCGCCGATCATCTCTCGCCCGAGCAGATGAAGGATGCCGAGGGGCAGGCGAAGCTTGCGCTTGAGGCGAAACTACGCCGTCAAGCGCCAGAGGGTGCCGAGGGCGAGGGGGAACAGGCCCCTGCCCCGCCGCTCGAGTGACTTCGGGCGTCTCAAAGGGGCTGCAACCTCCTCGCGCTCGGTGCTGACAGCCCGAGGCTGTGGCATGGGAGACAACCCGCTGTAGGAAATTCTTCCCTGTTTCTTGGTACGGGGCGGGAAGGAGCTAGGATCGGGCGCAGGAGGACAGAACGATGGCGAGTTACAACAAGGTTTTTCTGATGGGCAACCTGACACGCGACGTGGAGCTTCGAAGCATCACGGGTGGGCAGCAGGTGGCAGAGATTGGGCTGGCGGTGAACCGTCGCTACCGAACGAAGGAAGGCGAGGATCGAGAAGAGACGACCTTTGTCGACTGCGAAGCTTGGGGGCGTACGGCTGAAGTGATGAAGCAGTACCTGTCAAAGGGGCGCCCAGTTTTTGTGGAAGGTCGGCTCAAGCTCGACCAGTGGACCGACAAGGACGGCTCCAAGCGCTCCAAGATGCGAGTGGTCATCGAGAACTTCCAATTCATCGGTGGTCCGGCAGGCGAAGGCGGAGCGCGCGGGGCTGGCGCCGGCAAAGCGGCATCTGTCGCGAACGACAGCCACACGCCAACGGGCGATGAGGACATTCCGTTCTGACGCTGATCGTTGGAAGCGCTTCGTGGAAGTGCTTCCCGTGCGGCATGTGAGTCGGCGGCGCGATCGCATGGTCCTGATTTTGCGCGGAGGGGTACCCTGTCCGCATGACATCCCACGATCGTTCGTCAAGCGCGCACGGGCACCCGAAGCTTGGCATTGAGAGCCGCTGCATCCATGGAGGGCAGTCGCCGGATCCGACCACGGGAGCCGTGATGCCGCCGATCTACACCTCGTCGACTTTCATCCAGGAGTCGCCGGGTGTCCACAAGGGCTACGAGTATTCCCGCAGTCACAACGCCACACGCTTCGCGTTTGAACGCTCCATTGCGAACCTCGAGTCGAGCGGGCTGACAGAGGCAGAGGACCGTACTTGTGGGGGCTTTGCGTTCGCGAGCGGTCTGGCTGCGATCGGCACCTGCCTTGAACTACTCGATGCGGGCGCCACCGTGCTCTGCATGGATGATGTCTACGGCGGCACAAACCGCTTGCTGCAACGTGTCCGCCGGCGATCGCAGGGACTGCAAGTGACTTTCGCCGATCTCGGTGATCCCGAGCGACTTGAACGCACGGTCATGGCAGCACGCCCTGCGATGATCTGGGCTGAATCACCATCGAATCCCACCCTGAAAATCGTTGATGTGCAGGCGCTCGCTCGCCTCGGACAGGCGTGTGGTGCGATCACGGTTGTTGACAACACCTTCGCTTCACCGATGCTGCAGCGCCCGCTTGAGCAGGGCATTGACATCGTGATGCATTCAGCCACCAAGTACCTCGGTGGGCATAGCGATGTGGTCGGCGGTTGTCTCGTGACATCTCGCCCAGCGTTGGCAGAGCGACTTCGGTTCATGCAGAACGCCATTGGCGGCGTGCTCGGCCCTTTCGACGCTTATCTCGCGCTCCGCGGCGTCAAGACGCTTGCCGTGCGCATGCATCGGCACTGCACCTCCGCGATGCAGATCGCACGCCATCTCGAAAAGCACGCCGCTGTGGAACGCGTTGTCTATCCAGGCCTCCCGTCGCACCCGCATCATGCGCTCGCCGCTCGGCAGATGCGGCTTGCAGGCGAACCCGCGTTCGGCGGCATGATCACGATCCATCTGCGCGGCGGCATCGCAGAGAGCCGTCGCTTTCTTGAGCGCGTTCGTGTCTTTGCGCTCGCTGAGAGTCTCGGTGGTGTCGAGAGCCTGATCGAGCACCCCGCGATCATGACGCATGCAAGCGTTCCAGCGGATGAGCGCGCGAAACTTGGCATCAGCGACTCGCTCGTCAGACTTTCCGTCGGCATCGAAGAGGTGAAGGATCTGATCGAGGATCTCGATCAGGCGCTGCGCTGACTTTTGCAGAGCACCGCTTCGGTGCATCAGGGGGGCGGCATCGACTGCAAGGGCTGTGCAGTCCAGCCCTGTGCAGGGCTCCACTTGTTTCGCTGCGGATCTGCACCGAATACCTCCGAAGCGCTGCCGAGTCGCGCATCCGAGATGGGCGCATCGCCACCGAGCAGGATCGCGTCAGACCACCGACGCCGATCGGGTGCCAGAAGTGAAAGTTCGATGCCGAGCAGCGCCTGTTCGACGGGCAGGTCGAGTGTGGGCGGCGTCGCGTTCACATGCTGCTGCGCCAACTGCTCAACCGCCGCAGGTCCGCCCGGCACGCTCAACATGACGCGGTCAAAGAGCGAACGAACCGCATCAATCTTCAGGCGCTCCATCGCCTTACGCCCAAGTCCGCGGCGAATGCTGGTGATGACATCGACAACCCCCTGCCGTGCCACAAGGCTGGCTGCAGACGGGTCGGACAACGAGGGATCAAGCGCCGCAGTCCGCGCTTGGCTCCAACGCCGTGCCGCAGCGCTCCACTCCGCAGCCGCTGTGATGCCCGCTGGAGTCTTGGGCTGCAGCGCAGCGAGCGCGAGCGCGCTCGATGCGGCATACGCAGATGGATTGAGCGTCGCGGCGAGTGCATAGAGCTGCGCGGCAAGCCGTGCGGCGCTCGGCGAACTGTCCGAATCTGCGACTTCCTCGGCGAGGAAAAAGTATGCGTCCGGTCGCTGCGGATCGAGTTGTCCAAGTCGTGATGCCCATCGATCTTGCAGGGCAGACTCAAGCGGTCGATCCCACGCGTAGTCCATGAGCGTGGTGATCGGATCGGTTCGCTCGCCACGAAGCCGTGTCGCTCCAAGTTGCAGCGCATCGAGTTCAAGCAGCGCGCGTGCGTTCACGAGCGCTTGCCCGAGCGCACTGGCACTCTCGCGCCGATCGGACTGCGCGCGATCGATCACCGCTCGAATCCGCTCTCGGTCTGCGGGACGCCGAGTCTCCAGAAGTGCAGCCTGTCCATGCAGCAGCACCGTGCCAGTCTGCACGAGGGTCGCAAGAACCCGCTGCGTCTGCACACGGACAGTTGCCTTCGCGGTTCCACCGCGCGTTCCGAGCATCTGGAGTGCATCGACAGGGTCCATCCTTTCAACATTCGTCAGTCCGCGCGTCTTCGCGAGACGGATCGTCACTTCGCGGACCGCATCATCAAGCTGCGACATCCGAGACCCTCGCATCTCAAGAATGCGCCGCACGAGCGCCGCACGAGCCGCAACTGCCCCGCCCGCGCCAGCCGGATCCACTCCGCTGAGTACGCGGATCATCGGCTGCAGCGAAAGATCCGTCACACACTCATGGAAGCGCTCGTCCACCGCCTCAAGCACATCGAGCGCATCGGAGCCGCGATCGACAAGGATCGCTTGCGCAAGCGTCCGACTTCCCCGCGATGGTCCCCGCAGTGCCTCCTGCACGAGCACTCGCGCATCGAGAGGCCCCGCGGGCTCAGGTCTCGTTCGATAGGAACGAAGCAGAGCGAGGCGCGCATCGTTCCCCCCGCGCTGCTGCTCGAGCGCCTTCTTCAGTTGTCCATCATCCGCACTGCTGTTCCTCGCACGCGGCGTCGGCATCGCAGGAACCTTGATGACCGCATCGGTGGGCAGCGTGTCGAGCAGCGATTGCGCACTACGGTCCTGCCCCGCCTCCAACTGCACAGCAACGTGATGAACGGCAAGCATGCGTTCAAGCGCGATCAACTGCCGAAGCGGCTCAGCGAGAGGGTCACGGTCGCTCCGCAGCGCATCAACATCGATGTCAAACACGGCACGCGCAGTTCGCTGCCAACGGTCGCGAAGCAGACGGCCCGCCTCGTTCGCACGCGGTACGGGTGGCTCGATCTTCCCTTGGGGCAGCGGCTCATCGCGCATGCCAACAGGCGCCTCCTGTGCCGCAGACACTGTCGAAGCCTTCGGGGGACTCATCGTCTCCTTCCGAGGTGATCGCTGACCTTCCATCTCCTGCTCGTGCGCACGCTGCGCATCCTCTGCAGATGTACGCCGTGCTGCCGCCACTTCCGCAGCGCTCTGCTGCGCATCAAACAGCTTGCCCCGCAGCACGATCACCTCGGCAATGAGTCCAATGATTGACCCAATCACAAGCAGCGGCAGCAGCCACTTTGCTCGGCGAATGCGCGGTGCATCCACTTCACCAAGGGGGAGCTGCTGGTGACTGATCGCCTCCACTCGGGCTTCGACAGCACGCGCACTGCCCGATCGAAGCACGCCAAGCGATGGCCGCTTTGCAAGCAGACGCGCCACGTGCAAATGCGCACGGCGGCGATCACGGCGCAGCAGAATCATTGCCGCAATCAGATCGGTCGCGGGCTGAGGCGGGGAACTCACGGGACCGAGCGCAACCACTCGCACATCGGTTCGGGGCCCGGAGACTGGATGCGACCCAAGGGTCGATTGGACACCCGCAGCGGCGGGTGCAAGCAGAATTCGACGCACCGCATCCTGCAGCTCGCGGCGGGCGTTCAACACCATATCCGGTGGAACGCCAACCTCTTCGTCGACCGCGCGCAAACGAGTGCGAAGTGCGGCCGTCACTTCCGCACCGCTCGCGCCGACCCGCACACCAAGAAGCGCATAGTCGTCACACGACAGCGGCATCCGAAGCAGTCGCCGTGCTGCACTCATGGCGACTTCCCCGCAGTGACACCGAGTTGCTGCGCAACTTGCGCCAAGCGCTGCCCTGCCTTGCCCGGTCCCCAGTCGGGAATCAGCACCATGTGCTGCCGAAGGATCGCGCGTGCCTCGTCGGGGTTCTGTTGCGCGAGCAGTTCACACAAATCCGCCTTGCGTTCAAACCATTCGTCCGAACGGGAAGGGAGCGACCCCACGAGCCGACCGAGCGCCTCGAAGGCGACATCAAACTGACCGCACGCGATCGCAGCGTCCGCAAGCATGGCAAATCCCTGCGCATCATCAGGTCGTTGCTTGAGGATGGCCTTTGCCACATCGAGCGCCTCGCGCGCGAGAGATTGCGCATTCAATCCAGGTGGAACCGCGCTTCCCTCAGCTGCTGCCTCGCGCAGCGAGCGCGCACAATCGAGGAGCGAAGTGCCCACCTGCACCTCTGCACTCTGGATTCGAGCAGGATCCTTCGATGCAAGGGCGAGAGTCATGAGTTGCCTTCGCGCAGCGACGATGGCCCCACGCAACTCCACCGCCTCGGCGATTCGGATGGAGGGAGAAGACAGCAGTGCCTCCGCACCGCGAGTCAACGTGGTCTCGGCGATGCCTCTCCACGGCGAATCGCCCGCACGACGAACGCTGTCGATCGCGCGCTGCATCCCCTCTCGGTCGCGGTCCGCGACGGCGAGCGAGAGCCTCCGCAGCGCCAACTCCGCGCGAATCGCGGCGGGTTCCTTCCCTTCTGCGAACTTCGTTGCGACACGCGCAAGAATCTCTCGGGCCTGCTCGCGCTCGAGCACCACAGGGTCCAGTGCAGCCTCGAGCTGCTGCCGCAGAACCAGATCGACACTCTCCGGCGGCCAGCGCTCGGGTGCGACGGGTTCGATCGAAAGCAGTCGACGCGCCTCCTGCACACGGCGCACTCCGTCTGACCCGCGGAACCGCCGATAGAGCAGCAGCGCCGCAGTCTCGCGGACCTGCGGAGCAACGCCCCCGCGAATCGTGTCTTCGAGCAATCGCTCCACGAGCGCATCGTCTCGCTCGGCACCTTCAGACTCTCCGACAATCGCGGCGGCACTCGACGCATGATTGCCGAGCTCGAAGCGCGCGAGATACTCGCGAGCGAGCGAAACGCATCGCGCACCACCGCCCGACACGCTCTTGCATGCGGCGCTGCAGCCGCTCTGCACGGCCATCCACAAAGCCTCATCCGCCTTGTTCCCCGATGATTGGGCTGCAGCAAGCCCGAAGGACTCAGACGCTTCGCATGGCTTCCCCGCCCCGAGCAGCGACCACGCGAGCAGTTCTCGCACTGCCGTACTCACCGCCTGCTCCGTCCCACTTCCATCAAGCGCTGCGCGCAGTTCGCGAGCCGCCGCATCGAGCGTTGTCCGCCGTTCCGTCTCCACCGAAGTGGAACGCCCCTTGTCGTACAAGTCAATACCGCGCGCGAGACTTGCTGCGAAATCGCCCCCGCGCGCGAGAGCGGGAATGCGTCGCGTCAATCGCCGAATCGCGCCAAAGTCGCCTCGATTTGCAGCGATCTGAATCGCGGATCGCGCGAGCCCCATCGCATCAGCATTCTCGCCACGGCTCTCCTGCACCGCGCGCATGGCAGCACCCGCGAGCGCGCTCGCGGCCAGCGCCGACTGCGACTGCGAGGCGAATACGCGGGCCTGCTCAAAGGCACCTGCATCGATCATCGCATGCAATTGCCAGTCCGTATGGTCAGCCAATCCCGGCCACACTCCAGGCTTGTCCAAGAGTGCGAACCATGGAGCCGATGCATCCCAACCGCTCGTCAGTGACTTCGCGAGCGCCATCCCAAGAACAGATTGCGCGTAGTACTCCTCCGACATGAGATCGAGCGAGCAGTCGGTCGGCTCAGGATTCGTCTTGCCCGTCTCGAGCAAATCTGCCCATGCTGCGAGGCTTCTTTGAGCGCGCTGCGGCCAGTCGGACACGGTCGCCGCCTGCGATGAAGCCGTTGGGCGATCCATCCACACCAGCCAATATCCGCACCATGCCTCGAGGAAACGCGCACCGAGTAGAAGATCACGGTTCTCGTCGATCTGCGCCATCAACCCGATGCGCTGCGCATCATCGGAACCGTTCATGCGAGTCCGCAGCTCCTCCACCTCACTCGCCAGCTGTTCACCCATGCGCACGAAACCAATGCGCGCCTGCTCAAGCGATGCGATGGTCTGTGCACGCGACTCCGGATCGCCCTGGCCCTGACGCAGTCGCTCAATCCCTCGAAGCGCCATGCGGTAGTCCGCACGACCGATCGCCAACCGCAGGCGGAACTGCTGCGCCACCTTTTCGCGCAGGAGAAATCGCTCCACACGTCGTCGCAGGTCCGCGACCCTCTCCTCGTCACTCGCCGCGGCCGCAAGCCGTACATACACCTCAGCAAGCCTCGCCGTGGCAGCGGGGCTCGATACGCCCGCCTTTCGCACCTGCTCATCGAGTACGACCGCGAGTACCTCATCGAGTCCAGCCTGCGCAAGCCAGTCCGCAAGGAGCGCACTCTCGGAGGCGGGTTGCGCCTCATCCTGCGCGCGCGCCATTGGCGTACTCGCGACGATGCTCAACGCACAGACGCGAAGAGCGAACCACGCCGCCAAGCGCACGCGCGCCAGAGAGAGGAATGTGAGCAGGCGTTCACTTGCCCGCCGCGACATAAGACACCTTCTCAAAGCCAGCATCCTGTGCGGCTTGCATCGCTGCGGCGACCGCCGCCACATCGGGACCGCGGTGCACTCGAACCACCACACCTGGCTCGTGCGGCAACTGCTTCAGGATTGCAGCGAGTTGGTCGCGCTGACGCACTTGATTCGCACCGATTCGAAAGACTGATCCCTCGGCGTCAGACTGCACCTCCACGATCTGTGGGCTCAGCGCAGATGCACCGGTTCCCGGGCGCATCGCTGCGACATCGGCGGTGAGATGCGACTCCTGCTCCCCTGCCATGGTTGTGAAGATGAAATAGGAGAGCAGCAGAAACACCGCATCGATCATGCTTGTCATGCTGAGTGAGATCGGCCCATGCACCGCCCGCCGCGAACGATCACCGATCTTCATGGCAACTCCTTGGGACGGGTCGTCGCCACGCGCACGGCGCGACAACCGCCACTTCGAAGTCCCTCAACGACTTCATTCAGACGCGCAGCGGGCGCTCGACGATCAGCGCGTACGACGGGGACTGCAGTCGGATCGCGCGAGAGTGCATCCTTTGCCAAGTCAATCAGTCCCGCCGGCTCAAATGCATCGCTCCCCACCACGATCACTCCCGCTGCATCGAGGTTCACGACGAGTCCGATTGCCCCTTCTGACTCTTGCTCAGTGCCCTGCTGCTCAGGCAGCGTGACGGGGGTCGATGCCATTTCGGACATCTGCGCCGTCACAAGAAAAAAGATGAGCAGCAGAAACACGACATCGATCATCGGCGTCATGTCGAGCGCCACCATTCCGTATCGGCGCCTGCCAATCTTCATCGAACCAACTCTCCCTCACGCGGTGCTGCGGCGAGATCCGTACCGACCCTCTCGAGCGATGTGGCGAGCGGCTCAAGTGCTCTGCCAGCATCGGATGCGGCACGATCGATCCGCCCTCGCAGCCACGAGTGCACCATGACGCAGGGAATCGCCACCACGAGCCCCTGGAACGTCGTGATCAGAGCGATGCTGATGTTGGCCGCAAGAGTCTCGTAGTAGGTACTCGATCGCGCTGCGGTTCCTGCCACTGTCTCAAACGCTCCGATCATTCCCTGCACCGTGCCAAGCAGCCCGAGCAGCGGCGCGACACTTGCGATCAACGCCAACGGGTCGATCACTCGGAACAGCCGAGCCGTCTCGTCTTCCCCCGCATCCTCCATCGCGGCGCGAGCTTCAAGTCCCCCAAGCGGGCTGCGGAAAGAGCGCGAAATCCCGGCGGCTGCAATCCGGCCGAGGAAAGTATCGCCCTCGTCACCCTGACAGCGCTCCAGCACCGCCTGAAAGTCACCCGCGTCGGCCTGCATGCGCAGATCGTCCACTTGGGTCGGCGGCACAAGTTTGTCTCGACGGGTTCGAAGCACTGCGGGAAGCGCAAACGCAACCGCCGCAATGCTGAGTGCAAGGATGAGATAGCCGATGACGCCGCCGCCTTCGATGTACTTGAAAAAAGTCACGGAGTGTCTCCTGTTTCAACTGGTCGTGATTCCTGAAACCGTTCCTGCATGTCTGCGCGTGCCGCACGCAGCGTCCCGGCGGATACATCGTCGCGGATCCGCGCAAGTGCATCCGCAGATTGCGCGAGCGCCGCATCCGTCAGCGCTGGGATTTCGTCCGCATACGCAGCGGGGATGAGCAGCATCTTGCCGACTCCGCGCCGTACTTCTTCGGGATCGTTCTCGAGCGCCAGGCTGCGGCCCTGCGCGTAGATCGCAAGAAGGCGAAGCGCGCCATCCTCCGAACGCTCCATCTGCGCGAGCCCTTGACGGGCGCGCTTGCGTGCCGCTTCATCGTCGCTGAGCGCATCCGCCCAAAGATCGATCAGTTGCCTGCCCTTGCGAAGCGACCCTGGCGGGGTGGCTGTCTTCGAACCCACTGCCGCAGACCGCGGCGTTCCTGCCTCGGCAGAGGCGATTCGCGCAGCGCTCTCAAGGATGGCCGCGGCGATCTGATCCTGCGCCCCACGCGCGCGCGCCGCGGCAGTGTCCAACGCAGCACCGGCCGCCGCCGCACGCTTGGCATCAATCCATGCAGGCGGAACCGCCAACATCAATCCGCTGCGCGCATCAAACGCATCTCCGCCCGTGAGCCACCTGTCGAGCACGCCGATCTGACTTCGCAGTGCCGCGGCTTCGAGTGCCTGTGCCACGCGCTCCGGATCATCGGGCACCACCGCTGAAGTCCGCGCGAGCCCCTCAAGCGCCATCAACCGCTGCAAGCCCGCCTGCGCATTCGTCTGAGCTTGCAAGAGTGCCTTCGCGTTGGTGAACGCACGACGCGCCCCAACAAGATCCCCGCGCGCAAGCCGAGTGCGCGCCCGCCAAAGCTGCTCGCCCGACGCCAGCCACTCGGCACGCTGTGGGGAAGCGGTCCCCCCCTCCACGGCGCGGATCTGATCCCAGCGCAGTGCCCTCTCGATGACGGTCTTTCCATCACTCGAGCGCACCGTCATCCCATCCGCATCCTCGCGGATGGTCTCGACCTCTTGGCGCCCAAGTGAATCGCGCAATTCAATCGTCACACGATCGCCAAACGCGGCCGCACACACGACCGCGAGCGCGCTCGCCGATGCAAATGACTGCCGCATCAATCGACACGTGGCGTTCACTGCACACCTCCAGGCGTGGCAACGGTGAATGTTCCGCCCGTCTCCGATGCGATCCGCCGCAGTGGTGCGGTCGCTGCTGCCTGTCCGAACGCGATGCAGTGAATCACCGTGTTGGGACCGCGACGATTGAGCCGAAGAATCTCATCTGCCGCATCTGGCGGAATCTCGCCATCGCTCATAAAGAACACGACGTCGGGGCGCTCAGGCCTTGAAAAGAGAAACACGAATGCGGGGACTGGATTCGTGCCGCCGCCCTGCGCGACCTGCTCAATCCACTGTCGATACCGAGTGACAGTGTCGTCACGGCACTTCAGAAACCCACGCTCGCGGTCGAGCGTTGTGAAGTTGTCATCGAAAAGCGTGATGCATGCAGAGGCGAAGTCCGGCAGCGCAGAAATGCTGCGAACGATCTCATCCTTCGCGCGTTGCATGCGGCCCTGCATACCCATCGAACCTGACTTGTCGACGACATAGCCGTAGCGCCGCCCGCGCCCGCTCACGCCGAAGAACGTGGTCGCCGCACCGCTCCCCTCACCGAGTCCACCGCTGCCGCCGCCGCCACCAGAGGAAAACAGCCCCTCGGCTCCCGCTTGCACGGCATCCGAATCACCACGCTCGTTTCCCGTGGGATCGGGCAATCCGAACTGGGTCGGGTCCGACGCACTCCTGTCCTCGCCCGCGGGACGAATCTCTGGCGACACTTCGCCGCCTGCGACTGTTGCATCGGGCGCCACTTCCAGCGGCTGCAAATCGAGAAGCGTGTACTCCACCTCCGCTTCCGCGCGCGCCTGCGGCACGCCGATGGGAACTTCAAAGAGCGCAAGAATCGCGAGGAGCAGCGCATGGAGCGGAAGCGACACTGCGAGCCCGACCCAGATCCAGGACACCCTGCGCTGGGCCGTTGGTTCTTCGTGTTCGTTGGGCATCGGTGGCGTGCCGCTCGCACGGCGGATCCTCCCCACCGATTGTAGTCTTGCGCACATGGCGCTCCCTGTTGGAAACGGTGGCAAGGACTCGAGCAAGGAGCGCGTGCGCGTGCTTCTCAAGATCAGCGGCGAGAGTTTCGCGGGCGAAGGATCGTTCGGCATTCATCCTGGCGAACTGCAGGCAATTGCGGCAGAGATTGCTTCAGCGGTGCAGGACGGGATCGAACTCGCGGTCGTTGTTGGTGGCGGCAACATCATCCGTGGCGCGCGCCTCGCTGCGGACGGTTCCTTTGACCAGTCGACGGCCGACTATATGGGCATGCTCGGAACGGTCATCAACGGTCTCGCACTGAAGGAGGCGCTGAAGTCCCTCGGTGTCGAGAGCCGCGTGCTGAGCGCAATCCACGTGCCGAGCGTGGCGGAGCCATTCATCCGCGCGCGCGCGCTGCGCCACTTCGAAAAGGGGCGCGTGATCATCCTCGTCGCGGGTACCGGCAACCCGTTCTTCACGACGGATACCTGCGCGTCGCTGCGCGCCATCGAACTCGGCGCGCATGTGCTACTCAAAGGCACGAAGGTGGACGGCATCTACTCGGCAGATCCACGGCGCGATCCGACCGCCAAGCGCTTCGACCGCCTCACCTTCAATGAGGCGATCGAACGAAAACTCGGTGTCATGGATTTGACGGCAATGACTATGTGCATGGAACACAATCTGCCCGTCGTCGTCTTCGACTACCGCATATCAGGCAACATCAAGCGCGTCATTGCAGGCGATTCGATCGGCACACGCGTCACCAGTGGCGCACCGAAAGCGCAGTTGCAAAGCGCGAAAGAAGGACACTGACCCATGGATATAGATACTGTCATCCTCGAAGCCGAGGACAGCATGGACAAGAGTGTGGAGTATCTGCAGCGCGAGTACCGCGGCGTACGCACGGGTCGTGCCAACACGGCGCTCCTTGAATACATCAAGGTCGAGTACTACGGCAGCACGGTGGATCTGCGCGAAATCGCGGCGATCAGCGTGCCAGAGCCGACTCAACTCCTCGTCAAGCCCTTCGATCCGAGCGCGAAAACCGAAATCATCAAGGCGATCGAGCGCAGTGGACTTGGGCTCAACCCACAGGCAGAAGGTTCTCAGATTCGCATCATGCTGCCGCCCCCGTCCGCCGAACGGCGCAAGCAACTCGCGGCGCAGGTTCGCAAAATGGCCGAGGATTCGCGCGTCACGATCCGCAATGAGCGCCGCGATGCAAACAAGTCCGTCGATGCTCTGCTCGAGATCCCAAGGTGAAGGTCTCTGAGGATCAGGCAAAGCGGGCAAAGGAGGCCATCGATGACGCCACGAAGAAGGCAACCGCGCGCATCGATGAACTGACGACCAAGAAGGTCGCCGAAGTCGAGGAAATCTGAGTGAAGCGCAGCGCGCCGCGCCGATGGGACGCAGCGCGCGGAGCGCGCGCGTTCGGGTCACTCCTCGCTTGGGCGGCATGCCACCTCGCGGGCGCGGCGCCTGAGTCCGTCGTTCAGACGCCGCCAAACCTCCCGCAGGTGATCGTGCCCGCGGACAACATCCGCATTACCGCTTCGTGTCGGCTGATTCTCGCTCCGCGACCTATCGCCGATGAGGACGGCAACGGCGTGATTCACGTCGAGGGGGACAACATTCAGGTCGATCTCGGCGGGCAGGTGCTGCAAGGCGCTGCGCCGGAGACGGCACTCGATGTGCTCCGTGGTGTCGGCATCCGTCTTCGAGGCAAGGGCATCCGCATCTTGAACGGCTCCGTCCAGGGCTTTGCCGTTGGCATCGATGCCGCCGACTGTGATGGGCTCGTGCTCGAGCAGATGGACTTCTCCCACCTTCGGTCACAGCGCTTGCAGTCGACAATGGAGCGCGAGGATCGGACGGACTGGCTGCAGCCCCATGAGAATGACCGCGGCGAGTGGGCGGAGAAGTATGGCGCTGCGGTGTCCGTTCGTGATGCGAAGAGCATCACGCTGCGGCAGCTGCGCGTCCGAGGCTCACAGAACGGCATTCTCCTTTCACGCGTCACCCAGTCCACCGTCTGCGACAATGATGCGTCATTCCTCTCCGGTTGGGGCATCGCACTCTGGCGCAGCAGCGGCAATGTGATCTGTCGCAATCATGTCGACTTCTGCGTGCGCGGCTACAGCCATGGCACATACGCGCGCGGGCAGGATTCGGCAGGCATCCTGCTCTTTGAACAGTGCAATGAAAACACCATCGCGCTGAACTCCGCCACACACTGCGGCGACGGCATCTTTCTCTTCGCCGGGCGTGAGGCGATCGGTGAACGCGCTGCAGATCCGCCACAGAGCGCCGCCTGGTTCGAGCGGCGCGGCTCCAACGGCAACCTGATCGCAGGCAATGACTGCTCGGATGCCGTCGCGCATGGCATCGAAGCCACCTTCTCCTTCGGCAACAAGCTGATCGCCAATCGCATCGACCGCGCCGCAATCTGTGGCATTTGGGGGGGCTACTCGCAGCGCACCCTGATCGCGGGAAATGTGATCCGCGACGGCAGCGATGATGGTCCCGAGGGTGAACGCGCTGCCATCTCGCTGGAACATGCGAGCGGCAGCACGATCTGCGGCAACCAGATCGAGCGGAGCAGGTTCGGCATTCGCCTCTGGGACGATGACGACCCGCATCTGGCGAGACTTCCATGGGTCGCGGCAAACGGAGGCGATTCTGGCGCCGCGCGAGTCACGGGCAACACATTTATCGATGTCGAGACTGCGGTCGAGTTGCAGCGCACTCCCGATGTGCAACTGGCTGGAAACGAAGAACGCGGAGTCCGCGCGAGCCTCAGCGGGGACGAGAGCAGCTTGCAGTCGGTCAAGCGCCTCTCACCCATCCCGCCTTGCTCTGATCCGATCGAGACAGGGAAGCAGTTCGCCACGCTGCCAGGATCGGGCAACGCGGTGGAGATTGCCAACGGACTCCCGCGCACCAACCGCAGGAGTGTGGAGGGACGCGCATCCATCTTGATGGGCGAGTGGGGACCGCATGACTTTGCGACACCCATGCTGCTGCGCGAGCCGAGTCCACCGCACGAGCACCGTTGGCGGCTGCTTGGCAATGTCACCGCACGAACTGCGCAACTGACTGATACGCAGGGCGATCTTCGTGCGGATCTCGCCGACAACTACCGCGCCGTGCTTGTGCACAATCCCGTGGGTGGGCAGGTCAGCACCTATCGGTTGGCTGTCACTTGGGGAACGCTCGCGAGTCAGGTCGCGCACGGGAAAGGCACACTGCTTGGCGTGAACTGGCGCGTGAGCGTTTTCCCGCTGCCGACCGATGCGGGTGGCGTGGACGCGATCCCGACCCCCGAATCATTGCTCGCTGCGGCCCCGAATGGGCGGATCGTGTACCTCGACTGCCTTTCGTTCAGGCTGGGTGACGGCATGCTGCGAGACGCGCGCGTCATCGACGGTGAGACGGGGACGCTGCGTGACCGATTCGGTCTTGTGGCAACGGGAACCACCCTCCTGCCAGCGGGCGAGTGGCTGCTGCGGGCCCGCTCCGATGATGGCGTCCGCATTCAGTTGGATGGAAAGACACTCATTGAGCGTTGGAACCGCCACGGCACCATCGAAGACACGGCAATAGTGAGTCTGCCGACTGCGGGCGAGGTGTCGCTGCAGGTGCTTTACTTCGAGTTGTCGGGCGCGGCGGAGCTGGACGTGCGTTTCGAGCGGATCGCCGCAACGCACACGAAGTCAAGTACGGTGACCACACCTTGACGCTGCACCCTCCAGAGCGGAAGATGGAAGCATCCCGAGCGGGATACCCCTCGTGAACTGCCCCTCCTGCAATACGCCAGACGCGCGCGTCATCGACAGCCGGCCGATCGAGAACGGTACGGGCATTCGTCGGCGCCGTGAATGTCTTGCCTGCAAGAAGCGATTCACGAGTTATGAGCGCGCCGAACGACAGACCCGTCTGAAGGTCATCAAGAAGGATGGCTCGCGCGTTCCCTTCGATCCCGCGAGTGTGCTGCGCGGCATTCAGGCCGCCTGCGGAAAACGCCCCGTCCCCGAAGTGGTGAAACAGCGGATCGCTGATCAGGTGGATGAGTCCGTTCACCGCGACTTTGAGCAGGAAGTACCGAGCAGGGAAATCGGGCGTCGTGTGGCACTTGGCCTGCGCGATGTGGACCAGGTGGCGTATGTGCGCTTTGCCAGCGTGTACCACGACTTCCAAAGTGTGAGCGAGTTCCAGGAGGAACTGACCCATCTGGTCGACAAGCCGCCCACTCCGGGCCATCCCTCGCTGTTTGAACAGCCCGATCGGTAAGATTCGCCGCTCGCATGCCAACCATCACACTGCCCGACGGCAGCCGCCGCTCCTACGAACAGCCGATCACCGCGGCGCAACTCGCGGCGGACATCGGTCCTGGCCTGGCGAAGGCCGCCGTCGCTGCTCGCATCGAGGGAACGATCCGCGATCTTTCGTCGATGCTCGACCGTGACTGCAGCGTGGCACTGATCACGCCACGCACGCGAGATCGTGGCGTGGATGCCGATGCGCTGCAACTCATTCGTCACTCCTGCGCTCATGTGATGGCGGAGGCGATCGCAAAGCTCTTCCCTCACGCCAAACTCGTGTACGGACCGCCACTCGATACAGGGTTCTACTACGACATCAGTTTCGAAGGTGGACGAGCGATTTCGACGGAGGATTTCCCGGCGATCGAAGCGGAGATGGCGAAGATCATCAGCGAAAATCGTCCATTCACGCGCTGCGAAATGTCGCTCCGCGACGGCATCGACAAGTTGCGCGCCGAAGGATCGAAGTTCAAGCTCGACAACGCTGAGCGCGCGCGCGAGGCGGGAAGCGCGACGCTGAGTTGGTACGTCACTGGGGCACCAGGGGCCAACTGGGAGGATCTCTGCCGCGGACCGCATGTGCCGAGCACGGGACGAATCGGTGCGTTCAAGGTGATGAGTCTTGCGAGCAGCTACTGGAAGGGCGACGAGAACCTCGACAGATTGACTCGGGTCTATGGCACCGCGTTTGCCACAACCGAAGAACTCACCGCACACCTCACGCAGCTCGATGAGGCGAAGAAGCGCGACCACCGTGTGCTCGGCAAGCAACTCCGCCTCTTCCATATCGACGAGATGGTCGGACAAGGGCTGATCCTCTGGACACCCAACGGCAGCATCGTCCGCCAAGAACTGCAGAACTTCATCAGCGATGAACTTCGCAAGCAGGGTTACACGCAGGTGTTCACGCCGCACATCGGCAAGCTCGACCTCTACCGCACGAGCGGCCACTTCCCGTACTACCGCGAGAGCCAGTACCCACCTGTGATCGAGCATGAGCAGATGGCAGCACTGGCGAAGGAAGGCTGCAGTTGCGGCGAGTTGGCGAACCGATTGGAGAAGGGTGAGATCGACGGCTACCTGCTCAAGCCGATGAACTGCCCGCATCACATCCGCATCTTCGCGAGCAGCCCGCATAGCTACCGCGATATGCCCGTGCGCCTCAGCGAGTTCGGCACCGTGTACCGCTGGGAACAGTCGGGCGAGATTGGCGGCATGACACGCGTGCGCGGCTTTACGCAAGACGATGCGCATTTGTTCTGCCGCGAGGATCAGGTGGCGCAGGAACTGCTCGGCTGCCTCAGTCTTGTGAAGTTGATCTTTGGAACCCTCGGAATGAACGATTACCGCGTGCGTGTCGGACTGCGCGACCCGGACAGCGCCAAGTATGTCGGTGATCCGAAGAACTGGGACAAGGCGGAAGATGCCTGCCGAACCGCCGCGCGCACCCTCGGCGTTCCCTTCAGTGAGGAGCCGGGGGAGGCGGCGTTCTATGGACCGAAGATCGACTTCGTCGTGAAGGATGTCATCGGCCGCAGCTGGCAACTTGGCACCGTGCAGGTGGACTACAATCTGCCCGAGCGTTTCGCCCTCTCCTACATTGGCGCGGACAATCAGGCGCATCGCCCCGTCATGATTCACCGCGCGCCATTCGGCAGCATGGAACGATTCATTGGCTGTCTGATCGAACACTTCGCTGGCGCGTTTCCGGTGTGGCTCGCACCTGAACAGGTTCGCGTACTGCCCATCAGCGAAAAGAGCGCGACCTATGCGCGCGAACTCCACGGCGCGTTGTCCGCCGCCGGTCTGCGGGTCGGCATTGACGAGGGAAACGAACGCATCCAAGGCAAGATCAAGGACGCGAGCGAAATGAAGATCCCCTACCTCGCCGTGGTGGGTCCGCGCGATGCAGAGGGTCGCAAAGTCAGCGTCCGTGCGTTCGGCACCGAAGCCAACCTCGGAGAGATTGGTTTTGATGCATTTGTCGATGGTCTGACGGGGGAAGCCCGCAGCCGCGGCGCGGTCACGCTTCGCGCAAGGCTGGGAACTTGATCGCGCAGGAAGCAATACTCCATCAAATCGCGGTCGTTTCGCCGCCCGAAGCCCCCCACTTTCGGGGGCTTTCAGCAACTTTCGGCTTATTTTCATGCCTTGCGTGTGCAAACCCCCGAAATCGTGGTACTGTTCGGCGCTTGCGGCTCGTCCTCGAGCACACGATCTGAACCACTCGACCCCTGCGAGATTCATCACAGCATGTCCCTGTCTTTCAACCTCCGCGCATGACGATCGGCTCTCGCCATCGTTCCGCCGGGTCGAGTGCATCAAGCCCAACCCACTCTCAACAGACCGAATGTGCGACCGCACATGCGGGGCGGCTGCTCTGTAGCCAATCGAAGCCTCAAGATCTTGTCCGTCCATTCATTTCTTCCGTCGCCTAACGAGGAACCCAGCCATTACGCAGTTCAATCGCCGTCCCCCCTTCCGTGACTCGCGCGACTACGGTCCGCGGATCAACGACCGTATTCGTGTGACGCCACTTCGGCTCATCGATCAGCATGGCACGATGATCGGCGTGGTGGAACTCGAGGAGGCGAAGCGCCTTGCCGCCGAGGCAGGACTCGATCTGGTGGAGATTGCAGCTGATAGCCGCCCGCCCGTAGTGCGCATCATGGACTTCGGTAAGTACAAGTACGAGCAGGCGAAGAAGGAGAAGAGCAACAAGACCAAGTCCAAGGCAGGCGAGATAAAGGAAGTCCGCCTCGGTCGTTCGATGAAGATTGACCCGCACGATGTGGGGATCCGCGTCGCGCAGGCGCGAGACTTTCTTATCGAGGGCTACCGAGTCGTGTTTGTCCAGAACTTCCGTGGCCGCGAACTCGCGTTCTCCGCGAGGGGAACACAGCGCATGAGCGAGATCGCCCAGCAGCTGGCGGATATCGGCAGGGTGGAGATGACGCCGCGCCTTGCAGGCAAGCGGATGTCAATGATCATGGTTCCCGACCGCGCCAAGATCGACGCGCTGAAGCACAAGCAGAACAGCACGGCGGGAGGAAAGACCGCGCCAAAGCCGAAGGCTGCGTCTGCCGTCGAGACACCTGCTGCCAGCGAATCATCGTCCGCTCCCGCGTAACAGGTCTCGACGACATGTCGGATCTTTCGACCGCGACGGACGCGGACTCGACTTGACATTTATTCATCTTCATGCATAATGATGCGCTTATGGCTACTCGCCCACAGCGCCTGCAGCACATCAACCGCCTGATCGCCGGCGGCACGGTGATGAACCAACGCGAACTCGCCCGCCAACTTGCCGCACGCGGCATCGAGGCGACGCAAGCCACGCTCTCTCGAGATCTCGCGGAGATCGGCGTGCTGAAGTCCGCGGCTGGCTATCGGCTCCCCACCAATGGCTCACGCCCACTGGCCCAACCTGAACCAGATACGGCGTTCCCCGGACTATCGACGGCGGTACGCCGTCTGCTCGTCTCTGCGCAGCACGCAGGAACGCTCGCCGTGATCCATACCCCCCCAGGACAGGCAAGCGCGCTCGCCATCGAGATCGACCGAGTGGATCTCCCGGGCAAAGTCGGCACGATCGCCGGAGATGATTGCATTCTTGTTGCGTGCGCAAGTCCAGCATCGGCAAGGGCGCTGGCTCATCGTCTCCAGCGTTTGTCGGGCTCTGCATCGAGAGGGACGCCGACTCGTGCGTCAAGCGCTCTCAAGCGTGCCGCACGATCGAAGGCAATCCGATGAACAGTGAACGCGAGCCGTTGGTTGTCTCCATCGTTGGTGCGGGCGGCTACTCCGGTGCCGAACTGGTCGGGCTCCTGCTCCGCCACGCGGGCGTCAGGCTCGCAGGGCTCTTCGGTTCATCGCAGCGTGCTGCGGCAGAGGCCGAGCGCGCATTCGCATCGGAGTTCCCAACTTTTCGCGGCTTGACGGACTTGCCCATACGCGCGGCGAGCATGGACGCGATTCTTGCGGATTCGCCCGATGTGGTCTTTCTTGCCACGCCGCACGAGGCGAGCCACGATTTCGCGCCACAACTCTGCAGCGAGGGCGTTGTGGTCTTCGATCTTTCGGCTGCGTTTCGGCTGACCGATCCGAACGCCTATCCGAAGCACTACGCGTTCACTCATCACCACGCTGCCCTCCTGCAGCGTGCGGTCTACGGACTCGCGGAACTGAACCGAGACAACATTGCACAGGCGCAACTTGTAGCGGTGCCTGGCTGCTATCCGACAAGCGTGATCCTGCCGGTACGCCCACTCGCCGATGCAGGGCTGCTCGCCGCGACACCGATCATCGTGGACAGCACGAGTGGAGTCAGTGGTGCCGGTCGTTCTCTGGCGCTTCGCAGCCTTTTCTGCGAGGTGAGTCAGCAACCGTACGGCGTGCTGACGCATCGACATCAGCCGGAGATGGAGCAGGAGTGCAGGACGGAAGTCATCTTCACTCCACACCTTGGCCCCTATCCACGCGGCATTCTGTCGACCGTGCATGCCACGCTCGCTGCGGGCGTCACCGAAGCGGATGTCCGTTCCGCTCTCTTGGCTCGCTACGCAGCGGAACCATTCGTGCAGATGCTCGATCAGGGTGTCTGGCCGAGCGTCGGCGCCGTCGTTGGCACGAACCGCTGCGACATCGGGTTCGCAGTGGATTCGTCACGGCGCCACCTCATTCTCTGCAGCGCAATCGACAACCTGCTCAAGGGTGCGGCCGGACAGGCAGTGCAGTGCATGAACATCCGCTTTGGCTTTGATGAACGATCGGGATTGAATCTCCCCACTGCGCACCCGCAGCTGACCGCAGGGTGATCGGCTACAGGCAAGCCCATGATTGAACCGAAAGCAACTCACACCTCCCATGCACCCGTGTCTGCGGCACCGATGCTGCTGAAACTCGGCGGCGCACTGCTCGATGACGCGGACGCACTCGACACGACTCTTCGGTCGGTCGCTGCAGTCCACCGAAGCGCGCCAGGCAGTGTGGTGATCGTTCATGGCGGCGGCCGTGCGGTCGATCGACAACTTGCCAGGCTTTCATGGACGAGCGAGAAGCGAGATGGAATCCGTGTCACACCGCCGGCACACATGGAGCAGATTGCTGGTGTGCTGGCAGGATCAGTCAACACGACGCTTGTGGCACGCCTGATCGCGGGGGGAGCAGGTGCGATCGGGCTCTCACTGAGCGACGGGTTTCTCACGCATTGCGAGCAGCGTTCAGCACCCGACTTTGACTGCGGGCGCGTTGGTTCGGTGGTGGGCGGATCACCCGACATCGTTCATGCGCTCCTGCGTGCTGGCTTCCTTCCTGTGATCTGCAGTATCGGAGCGGATGCAGCTGGACACCTTCTCAATGTGAACGCCGACGACGCGGCGACCGCGCTCGCGCGCATCATCCGTCCAAGGCTTTTGGTGTTCCTCACGGATGTCTCTGGTGTCCGCTCGCCAGACGGGGCAACGGCAGAGCATTTGAGCGCCCAGGATGCAGCGGCATGGATCAGCGATGGCACCATCTCGGGCGGCATGATTCCCAAAGTGCACGGCGCGCTCGAGTCTGCCGAGCGCAGCAACACCCCCGTTGTGATCGCCTCGTGGCGTGAGGCGAATGTTCTGCAGCGGCTTGAGCGCGGCGAGCACGTTGGAACGCGCGTGATTGCCGGCGAGCCCCCCCACGCTCCACGTTCATCGGCTCACGCCCGCATGCCATGACCACACTCGACTTCTCCACCCTCGCCACTCGGCACCTTCTGCGGATCAGCGATCTCACCGCGACAGAGATTCTTCGTCTCCTGCGACTTGCGCGGCACATGAAGCGCGATCCGAAGCATTTCCCAGGCGTGTTTTCGCAGCGATCACTCGTTCTTCTCTTTGAGAAGCCATCCCTGCGCACACGCGTCTCCTTCGAGGCAGGATTCCAGAGATTCGGTGGCGGAGTCATCTTCCTCGATCACACGGCGTCACGTATCGGCGAGCGCGAGAGCGTGGAGGACACCGCGCGCAATCTGTCGCGCTGGGTCGACGCGGTCGTCATTCGATGCATCTCCCACACTCTGCTCACCCGATTTGCCGCCGTCAGTGATGTGCCCGTGATCAATGCACTCTCAGACCTGCACCACCCCTGCCAAGCGCTCGCCGATCTCGCTGCCCTTTCCGAGAATGGCATCGATCCATCCCATGCGAACATCGCGTGGGTAGGCGATGGCAACAATGTTTGCCACTCGCTGATTGAGGCGGTCGCCACGCTCGGTGGACGCTTGCAGGTGATCACGCCCCCAACATGCAAGCCGAGCGACGAGGTTCTGCTGATCGCCGCGGCGCGTTCGTTCCGCAGCGGTGCGACGATCACTTGCACAGACGACTTGGCGGCGGTCGAAGGCGTGGATGCGATCTACACCGATACCTGGGTGTCGATGGGTGAGGGCGGCGATCCCGCGGCCAAGATGAAGTGCCTCCGACCCTATCAAGTGAACGCTGCGCTGATGGAGCGCGCCGGCCCGCAGGCACGATTCATGCACTGTCTTCCCGCCCACCGAGGCGAGGAAGTGACCGCAGATATCCTCGATGGTCCGCGCTCGATCACGCTCGACCAGGCGGAGTTCCGCATGCACGCGCAGAACGCGCTGCTGCTCTCGCTCCTGCGACCGGACATCGTGCAAAGGAACCAAAGCTGACTTCGGCGGACGCGCAGTGCGTTCGTCTTCGCACCCCCCTCGTCAGGCAATACCTGACGCTGATTCGACAGGATTCCAAGACATGGCACAGCATTTCAAACCCCAACGCGTTGCGCTCGCCTACTCAGGTGGACTCGACACATCCTGCATCATTCCGTGGCTGGTCGAGACCTACGGATGCGAAGTGATCGCTGTCGTCGCCGATGTCGGCCAGGGCGCGCGCGAACTCGAAGGAATCGAACAGAAGGCGCTGCGTTCGGGCGCGACCAAGTGCATCGTGCGCGATCTCCGACCAGTGTTCTTGCGCGACTTCGTCTTCCCGATGGCCATCACAGGTGCTGTCTACGAGGGTCGCTATCTGCTGGGCACGTCGATCGCACGCCCAATCATCGCACAGGCGCAGGTCGAGGCCGCGCTCGAAGAGCGCTGCGATGCGCTCAGCCACGGTTGCACCGGTAAGGGAAACGACCAAGTTCGTTTCGAGAGCGCATTCGCTGCGCTCGCTCCACATCTTCCTGTCATCGCACCGTGGCGTCTTTGGAATCTGCGAAGCCGAGAGCAGATGCTCGATTACCTGAAGGTTCGATCAATCCCTTGTTCGGCGAGCGCCGAGAAGATCTACTCGCGCGACGCCAACATCTGGCATATCTCGCACGAGGGCGGTGATCTGGAAGATCCATGGAAGGCGCCTCCAGAAGATGTGTGGATGCTGACGACCGATCCCCGACGCGCACCCGAAGCAGGTGCGGAGGTGACCATCACATTCCGCAGCGGACTCCCGATTGCGCTCGATGGCGTTCCCATGGATGGCGTCTCACTACTCGACGCATTGAACCGTCTTGGTGGCGCGCACGGGGTCGGTCGCATCGACTTGGTGGAGAACCGTCTTGTCGGCATGAAGAGTCGCGGTGCCTATGAAACGCCGGGTGGCACCATCCTGATGGAAGCGCTGCGTGGTCTCGAGCAACTCTGCTACGACCGCGACACGCTGCAGTGGCGGCAGCGGCTTGCGCTCGAGTTCGCACGCCTCGTGTACGAAGGCACATGGTTCACTCCACTGCGCGAAGTCCTGTGGGCCGGCGCCCGCAAGGCAGCAGAGGTGCTCGATGGCGATGTCCGCGTTCGACTGTACAAAGGCACGGCGACCATCGCAGGTCGCCGCAGTCCACACTCCTTGTACAGCCAGGACTTCGCGACATTCGGCGAGGACGAGGTGTATGACCAAACGCATGCGGAGGGATTCATCCGCCTGTTCGCGCTTCCCGCGCGAATCCGTGCGCTGCGCGACGCCGCGGCGTTGGCAAGCACACGAAACCCGCGCACAGCAAAGGAGCAGGCATCTCGATGAGTGTGACATGGGCAGGCAGATTCACGCAGGAAGCGGATCCGCTCTTTCGGCAGTTCAACGACTCGCTGCCGTTTGATCGAACGTTGTTGCGCGAGGACATCGAAGGCAGTGTCGCTTGGGCGCGTGCACTTGAACGCGCTGGCGTTTTCACAGACACTGAACTTGCATCAGTCATCGCGGCACTGCAGGAGGTCCTGGACCATGGTCTCGGCCACCCTGCGCAGCTTGAGCGCGCCGCCGATGAGGACATCCACTCCTGGGTCGAGCGTGAACTTGTTGCGCGCGTTGGCTCACTCGGGAAGAAACTGCACACGGGCCGCAGTCGCAATGATCAGGTCGCCACCGACCTTCGTTTGTGGACGCTTCGGCACCTCTCGCTCCGCCAAGAAGAGATCGCAGCGTGTATTCGTTCGCTGCTGACGCTCGCCGATCGTGAGCGTGAGACTGCGTTTCCTGGCTATACGCATCTGCAGCGGGCGCAGCCGATTCTGTTTGCTCATTGGTGCCTCGCCTATGTCGAGATGCTGCTTCGTGACCGCGATCGATTCGAAGATGCGGCCAACCGCGCTGCCGTGTGTCCGCTTGGCTCTGGTGCGCTCGCGGGGACTGCCTATCCGATCGACCGCGACCTTCTCGCACGCGAGCTCGGATTCCTTGCGCCGAGTGCCAACTCACTTGACGCCGTCAGCGACCGTGACTTTGTGGTCGAAACGCTCAGCGGGACCGCGCTGTGTGCTGTGCATCTCTCTCGCATGGCGGAAGATCTGATCTTCTACTGCAGTGCCGAGGCGGGACTGGTGGAACTTTCCGATGCGGTGACCAGCGGCTCAAGTTTGATGCCGCAGAAGAAGAATCCAGACGCGCTCGAACTGATTCGTGGCAAGTCGGGTCGGCACATCGGAAGTCTGGTCCAGATGCTGACCATCCTGAAAGGCCTTCCGCTTGCATACAACAAGGACCTCCAAGAGGACAAGGAACCGCTCTTCGATGCGATGGAGCACTTGTCGCTATCGCTTCGCATGCTGCCTGTCGTTCTGGACGGACTGAAAGTGAATCGTGAGCGGGCTCATGATGCCGCCGCCGGGGGCTACTCCAATGCGACCGAACTGGCCGATTACCTCGTCCACCGAGGCCTCCCCTTCCGTGATGCGCATCATGCGGCTGGTCGTCTCGTCCGAACGGCAATCTCCGAGTCGAAGCCACTTGAGGGACTTTCGCTCGCTCAGATGCAGGCAGTCGAACCGCGAATCCAAGGCGATGTCTATGTCGCGCTCACGATTGATAGTGCCGTCAATCGGCGCGACATAGCGGGCGGCACACATCCGTCGCGCGTTGCAGAATCGGTGCATGCCGTGCGGCAACGACTTGATCCAACGGCCGTCCCGCCCCCTACGAGAGGCAACATCGTGGATGGAGTCACCATTCGCGAGGCGCGTGTGGAGGACCTCGACGCCATCTGTGCCATCATCGAGCACTGGGCGCGCGAGGGTGAGCATCTCCCACGCTCGCGCGACGAAGTGCTCGAAACACTCTCTGAGTTCGCGGTGGCGGTCGAAGAGGATCAAGTGATCGGCTGTGGGTCTCTTTGGATCTACACGCCTCAGCTCGCCGAGATCCGATCGCTCGGCATCGTTCCCAGTCGGCTTGGTGGTGGACTCGGGTCAGTGCTCACCAACTATTTCGTCAAGTGGGCCGCAGATCTTGGCATCCCCAAGGTCTTCGTACTGACGCGCGCGCCAGACTTCTTCGCGCGCTGCGGATTCGAGACGGTATCCGTCAGCATCCTTCCCGAGAAGGTCCTGAAGGACTGTGCGAAGTGTCCAAGAAACACTGCGTGCGATGAGGTCGCCATGATGCGACAGACGGGTGCTGCTCCGCTGCATCACAGCCGAACATGAATCAACCTTGTGCACCATCTCGGACAGCGACAGGCGCTGTGGAGGAGTCAATCGGCGCCTCGCCCGCGCAACCGCACGCTCCCCCAAACTGGCCGCTTGGCTTTCGTGCTGCGAGCATCGCATGCGGAATCAAGAAGACAGGAACGCCCGATCTTGCCCTGCTTGCAGGCGACGGTGAACTCACTGCGGCTGCGGTCTTCACGCGGAATCTCGTCGTCGCCGCACCGATCACTCGCTCGCGAGCCTGTCTGCAGGCGCGTCAGGGGAAGATCCGCGCACTTTTTGTCAATTCGGGGTGCGCGAACGCGGCAACGGGACCCGAGGGCGCACATCGCGCACAGCGGTCTGCGGAGTGCATGGCACAAGCACTCGGCTGCACGGCGGACGCGGTGCTTTCCAACTCGACCGGCGTGATCGGTGTGCAACTGCCTGTCGAAAGAATCGAATCAAACACACCTGCACTCGTACAGTCACTGCAAGCAGGGACATGCGAATCGTTCGCGCGCGCCATCATGACGACCGATACTCGGCCCAAGTGGTCTTCCCGCATCCTGCGCTTCAGCCACGATGGCAGGGATCGTTCCTGTCAAGTGACTGGAGTCGCCAAAGGGGCAGGCATGATTCACCCACAAATGGCGACGATGATCGCTGTCATCACGACCGATGCGGAAGTGTCCACCGATGTTCTCGACCGCGTGCTTCGAACCGCCGTCGAGCGGAGCTTCCACCGTATATCGGTGGACGGCGACACCAGTACCAATGACAGCGTGTTTGCGCTCGCCTCGGGCGCTGCCGGCCATCCGCCAGAGGCGGATCTTGCGGAAGCGTTCACATCAGTGGCGCAGGATCTCGCGCAGATGGTGGTGCGTGATGGCGAGGGTTTCGAGCGCGGGATTGAGGTGCAGGTTCACGGAGCGCGAACAGAGGCAAACGCGCTGACCGTTGCACGCACCGTTGCAATGAGCCTGCTCGTTCGCACCGCTGTCACAGGCGGCGATCCAAACTGGGGGCGCATACTTGCTGCAGCCGGCCGGTCCGGCATCGCGTTCGATCCCGCACGGATCGAACTTCGCGTGGGAGGTCTACCCCTCTTCGACGGCGGCGCGCCCGCAGGGACCGACCGCGCAGCGCTGCGCGAAGCGTTCATGCAGGACACCGTGCGGATTTGCATCGACCTTCGGCAAGGCATCTTCGCCGACACCTTCTGGTCGTGCGGTCTGACGAGTCGGTATGTCGAGTTGAACGCCGACTACACGACCTGACTGCGTATCCGCCCCGCCGAACGCAGGAACATGTCGCACCAAGGTTCCGTCAGATGCGGCGCAGTCGCAGCGAGTCCGCTCGCCACTTCCGTTGGCGCTGCCGATGAGATCGTTGTGCCGTGAACATCAATCGCCGCAGCAATCGCATGTAGGTAACGAAGGAACGCGGCGGGATCATGTCCCTCCTCCGATGGCGCCGCGAGATCAGCCTTTGCCTGGTCTTTCATCGCACGGCAGCCCTCGAGCGATGTCGTTTCGATGTTGCCAGATGCAAGAACTCCTGCCGACCAAGACTTGCCGTCTGAGGCACTGCACCGAGCGAGGAGCCGATCGATCGGCGCTGCATGTCGGCCGAGGACTGCACTCAGGAGCAGCGATGCCTGCTCAGGCGACATCGGTCGAAGACCACCAGCGATGTCAGCGTCCACGGAGGACCTCCATCATGCCCAGTATCTCCGCCAAGATCGCCTCATCGCGAACGCCGTCCGCACAGAGAGTGGCGGCGATCGCATCACGGAGCATCCCACGCACGCGAAAGCA
This sequence comes from Planctomycetota bacterium, assembly GCA_046080505.1. Lineage (GTDB taxonomy): Bacteria > Planctomycetota > Phycisphaerae > Phycisphaerales > SM1A02 > F1-60-MAGs104. The sequence goes on from JBJTUC010000107.1 coordinate 27,679, forward strand.
GCACTGCGCAGATTCCGCAGCAGAGCAATCGAAGGCACGCCCGACCGTTTCATGCGTCTGCTCTTCGATGTGATGCTGCCAGAACATGCGCCACTCAGCGGCGCGCCCACGCGCCTCCAAGTCTTGCGCCACCTTGTTGACTGCCCCATCGAGCACTGCCAGCACCCACAGCCGCTCAAAGCGCACAGTCTCATCTTCCACGGTCGCTTCCACGGCATCAGTGTTCGATTCGACTCTCAGGTCACGCTTTCGTGCGCGCCGCAGTTCATGGACATGCAGGTGAATGCCATTGCGAAGCCAATTCCGCAGCGCCAAACCACTACGCGCCCACGCGGCCAGATACTCGATGCTTGCCAAGCGCGATGCGAAGAATCCGCTCACAACCTCCCCTGCTTCCATCGCGACGCTGCGCGACAGCCCCGTTGCACCGCAGTACTGCTCGAGTGGTCCGCGGTAGGCGGCCATCAGATGATCGCGCGCACGGGTAAATCCAGATTCACCGCTCCCAAGCCATAGTTGCCACGGCTGAAGCCGCGTAGATGGAAAGCCGCCCGGTATGGTCGAGCTGTCATTCACTTTGCAAGTGAATTATCGCGCGAGGCGATCGAATGCGGAAGGTGGGTCTTGCAAAAATGTTGATATTCCTGTCAATGAAACCTCTGCTCGACGCTTTCTCCTATGTCAGAGGATCGGGCCTTGCTTGATCCCATCTTCCGTGGGCAATTTCCGTGGGCAGTTTCCGTGGGCAATTTCCGTGGGCGGGCTTTCTGGGGATGCCGGGGGCGCGATCAGGCGCCTTTCCGGGGGCGCCAGTTCGGTGAGAGCAGCTTGGTAAGGGCAGCAAATCCTGGTGCCGGTGTGGTTCGGTCGCATGCTCCTCTTTGAGTTGACAGAGGCTTCGCTTTGGAGGCGCATGCGACCGAATGCCCTTTTTGGGCGGATTTCTCAGTACCGCGTTAGACTCGCCGCCCAGACAGGATCGTTCCTGTCCACCTCCCATGCTCGAGCTCGTCGCTGAAACAGAGTTGCAGGCGCTCGCGGCACTGCAAGGCGCGACGAGTGCTGATGACCTCGAACTTTGGCGCACCGCATGGCTAGGCGCGAACGGGCGCCTCAAAGACCTGATGCAGCAGTTGAAGGGTGTTCCAAAGGATGTGAAGCCCGAGGTAGGCAAGCGCCTCAATGCTCTGAAGTCCACCCTCGAGTCCGCCTGGGAGACCCGCAAGCAGTCGATGCCTGCCGAGGAGGTGACAGGAGTCGATCTCACCGAACCAGGGCTGCCCATGGGGGAAGGGCGACGGCACATTCTCTCGCGCACCATCGATGAAATCATCGACGTGTTTCGACAGATGGGTTTCGCCGTTGCGGACGGGCCAGAGATCGAGGACGAGTGGCACAACTTCACGGCACTCAATATCCCCGAGGGTCACCCTGCTCGAGACACGACTGACAACTTCTACATGGGCGAACAGGGCGGAGTAAAGCGGCTCCTTCGCACACAGACTTCGACGGTGCAGATCCGCGCGATGGAGTCGACTCCCCCGCCACTCAAGGTGGTCGCAGTGGGTCGTGTCTATCGCCCTGACACGCACGATGCAACGCACTTCTCCATGTTCCACCAGGTCGAGGGACTCTGCGTCGATCGCGATCTCTCGATGCGCGATCTCAAGGCGGCACTCCTCCACTTCGCGCACGCCTACTTCGGCGAGGATGCCGAAGTGCGCATGCGACCAAGTTTCTTCCCCTTCACCGAACCGTCCGCTGAAGTCGATATGAAGATGCGCATTCGAGACCAGTGGCAGTGGGTGGAAATCGGTGGCTGCGGCATGGTCGATCCGAACGTCTTCTCGGCCGTTGGTATCGACTCGAGCCAGTGGCGTGGATTCGCCTTCGGGCTGGGCGTCGAGCGGATCGCCATGCGCCGCTACGGCATCAGCGATATCCGCTGGCTCTTTGAAAACGACGCGCGTTTCCTCCGCCAGTTCTGAAGCGTTGGAACCAGTCTCTGCGGGGCGATCGGGCGAGGGAGAGCGTCGCTCGACGAATCAGGTCGACGATTCACTCGGCGGATCCGCGGGCTTCTCTGCCTGCTCGGACTTTTCCGCCTTGCCAACCGCTGCCTTGCGGAGTTTCGCGGCATAGGCGGTCCGACGATCCGCCGCTGCACGGCGACCCGACGAACCACCCGAGACCTGCGAGCCGCCTTCGCGACCCACGAGCTGCAGAACCACCAGATCGGTCGCGTCACCGAGTCGGCGACGATCCGTCTTGATGATGCGCGTGTAGCCACCTGCACGATCCGCGAACAGCGGAGCAACGCGGGTCATCAGGTGATGCACGAGACGCGGCGCCTTCCGAAGTTCACCGTAGCGGTTGAACTCGATCTCACTTGCTGCGGGCAAGGTCCAGAACTCACTGGTCTTGCGGCTCTCGGGCATCTTCTCATCGGCGATCCATGCCATCACATTGCGGTCCGTCAGCTTGCGCTGGAGGAGCCGCCGTGAAGCGAGCGAGCGCTTGCGGGCAATGGTGATCAGGCGTTCCACATAGGGCTGCACTGCCTTGGCTTTCGCCGGGGTGGTGGTGATCTGCCCGTGCTCAAACAGCCCTGCTGCCAGATTCCGCAGCATTGCTTTGCGATGGTCGCTCTGCAAACAGAGCTGTCGTCCTGCTACACGATGTCTCATGGTTCAAACTCCTTGCGTCGGAAGAGGTCGGTGGAATCCTTGGATCGCCTGTGTCAGATCGGCTGCGCCGGCATGCCGAGGGCAAGGCCAACGTCGCGCAACCGCGCCTCGATTTCGCTCAGCGATGTTCTGCCGAACGACCGCAGTTCCATCAGTTCGCTCTCGGTCTTGAGAATCAGCTGTCCCACTGTTGTGACACCCGCGGAGTGCAGGCAGTTGGTGGCGCGCACGCCAAGTCCAAGATCCTCAAGGGTCATCTGCAACTTACGCGCGTGGTCTTCTTCAACCGCCACCTCCGCGCCGATGCCCTCCTCCACCGTGTCTTGCCCGGCTGCATCGAACTGCACAAACGGATTGACATGCTTGCGGAGGATCTTGCCGGCTTCCACGAGCGCCATCTCTGGAGACACCGTTCCGTTGGTCCAGATATCCAGCACCAGACGCTCGTAGTTGATGCGCTGACCAACGCGAGTGTCCTCGACGCGATATCGCACGCGTTGCACGGGTGTAAAGATCGCATCGACGGGAATCTCGCCGATGACCTGCTCCTCGTTGTTGCCGAGTTGCTCGCTCGCGGGCATGTATCCACGACCGCGCGCCACGGTCAGTGTCGCCTCGAAGCGCACCTTGTCGGTGACTTCACAGATCACATGATCCTGATTGAGGATACGCACGGATGCATCGGACTCGATCGATGCGCCCGTGACCTCGCCGGGCCCACTGACGCTGATGCGAACGGTCTTCGGCTCGTCACCGTCCATCTCCACAATCAGACCCTTGATGTTCAACAGGATGTCGGTGACATCTTGCTTCACGCCTGGGATCGAAGTGAACTCATGCGTCACGCCGCTGATCTGCAACTTCGTGACCGCAGCGCCCTCGACGCTCGAAAGCAGGATGCGACGCAGGCTGTTGCCGATAGTTGTGCCATAGCCGCGCTCGAACGGCTCCGCCGAGAAGCGACCGAAGGTCGGGGTCAGGCTCGCCTTGTCCACCAAGACGCGGCCGGGAATCTCAAGTCCTCTCCAACGAATGTGCATGATCAGGTCTCCTTGCGTCGGCAGTTTTTCAAACAGGTGGGAAGTCTTGCCCTGATCGGATCCGCGGTGCCCTGCCGAATCGGCATCGCGGCCCTGCTTTGGGCGAGACGGAAATGCGAATGTTAGACGCGGCGCTTCTTCGGTGAACGGCAGCCGTTGAAGGGCAGCGGTGTCTGATCCTCGATACTGAGCACCTTCAGGCCATTCGCCTGCAGTGCCGTGACGGCCGATTCGCGCCCAGGACCGGCTCCGCGCACGCGGACCTCGACCTCGCGCATGCCTACGCGGCGCGCCTTGCCGGCGGCGCGCTCGCTGGCGCGGCTGGCGGCGAACGGCGTGCTCTTGCGGGCTCCCTTGAACCCGACGCTTCCGGCCGAGTCCCAACAGATGGTCTCGCCGTTCGTGTCGGTGATGGTGACGATCGTGTTGTTGAACGTCGCGTTGACGTGCACGATGCCCTTGATGACGTTCTTGCGGATCTTTGGCTTCTTCGACATGGTGTTGTGCCTGTTGTGTGACTAGGAGGTACCCGCCCCGCTCTCGGGGCGATTGGGATCAGCCGTTCACGCCCTTCTTGCCTGCAACGGTCTTCTTCTTGCCCTTGCGCGTGCGGGCGTTGGTTCGGGTCCGCTGACCGCGCGCGGGCAGCGATCGGCGATGACGGTCGCCGCGATACGCATGAATGTCCTTGAGTCGCTGGATGTCCTGCGACACTTGACGGCGGAGCGCACCCTCCACCACATAGTTCTCATCGATCACCTTCGAGATCGCCGCGAGTTCCTGATCGCCAAGCGTGTTCGTACGACGATCCGGGTCGATGCCGGACTTCGTGAGAATGGCCGCGGCGATCTTGGGTCCGACCCCGTGGATGTACTGCAGCGAGAAGAGGATCTTCTTCTTTTCTGGGATGTCGATTCCGGCGATACGTGGCATAGTGGGTGCTCCGTCGAGGCGTCTGATTCAGTTGAGTGTGTTTGGCTCTTGAACGATTCGTGATCGAGAATGGTCAGCGAGAGTTCATCAACCCTGCCGCTGCTTCAGCCTCGGGTTCTTCTTGTTGATGACGAAACGCTTGCCCTTGCGGACAACGATTTGGCAGTCGAGTGTCTTTCGTTTGATGCTGCTCCTGACTTTCATGGCATGCTCCAGTGTCTTTTGTTTCTTTCGTTGATTTCGGTCGTTTCGTGAATCTGCTGCAGTGCTTTGGCTTGCATCACGCGCGGTAGGTGATGCGTCCCTTGGTCATGTCGTACGGGCTCATCTCGATCTTCACGCGGTCGCCGGGGAGGATCTTGATGAAGAACTTCCTCATCTTGCCGCTGACATAGGCGATGATCTCCTGACCGTTCTGAAGTCGCACGCGAAACATCGCATCAGGGAGCGCCTCGGTGACCTCGGCTTCCAACTCGATCTTGTCTTCCTTTGCCATCGTGCTGCCTCAGTTCATGACCGCGGGGACAGCACCGTGCCGCCCAAGAACCGCTGCCGACGCGAGGGTCGGCTCCTCATCCAGAACTTCGCATCCGCTGCGGGTTACGAGCACCGTGCGCTCCACCGAGCAACCGGGCTGCCCCGAGCGCGTGCGCATCGTCCAGCCATCGACATCCGCAATCAATTCGCAGCCGATCGCGAAGCCACGCCCATCGATCGTCTGAAGACCATCGGGACGAGCGACCACGGTCGGCTCGATCGACAGGACCATGTCTGGCAACAGCGTGAAGTCCCCACGCTCAAGGAACGCCTCATCAAGTCCGCAGGGCGCCACGGGCGCCTCGTGCAGGGATCGACCGACGCCGTGGCCGGCATACTTCGTGACGACCCCAAGACTGCGAACCTGTGCAATTGCCTGCATTGCCGACGCGATCCGCGACCACCGGACGCCTGGAGCGATCATGGCAACTGCGGCCTCCATCATTTCGCGGCAACCCTGCACCATCGACACGGAGCGCCCGCTCCCGCGACCAACCACCACGCAGTCCGCCACATCCGCGCACCAACCGCCGAGCCGAACAGCGACATCCACCGTCACGACATCGCCATCCTGAAGCGGTCGATCCGTTGGCACGGCGTGAATCAGTCGATCGTTCACGGCCACACAGCATGCCGCGGGGAAGGGCCGATCGCCACCGTCCACCGCATCGAATGGCAGGACTTGCAGCGCGCTCTCGGCACGCGCGGCGGCAACGACACCTGCCACGATCGCCGCGAGAGTCTCTGGCTGGGTTCCGATGACCGCACTTCGCAGCGCCGCATCCACAGCGCTGCGCGCCACCAATGCCGCTGCGCGAATCGCCTGAATCTCCTCGGCCGTTCGCAGTTCCACTTGTCGCCCACCGCCCACTCTGGGACGCCGCACCTTGGGCGCACCATCTGTCTTGCCGCCGAGCGATGACAGCGACACCGAACGCACGGCGCCAGATTGGTTGCGCGCCTCGGCGAGCAGTTCGTCAGCGGTTGTTCGGATAGTGACCATGGTCGCCTTCAATCGTTGCTTCGTATCAGCCTCGTGCGGATCGGATGCGCGGCCCCGTCTCCGATGCGCCGCTCGACAGGAATCCTGAATAGTTCCGCATCATGAGACTCGCTTCGAGTCGCTGCGCGATGTCCAAAGCGACGCTGACGACGATGAGGAGGCCTGTTCCACCGAGGAACTGTGCGACAAAGAACGGAATGCCAAGCTGCTGCGTCACAATCGTTGGGATGATCGCGATCACCGCAAGCGCGCCTGCACCCACATAGGTGATGCGAGAAATGACCGTTTCGAGATACTCCGCCGTGCGCGGGCCCGGGCGAAGTCCGGGAATGAACGACCCATGTTCACGCAGCTGCTTGGACATGTCCGTCGGAGACAGTTGCACTGTCGTCCAGAAGTAGGAGAAGAAGTAGATCATCAGAATCTCGATGATCACGTATGGGTATGACCCGATCTGCAGATTCTGCGCTACGAAGCTCGTGATCGACGACCACGTGGATGTCGCATCGGTCGCCGCCGCACGGGCGGCCAGCCACGCGCATGCGGACGACGGGAACATCATCAGCGTGCTCGCGAAAATGATCGGCATGACGCCAGCATGATTGATACGAAGCGGCAGGTAATGGCGCTGTCCGCCATACACCTTTCGACCACGAGTGTGCTTTGCCTGCTGTATCGGAATACGGCGCTGAGCAACCGTGATGATGATCGCGCCACCGATCACGAAGAGGAACCCTGCAATCAGCACAACGAGCCCGGCAACACCGAGGCTGCCATCACCGCCCTGCAGGCTTGGATTGAAGCTCTTGATGATCCACTGAATGGCGCTCGGCACTCGCGAAAGGATGCCCGCCGTCAGAATGATCGACACGCCGTTCCCGATGCCGTACTTGTCCACCTGCTCGCCGAGCCACATCAGGAAGAGGCTTCCTGCCGTGAGCCCCGTGATGCCGGAGATATAGAACATCCACATCGCGCCGCCCGTTTGGAACTCTGGCTGCACCAGATTCTGGGTGCGCAGGTACCCAAGCCACATCGCGCCTTGCAGAACGCACAGCCCAACCGCCGCGAGGCGCGTCCACTCCATCAACTTCTGTTGCCCCGACATCCCCTCCTTCTTGAGGTCTTGCAGTGCCGGAACGATGGTCTGAAGAATCTGGAAGATGATGCTCGCCGTGATGTACGGCATGATGCCGAGGCCGAAGATCGTGCTCTGCTGAAGTGAACCGCCGGAGAAGATCGACGCGTACTCCAGCAGTCGACCAAATCCAGTCTGATCCGCAGCGGCGCGTTCGGCGGCACGGGCGAGTTCGGACTGATCCACGCCAACAAGTGGAATCCAGAACCCGATGCGGTAGACCACCAGAACGCCCAAGGTGAAAAACACCTTGTTGCGGAGTTCCTTGATCTTGAAGATGTTGGCGAATGCCTGCAGCATGAGGGGTGGTTCAATCGGTGATCAGCCCTGCGCGTCACCCTCTTTGGATGCGGTCTTGGCGGCCTTGTCCTTTGCCTTCGACTGCGCAACCTTCTCGGTCTGCGCCTTCTTTGCAGCATCGGCTTCGGCTGCAGCCTGCTCGGCTTGGGCGGTCGCGGCGGCCTTCGGGGTCAGCGTTGCAGAGCCACCTGCCGCCTCGATCTTGCTGCGCGCTTGAGTCGAGAAACGATCCGCTGTGACATTGAGCTTCAGCGTCACATCGCCCGTTCCAAGCACCTTCAGCGGCATGTCTGCATCACGCACAAGTCCAACCTTCACGAGTGCCGTAATGTCGACTGCCGAACCGGCCTTGAAGTGCTTCGCGAGATCGCACACGTTGACAACGTGGTAGTCCACGCGGAAAGGCGCGTTCTTGAAACCTCGTTTGGGGAAGCGGCGAAGCAGCGGAGTGGAACCGCCCTGGTAGCCCGGGCGACTTGTCCAACCTGCACGGCTCTTTGCACCCTTGTGACCGCGGCCACTTGTGCCGCCCTTGCCACTGCCCTCGCCGCGGCCAACGCGCATGCGGAGCTTGTGCTTGCCAACTTTCTTTGTGATGTCATGAATCATCATGGTCGTTCGTCTCCTGTCTCGGTCAATCTGACTCTGTGTGCTTCAGTGTGCTTTCGCTCGATGCAGTGTGTTGCGTTTGTCGTTCGCCCTGTCGTCATGCACTCGGTGCACTCGCCGCATCTGCTGCGGGTGCCGCAGGCGCTCCGGTTGGCGCCGCACTGGGCGCTGCACTGGGCGCATCACTTCGTCCGCCACGGCCGCCACCGAATCGTCCGCCACGACCACCACCGCCGCCACGGCGACGCTCGTCACCGACCGTGTTCACGGGTGCAGCGGCGCGTTCACCAGACTTCTTGCTGGGCATCGCAGCCATTCCGCGGGCGATGGCATCCTCCACGCTCGTTGTTCCAAGGCCGACGCCCCGCAACTGCTCCACCTTCTCGCGCGTGCGAAGCGTGTCGAGCGCAGCAAAAGTCGCCTTCACCAAGTTCTTCGCGTTGGTCGAGCCGTATGCCTTGGTCAGGCAATCCTGCACGCCGAGCATGTCAAGCACCGCACGCACCGATGCACCAGCGATGACGCCCGTCCCGGGACTCGCAGGCACGAGGCGAACGGACGATGCTCCGAAACGACCCTCCACGGAATGCGGAATCGTTCGGCCCTGCAGCGGATACTGCCGCAGCTTCCGGCGACCTTCACGGGTCGCCTTCTCCACGCTCGTGGGCACCTGATTGCTCTTGGCGTAGCCAACGGCAACCTTGCCGTGCCGATCGCCAACCACGACCAACGCACCGAAGCTGAAGCGGCGACCGCCAGCCACGGTGGATGAAGTACGGAAGACCTTCACGGTCGTCGCGTCAATGCCACTGTCGTCAAAGGATTCGCTCATGGTGTTTCCTGGATTCCTGTGCTCAGAACTTGAGTCCGCCTTCGCGGGCGCCATCGGCCAGCGCCTTCACTCGACCGTGATAGATGTAGCCACCGCGGTCGAACACGACTTGATTCACGCCCGCCTTGCGCGCGCGCTCTGCGACGGCGCGACCAACCGCTGTGGCAGCAGCCACATTGCCACCGCCTGCCGCCTTCAGTTCGCTGTCGGTGGACGATGCGGCTGCCAGCGTGCGACCTGCGAGATCGTCAATGACCTGCACATAGATGTGACGAGGAGATCGGAACACCGCCAAACGCGGACGATCCGGCGTTCCTCGCAGAGTCTTGCGCATGCCCTTTCGTCGCCGATCGCGGCGCTGCCATTTCTGAACGCTGGTGTTCATGTCGATTCTCCTTCTGCGCCCGATCAGGCGCCGAATGCCTTGCCCTTCTTGCGGGCGATGACTTCATCCGTGTACTTGATGCCCTTGCCGTTGTAGGGCTCGGGCTTTCGTTGGCTTCGGATCAGCGATGCAAACGCACCGACCTTCTGTGCATCGCAGCCCGCAACGGTGATGAGCGTGTTGTTGTCGATCGTGACGGCAACACCTTCAGGAATCATCAATTCAATCGGATTGCAGAAGCCGATGGTCAGCACGAGTTTCTTGCCTTGCGCGCGGGCATTCCAACCCACGCCAATCACTTCGAGTTTCCGCGAGTAACCCTCGGCAGACCCGCGGACCATCTTGTTCAGAACCGCACGCGTCGAACCCCAGTACGCGCGGCGATTGCCCTCCTCGATGCGTGCGGGGTCATCGAGCGTGCAAGAGATCGTGCGACTCTTGTCGTCGTAGGACACCACGACCTCCGGTCGGTGCGTGAACGAGTTCTTGCCCTTGGGGCCCTGAATGTCCACGGTCCTGCTGCCCGTGTTCACGGCAACCTTCACGGCAGATGGGACTGAAATGCTTTGCTTTCCAACTCGGCTCATGGATTTTCCTCGATTTCGCGCTCTGTCTTTCGATGGTGCGTGTTGTGGACTTGTTCGTGCCTGTTGCCGTCTGTTCTTGGTGCCGCCGCGATCATGAGACCGCGCACACGACTTCGCCGCCCACCTTCATTTCGCGTGCCCTGCGATCACTCATCACTCCACGGCTTGTCGACACCACCGTGATGCCGAGACCCTCAAGTTGGCGCGGCATGGCTCGCGACCGCACATAGACGCGACAGCCCGTGTGCGAAACGCGATCGATGCGATTGATCAGCGACTCACCGCGCGGCCCATACTTCAGCTGCACGCGCAGCAGGCCTTGGCGACCATCATCGACCTTTTCGAAGCCAGTGATGAAGCCCTCGTCGCGCAGCACATCAAGCACGCCACGGTTGAGGCGGTTGTTGAGACAAGTGACGCTCTTTCGGCGGATCGCAACGGCGTTGCGGATCCGTGTGAGCATGTCGGCGGTCAGGTCTTGCAGTGACATGGTCTTTTCTCGTGTGTTCCTGGGGTGCGCTTGTTCAGTCGTGTGTGATGACAGTGGGAGTGAATCGAATCACCAAGATGCCTTGCGCATGCCAGGGATCATTCCCTGCAGCGCCAGTTCACGGAGCATGTGGCGGCTGATGCGGAACTTGCGGAAGTAGCCGCGCGCGTGACCGGTGAGTTCGCACCGATTTCGCTTGCGGCAAGAGAACTTTGGGGTGCTGCCCATCTTGGCGAAGACTCGCTTGCTGGCCATGGTTGTTCTTTCTTGGATCCTTGGAGATGGTGGGTGAATATCAGTCGTGGATGGTCAGGGTGACGCGATCAAGCGTCCGCCGGCTTGGCAGATGCGGCAGCGGCAACGCTCTTGGTGTTCGCTTCGGGACGCACGAACGGCATCCCAAGTTCAGCCAGCACCATGCGGCTCATCTTGGCATCACTGTTCGAGAAAACGATGTTGATGTTCATGCCGTGCGAGTGGTTGACCGCAGCCATGTTGATCTCTGGCCACACCGCCTGCTCAGTGAGTCCCGTTGCAAAGTTGCCCTGACGATCGAACGTCTTGTCCGAAACGCCGCGGAAATCCTTGATACGCGGCATGGCAAGGTTGATCAGACGGTCAAGAAAGTTCCACATGCGCTCGCGGCGCAGCGTGACCATGAACGCACTCGGTGCACCTTCACGAACCTTGAAGTTCGACACGGCCTTCTTCGCGGCGATCATGATTGGCTTCTGCCCGCTGATCGTGGTGAGCGTGCCGATCACCGCATCGCGGTACTCAGGCTTCAGCTTCTGATTCTCAAGGTGCCGCCCAACGCCGACATTCACGACGATCTTCTGGATGCGCGGCAGTTGATGAACACTCTTCAGATCGAAGGCCTGAAGAACTCGCGGCCCAACTTGGTCGCGGTAAAAGCGCCGCAGACGCGGCTCTGGCATGGAGGCTGGGTGGGTCTTGTTGCTCATGGATGCTCCTGAATGCTCTCGTGTGCTGTGTGGTGCTTGTTGACCATTCAGCGCTTGCCAGCGCTCTTGCTGCCTGAACTCTTGCGAAGGACGTGCAGTTCGCTTCCATCGCGCGCAGCAACACGGACCTTCGAGCCATCGGCACGGGTCACGAAACGCACGCGCGTCGCCTTGCCGCCGACGACTGGACTGACATTGGAAATGTGAATCGACAGTTCCTTCTCGATGATCGAACCCTTCGGCTGCGCCTGTGTCGGACGAACACGCCGCTTGCGCACGTTCACGCCCTTCACGATCACGCGATCGGACTTCAGATCCACTTCGAGAATCTCGCCCGTCGATCCGCGGTGGTTGCCCGCGGTCACCAGAACGACATCACCCTTCTTGACATGCTGCGGCATAGGTCAGACCACCTCCGGCGCCAACGACACGATCTTCATGTAGTTCTTCTCCCGGAGCTCGCGCGCCACGGCGCCGAAAATGCGCGTGCCCTTGGGATTGCCGTCGTCATCAATGAGGACGCAGGCATTGGAGTCGAACCGGACATACGAACCATCAGCCCGACGGACTGGGTACTTCACACGGACGATGACGGCCAGAGCCTTGTCGCCCGACTTGACATCGCCATTGGGCATGGCGTCCTTGATCGCCACACGAACGCGGTCGCCGACCGACATCGACAGGCGGGTGAACCGCCCGCGCGCCGTGCTCGAGCCGAGCACGCCGATGACCATTGCCTCGCGTGCGCCGCTGTTGTCCGCGACTTCAAGCCTGGATTCTTTCTGAATCATCTCTGAGATCTCCTCGAACGGCATTCGGCCGTCAGTTGCTGCTGCCCTTGCCGCGGGCCTTGCTGCCAGCGGTCGTGCCCACGCTCTTCCGATCCGTCTTGCCGATCGACTTGCCGTCCGCACTTCGATCCGCAACGGTCTCTCCGTACACGATGTCCGCCTTCACGGGCGCCTTCTCGACGATGCGCACCAACGCCCACCGCTTCATGCGCGACACAGGACGGCACTCGGCAATCTCCACGCGATCACCCATGTGGCTCTCATTGGTCTCATCATGCACATGGAGCACGGTGCGCTTGCGGATGTACTTGCCGTACCGCGGATGGCGTGCGGAATAGGAAATGACCACACGGCGCGTGCGATCCTGTCCATCGCGGTCCACCACGCCGACAAGGCGCGGACTCCGCTCTGGAATAACGACGGGTGACTTGCGACTCACGACTTCACCTTCCTCCGGCTTCCGCCGGCCTTGGGGGTCCCCGCTCCAGGCTGCGTCGCGCGCCGTCTGGCAGAGGCTTCGGTCAGAACGCGGGCGAGATCGCCGCGCATCTTGCGGAACTGCGAGGTGTCCTTCACCTTCTCGGTCACAACTTGCGCACGGAGGTTGAACAGCGCACGGCGCAGACGCGCCGTCTCCTCGCCGATCTCCTCGTCCTTCATCTTCTTGATCTCTTTCGTGTCCATGTTTGTTCCTGCGTGTTCCTACGGGATTCCGTGTCTTCCGTTGATTCGTCTTCGTGCTTACACCGCCAAGCGGCGCCCAACCATGCGGCAGCGGATCGGCATCTTGTGCGCCACGCGCGCGAGCGCCTGCTTCGCTAGGTCTTCGGTCACGCCTTCCACTTCAAACAGAATCGTGCCGGGCTTGAC
>JBJTUC010000108.1:0-8891 GCA_046080505.1 Planctomycetota bacterium
AAGGTTGCGGAAACCGCCAACGTAGCAATGGTCAAGGCGGTCGAACGGGGGTTGTTGATTGTGTTCATGGTGGCTGTCCTTTCGCCTCCTATTGTCGCACAAAGGACGGATCGGGACAGCCCCCCTACCATCTTTCCCCCATGACACTGACCGATGCCGATCTGCAATCCGCCCTTCGTACCGTGAAGGATCCCGATCTGGGGAAGGATCTCGTCACCCTCGACATGGTGCGCGGCGCGAGCATGCAGGGCGAGCGTGCCGTCATCGACATCGAACTCACAACCCCCGCATGCCCAATGAAAGATGCGATCCGTGCGGACATTGAACGAGCAGTCGCTGAACGAGCACGAAGCAGCGGAGCCACGCTGCCAACGGTCGAAGTGCGATTCACTGCGCGCGTGCGCACTGCGGCGCGTCAGGGTCAGGGCGGAGGCAATCCACTGCCGCGCGTAAAACATGTCATTGCCGTCGGCGCCGGCAAGGGTGGCGTTGGCAAGAGCACGATCAGCGTGAACCTTGCGGTCGGTCTCGCACGCATGGGTGCGCGTGTGGGCCTTCTCGACGGCGATATCTACGGACCGAGTGCGCCGACCATGCTCGGGCTCGATGACCTGCAGGGCGCGGTTCGGGGCGAACTGCTTGTGCCGTTCTCCGTGCACGGCATCGAGACGATCACCATCGGCAAACTGGTCGACCCCGACAAGGCGCTCATCTGGCGCGGACCGATGGCGCATGGTGCGTTCAAGCAACTTGCATTGCAGACTGATTGGAGCGACCTCGACTACCTGATCGTTGATCTACCGCCCGGTACGGGCGATGTGCCACTGACGCTTGCGCAGTTGCTGCCGCTCACGGGCGCGGTCGTCGTGTGCACGCCGCAGCGTGTTGCGCAGGATGATGCGCGCCGCGCGATCCGGATGTTCGAGCAGTTGCGAGTGCCCGTGCTGGGGGTCGTCGAGAACATGAGCGCCTTCATCGATGAACAAGGCACCGTGCATGATCTCTTTGGCCAGGGCGGAGCCGAAGTGATGGCATCGACGATGGGACTGCCATTCCTTGGTGCGCTGCCCGTCCATGTCGAACTGCGTCGCAACTGCGATGCCGGAACCCCACTCAACAACTGGAGCGGCAACGCGGCGCTCGCAGCTTCGCTTGACGGCATCTGCCAGCGCGTCGCGAGTCAGGTTTCGATCGAGTCGCATCGCAGCAGCCTTGTGCAGCCGACTCTGTCCGTGAAGGACTGAATCCGACTGTTGTAATGACCGCGTCTGGTTCAGGGAGTGGCGTCGGTTGGGCGCGCGGACTGCTCCTCATCGACGGGAAGTCCGCGACCAAGCCACGGCCAGTAGCCGCCCTGCAAGGTCGCACACTTGAAGCCGCGGCGCGCCAAGAACGAGCACGCCCTCGCGCTGCGTCCACCCGAACGGCAGTACAGCACGAGCATCCGCTCGCGCGGTAGTCGCTGCACGAACTCCGCCAGCCGCGACAGCGTGACAAGTTCCGCTCCACGGATGTGCCCACGCCCCCACTCGGCCGATGTGCGGACATCAATCATCAGGCAATCGCCACGCGCATGCAGATCGGCGGCGCGGCGCATGCCGATCTCCTCGACATCGGTGTGGTCAACGAGACCGCGCTCAAGTTGGTTGTAGTCATCGTTCGAGATCCATCCACGAATGCGGTCGAGTCCAAGCAGCCGAAGCGCATGGACGACCTCTTCCGCCTCACCAACATCGGCAACGAACAGAATGTCCTCCTCCACGTCAACGGCACCGCCGACAGTCGACATGAAGTAGCGGTCGAGCGGCGCATGCACAGCGCCCACGACACCGTCCGCGTGAAAACTCGACCAACTGCGCGTATCGATCACCATCGTGTTTGGCAGTGTCAGCAGTTGCAGGAATGTGTCCACATGAAGGCGGTCAGCCGAGGCGCCCTGCGGCAGCAGGTCCACACGGGTCCGTTCGTTGATCGACTCGATCCGCGAGAAGTACGAGGGGCGGTCAAGCTGTGCCAACCGCTGGAGGACCGCATGATCATCGCCGAGCTGAACCGCCGAAAGCAGGCGATTGAAACGCCGCTCCACCCCGATGTTGGTCGCGCCTGGCATGTCAATAGCCATACCGCATGCACTGCCTGCTTCATGCGCGGAAAGCACGAGCACATCATCTGGCAGCAGGCAGAGGCGGCGCAGCGTCTCACACATGTGTCCACCATGGTCGGGATGCAGCGCACCGAGTCCACCGGCCAGCAGCGCATCGCCCGCGAGCAGCGCACGCGTGCCCGTCGCTGCATGTGTCAGGAGAACGCTGATCGATCCGACTGTGTGCCCCGGCGAACTCATCACGCCGCACTCGACATCGCCGATTCGAAAGGTGTCGCCGTCGTGCAGGAACTGCACCCGTTCGCGCCATCGGTCTGCGCGTTCGGTGTACCAACGCGGCTTCGGCTCAGTCGCAGAGAGCAGCGCGGTCGCCGCCGTCCGCACCAACACTTCGCACACACCTGACACATAGTCCGCCGGCGTGTGCGTTTCCAGTACGCGCACCAGGTTCACCTGCATCGTTGCAGCAGCCGCAATGCACGCCGACGGATCACGCACCGGGTCGACCAAGATTGCCTGCCGCGTGCGAGGACAGGCGATGATCCAACAGTTGTGACTCAGAAGCGGTTCCGTCACCCGACGGATGATCATCTCTGTCGGCTCCCGCTCGCCTCAGCATGGGGCGCATCCGTGCCTGGGGACGCACCGAACTCCGCACGCAACTGAACCAACGCCCTTTCGAGCGTGCGAAGATGCTCGAGAGAGTGCGCTGCGGAGATCTGCACCCGAAGACGCGCGTGACCCTCGGGCACGACGGGATAGCCGAAGCCGATCACAAAGACGCCGAGGTCGAGGAGCCGTCGGCTCATAGCGATCGCCTTCGCCGTGTCATGCACGATGATCGGGCAGATTGCGGTCGGACTCTTCAGAACTTGGAACCCGGTTCGCATGATGCCTTCGCGCGCCTGCGCAACATTGTCCCGCAGCCGCTGTACGCGCTGCGGTTCTCGCATCAACACCTCGATTGCCTTGTCGGCGCTGCACGCGACTGTGCACGGGAGCGCGTTGGAAAACAAGGTTGGTCGACCACGCTGGATCAGCAGTTCAATGCCCGCGCGCGAACCGGCGATGTAGCCGCCGGCAGCACCGCCGAGAGCTTTCCCGAGCGTGCCCGTGAAGAAATCCACGCGCGAGGCAGGCAGCCCCCAGTGCTCGTGCGTCCCGCGGCCTGTGGCGCCCATCACGCCCGTGCCGTGCGAATCGTCGACCACGAGCAGCGCACCATGTCGGTCGCAGACCTCGCGCAGTCCGGGCAGATCAGCGATGTCGCCCTCCATCGAGAACACACCATCGGTCACCACCCATAGCGTGCCAGTGACGGCGGGGTTGGCCCGCGCTTCGCGCAAACGCTCATCGAGGACATTCAGATCGTTGTGCCGATACACCGCGCGGTGAAGTCCCTTCTTCATGGACACCGCCAGACGGATGCCATCAATGATCGATGCATGGTTCAACTCATCCGACACGATCATGTCGCCTGGCTCGCAAAGTGTCGGGAAGATCGCTTCGTTGGCGTTCCAGCAACTCGTAAAGGTGTAAGAAGCTTCCACGCCGTAGAACGCCGCGATGCGCGCCTCGAGGCGCTCGTGGCAATCGAAAGTTCCACAGATGAATCGCACGCTCGCGGTGCCCGCGCCGTAGCGGCGCAGCCCCTCGTGCGCCGCCTCGATGACTTCAGGATGGTTCGCCAGACCGAGATAGTTGTTCGAGCACAGGCAGACAACCTCACCGAATCCGCGCAGCCGCACGGTGGCGTCCATCGGTCCCTCGATGACCTGCAGCAGTTTCAACTGCCCGCTGCTGCGCAGTGAGTCGAGAATCTGATCCGTTCGGGATGGGAACGCCGGCGCTGTAGTGATGCTCACCCTTGCAGTCTAGGCGCTCCCGCGTGCCGCCCCACCGAAGCGGGGCGAACACCGTAGCGCCGTGCGATCGTGGGGAGCAGATACTCGGCAAACGCGCTCTCGAGCGTGTAGGTCGGCTTCCAACCCCAGTCGCGGCGCGCAGCCGAGTCGTCGCACACCGCGGGCCACGAGTCAACGATCGACTGCCGACCAAGATCGGGATCGAAGTCGATCTTCGCGCCGGGGAACGCCGCTCGCACCAGTGCCGCGAAATCGTCGGCGCTCGGCGAGAAACTCGCCACGTTATAGACGCAGCGCGTGAGACGATCCGCAGGCGCGCGCATCAGCCGTGTCGTTGCTTCGATAGCTTCTGGCATCGTCATGAACGGGATCTTGGAATCCGGGCGCACAAAGCAGCGATACGGGGTACCCGACGCCGCGGCGTGGATCATCTCTGGTCCGTAGTCGCTCGTGCCGCCGCTCGGCACCGTGTCGGCCGAGATGATGCCCGGGAAACGAATGGACCGGAAGTCGACTGGGTGCACGATGCGATCCTTGGCGAGCTTGCGGTAGTGGTCGCTGTAGTAGCGCCCGAGATGTTCGCCCGCAAGCTTGTTGCACCCATACATCGTGTGCGGTTCACAGTATGAAGACTCATCGACGGCGCTCGCAGCGGACTTGGTCTCCAGATCGGGCATGCCGTACGCGGCGATGCTGCTCGGGAAGAAAAAGCGAACGCTGCTTCCGTGTGAGCGCGCCTGCTCTGCGGCAAGGTGCAGCAGATTCAGCGTGCCGCCGACATTCACCTGATGCGCCGTTTCAGGCGCGAATTCACTTCGCGTCGAAAGCAGCGCAGCGAGGTGGTAGATCTCCGTGATTTCGTACATGGCGAGCAGCCGCTCGAGCAGTGCGTGATCGCAGATGTCCCCTACGAATGCGTGATCGCACTTGGCGCGGATCGCAGCATCGAGTTCGCGGATGTCGACGGCAATGACGGCAGGGCCGCCGACCGCGCGCTCGGCAGCAAGGCTCGCGAGCAGCCCATGCCCCATCTCGCCGCTCGCGCCTGTCACCAACACCGCAGACGCCCGCTGATGTCCCATCGCAGACGCCGACTCAGCCCAGTTTCGCTCGTGTGCCATCGTGGTAGGGTACCGAAGGCGGTTGAAATCTCGTAGGCTTGCAGAAGGGTCGATCGGCGAATCGTCGCGTGTGTCGCGCCCTTTCTTAGAGCAAGCCTCACTTCAGATGAACATATTGCTGTCTCTTCTCGCAGTGCTGCCGTGTGCAGGAATCTTGTGGTGGCTGTTTCGCAGTGACAATCATCCAGAGCCGCCACGCGTTGTGGGAATCACGGTGCTTCTCGGTGCGCTCGCAACCATTCCAATCTTGGTGGCAGAGCACACCCTACTCGGGATCACGGGAGCCACGATGCCGCCCCACACATTGTTCGATGTGTTGGTCGTGTCGTTTGTCATCGCTGCCTTGACCGAGGAAACCTTCAAGTTTCTAGTCCTGACCGGTTACTGCGCACGACACGACGAGTTCAATGAGCCATTCGATGGCGTGGTGTATGGCGCCGCCGCAAGCCTCGGTTTCGCGGTCATCGAGAACCTCAGTTATGTCCTCAGTCAGGAAACAACACAAGATGGATTCGGGGTTGCTGCGATTCGGACACTCACGGCTGTGCCACTCCATGCGCTGTGCGGGGGTCTCATGGGGAGTTGCATCGGCATTGGGCACTTTGCGCACGGTCGAAGCCTCGGGTGGCGCGTGCTTGGACTGATGGGCGCGGTCGCCTTGCACGGTGTCTACGACATGTTTGTGTTTGGAGCACAGTTCGCTGGAACTCAGCAGTCTGGAGCGGGCGTTCTCCTGTGTATCGGCGGTGTCGGATCAACGATCCTCCTTGCAGCAGTCGCGGGGGTCTTGGGCCTTGCCCGAATGCGACGGGATCAGGTTCGGACACTCGATGCCGCGTGTCATCCGCAGGAGTGGCCCGACTCCGCGCGGCAACTCATGGGACCCCTGCAGGGACTCGCGCTGCCGATCACGGAGTCCCCAATCCCGCCGCTGGAAAGCCTCGGCGATGAGTCTGCAACCCTTTGGTATCGGAAGCATCCAGCTGCATCTCCACCGATCCGACCGATGACCGCACTGATTCTCGCAGGGAGTTCAGCACTGCTTTGCGTCATCGCCTTTGTCGTGAGCATCGGTCAGGAAACGGTCACCGAGCCAAATTGGGAGCCACCCACCCTCGCGATCCTGGTGGGGCTTGGCATACTTCTTGCCGCGCTCCTTGCACTTGCCGCTGCGATCGTGGCGACCATCGCCCTTACCCAACGGGACCGATGGACGCTCGCATCCGTCACCTCGCTCGTGACGGGGGGACTTCTGCTTGCACTCCTGCTGTTGCTCTTTGCGGCAGCGTAGTCCGCCTCATCAAATGAGCGCCGTACCCTGTAGGAGCCTCTTCCACCAGTTGAATCAGTCGGGCGTTACAACACGCATGACGGTGATCGTGTAGGTCAATACGGAGTTCGGTGGAATACCTCGCTTCGGGTCCCCCTTGCGCCCTAGATCGTTGTCCTTTGGCTGAACAACCACGCTCCGAGTCTCGCCTTCGCGCATGTCAACCACCTCAGGAATCAACTTCTTGGGAACGAGCTTTGCCACCGCCTTTACGCTCGGCTTGCCGCCCTGCTCATTCTTCGAATCAAACACAACCTTCCCGTTTGGCAAAGCAATGCTGTGGTGGAACTCAATCTTGTCCTTGTCTGTAACAAGTGCGCCGACAGGTGGCGGAAATGGCGGCAGCGCCACGTCCTTCTCAAGATCAAGCGGTGGGAACTCATCGATCAACAGGCTCGTGAAGCGCTCTCCGAACTGATCCCAGTCAGCCAGCTGCTTCTGTTCGATTGCCACTTGCAACTGCTTTGCGATGCCCTTCATCTCCCTCGATTGTTGAACGACTCCAGTCTTCAACCTTACGGCCAAGGCTCCGATCATGGACACTGACGCGCTCCCCTCCGTAGGGTCACGATTCGAGGTCGTTACCTGATCGAATACAAACGTGCTATCCCTTTGAACCACCCTAAAAGGCACCTTCGCGCGCTCACCTTCAACAGTCACAAGCCACCCGCCCTCTATCTCCTTGATGTCGGACTTCAGATCTGTCGAGATCCAGTTGAAGTGCTCGCCGGGGAAAGGCCCGAGTTTCTGTACTGCCGACGAAAACACGGGGTGGAGTGACTCAACAAGAGGAGCAATAGCGCGTATGCACTTCGCCTCAACACTTTCGCCATCGAACGCACGGAAAATGCGAGCCGCAGCAGCAGGATCACGACCAAAGCTCTCGAAGTCTTTCCGGAGCGCGTCGAGCGACTTGTACCCCTGCACTTGTGGGTTTCCAAGCGCCGCAATGCCCGCCGCAGTTCGTGCATTGCTGACCCGCAGCCACTCGTCTACACGCGCCTTAGCTGCCTTGCGCTCCGCACGCATGTTCTCCTGATTCGGTAGCGGCGGGAGAGGTCCCACATCTGCCCTGCCAATCGGCAGGGGAGTGACTAAATCGTCGTTCCGCAACGATTGGATGCTGACAAGATCTGTGCTGCGAATCTCTGACTCTTGGAGACTGGCGACACCCACCTGACATGCTGCTTCAAAGACATCCCACTCCGCTCCACGCAGTGCCTCAGGCAGCGTCCTTTCGACGTGGTCAAGAAACTCCGTGGGCACAACAGCACGCTCACCCAGCATTGTGGTCTCGAGGTACAGCCATCGGTCCGTTTCTTTGTCCTTCATGTAAACGCCGATCAGCACATGTCCGGGAACACCTATGAGATGGACATCCATACCGAGCGCTTGGAGAACGCTTGCGAATGCGGCTGAACCGTCCGCACAGTTTGCGCCTTCCTCCCCGACCGCCTCGTGCAGCATCCTGATGGTCTGGCTGTACCCGGCTCTGCCGCCGGCAGCTGCGATATTCGAGTACTCGATACCCCTGTTTCGGAATGCAAGCCACACCGCATAGACCTGCCGCTCGATGTCGTTCGGTGTGCCGAGTTGGGGCGCAACCCGAGTCTGCTTTGCCTCCTTGATGAGTTGTTGAACCCACGGATGTGACTCATTGACATGAAGTGCAACGGACAGCACGCTTGGGAGTGCATTGTCGATAAACCGAACTGGAAGAAACTCGACAGCCGCTCTCTCGGTCTGTCGGGCTCCAAGAGCCTCAACTGTCACTTCAAAGTCGGCTCTCTCCGGCTTCGTGATGGACATTAGTGATTCCACATCCCAGTCCAAGAGTGGATCGACATCCACATAGCCCATCTCATCGATCACTTCTGACGCCTGCGCTGTGGCGTGTGAATACTCCGGGCAGCCCAGAGTCACTGTGACCTTGGTGCCAGGCACTCCCCAACATCGGACTGCAACCGGCGGGCTGTGCTGTTCCAGATAGTGCCATCCTTGAACCCAGTCAGCGAACGAATCTGCGGCTGCTTGTCCGCCCCACTCGCTGGACAAGGAGCGAGCAAGCTTGTCACGATCCTCATCATTTGCCTTGTGAAACCTCTTGAGAAGTCCTGCTGCACCAACGAGGGTGGATGCCCATGCCTTCTCCTCTGCCCACACCGCCCATCCAACGGTGGACTGTTGCTCATCGCCATCAACCTTTCTCCTCAGTTCAAAGGTGGGTTGTTTCGGTCCCTTATCGTCCTTTGGCCAATCGACAAAGCCCGTTCGCATTGCCCGCCGGAGCACCGGATACATGTAGTCGACCGCAACAACAAGCTCTAAACAGACCTTGTAAACAAGGTCTCCATCAACGCCCCCCTTCCTCAGCGGGACGCGAGTTCCTACAGTGACTGTGCCATCCGAATCGTCGTAGGTGAAACTCGGGCTCAGTCCAGTCTTGTTTGGACACTGCAACAGGACCTTGA
>JBJTUC010000109.1:0-20175 GCA_046080505.1 Planctomycetota bacterium
GAGGGGCGGTGTCGGTCAACGACCCGCGCTGCCCTTGATAGGCACAACGGTGTGACTCTCTTACCATGACAGATGTTGACTGCATCGCCGACAATCCCTCCCCACACGCCCGGGGTATCAGGACCTCTTTCAATACAAATAGCTAGAGAAACACTTAGTGTCAAGAAATTGTGATGAATCGGATTCGAATTGACCCACTTGGCGGGTTCGCGAGCGACCTTCTACACACAACCGCGGTACCTTTTGCCCCAAACACCCATGCTGCGCTTTCCAGATTGGTTCTGCCACCTCGGGACTGCCGCGAGTGCGCTTTTCCTGGCAGGCTGCGTAATGGATGGCCCGTTTGTCGACCGCGACATCGACCGTTTGGTGTCCTCCGACTCCACGAAAGCGTGGAGTCAGGGTGGCGGACCCGCCCCCGTTACTCCGCTTGCCATCCCCGCCGCTGCCGCAAACGCCGTCAACGACCCATCGGTTGCCCTCGCGACTGGCGATGCGGAAGAAAATGACACGCTCACGGGCAGCCCTCGCGAGACCCTCTCGCTCACTCGGTGCATTGATGTCGCGCTCTCCGCAAGCCCTCGCACACGCGGATCATGGGAAAGCGCGCGAGCCGCCGCTGCGCAGGTCGGCATCGCTGACTCTGAGTACATGCCGGACATCGGTCTCAGGGGCGACTTCGGTCCGCAGCGGCAGCAGGTACTGCCCGCCATCGTGAACAATGTCAGCGGAAACGCCATCGTTGGGATGAGTTGGGTGCTGATGGACTTCGGTCGCCGCGATGCGGATGCCGCGCGCGCACGCGCACAACTGACCGCGGCCAACTATGCGTTCAACCGTGAGATGCAGCGACTTGTCTTCGATGTACAGCGCGCCTATTTCGTGCTCGACGCGAAGATCTCGCTGCGCGAGGCGGCCCGAGAGAATGTCGCCACAGCGCGCAAGCAACTTGACGCGACCGACGACCGCATGACCGTTGGACTCGCCACGCGTCCCGAAGTCCTTCAGGCGAGGCAGCAGTACATGCAGTCGCTGTACGCGCTCGAAGAAGCGAAGGCGGAGGTCTACATCGCGCAGTCGCAGCTTGCGGTCGCGATGGGGATTCCCGCACAGTCGTCCCCGGAGATCGTTCGCCTTGCGGATCTGCCGCTGCCTACCTCCATCACCGACGGAGTAGAGGTCGCCATTCAGTCTGCGCTCGCGCAGCGTCCCGATATCGCTTCAGCGCTTGGCGAAGTGCGCTCGAAAGAACAGATGGTCAAGCGCGCGGAGGCGGACTTTCTGCCGATCATCAACTTTGAGGGCTCGGCGGGTGTGACGGGCGGCAACTTCAACTACACGCAGCCTGGGCTTTCGGGCAGCGGCGCGGCGGCGTATGGCGTGTATTCCGCACAGTTGACGGCGGACTGGCTGCTCTTCGACGGCTACGAACGCGCCAATCGCCTGCGACAGGCTCGCAGCGAAGTGCGAGCGGCGGAGGCGCGGCTTGAGCAACTCCGCCTCGAGACGACGGGGCAGGTCTGGTCGAGTTACTTCGACTTCTTCTCGGCGCAGAAACAGTATGAGGCGGGCGTGGCGCTGCTGACCGCTTCGCAAGACTCTTACGACAGCGTCTACCAAAACTATCTGAATGGTCTCGCCACCATCAACGATCTCCTGCTCGCCGAGTCATTCCTCTTCGATGCGCGCTTTGAACTGATCAAGTCGCGCGCGGATCTGCTGACGGCGAGCGCCACATTCATCTACGCGCTCGGCAGCTGACCTTCCGATGCGCGCGTCATTTCTGAAGGCAAAGCATTCAGCGGGCCTCCGGTGGGATGCGTATCTCGCCACAGACCCGCAGCGTGCCGCCACATGGGGAGCGCGCGTGGCACGCGCGCCGATCACGGATGCGCAGCGCACCATGCTCGCGAGCTTCACGCGGCGCTCGCCGATGATCTGCCTCAGCGGCATGTGGTGCGGCGACTGCGCGTCGCAGTGTCCCCTGCTGCAGGCGATCGCGATGGCGTGTCCGATGATCGACCTTGTCTTCCTCGACCGCGACGAGCACCTGGATCTCGCGGAGGAAGTTCGCATCGCCGCAGGCCACCGCGTGCCCACGGTGCTCTGGCTGACGGAGGAGTACGAGTTCGTGCACCTGCTCGGCGACCGCACACTCTCCCGCTACCGCGCCATGGCGCGCACGCAGCTTGGCGCGGCGTGTCCCGTTCCCTTCGCGGAGGCTGCGGCGGATGAGAACGCCGCTGTCGTGTCGGAGTGGACCGCCGAGTGCGAACGCGTGCAGTGGATTCTTCGGCTCTCGCCGAGGCTGCGCGAACTGCACGGGGATTGACCGGCTGCGTTGCGCGGGGCTGGGTCAGCGCAGCTTGAGGCTGACAAGTGCGACCATCGTCAGCATCACCGACACGATCCACAGTCGAACCACGACTTGCTGCTCCTGCCAGCCGCCGAGATGGAAGTGGTGATGCACCGGTGCGCAGCGGAAGATGCGCTGCCCTTGGCCGAAGCGAATGCGCGTGTACTTGAACCACTGCGTCTGCGCGAAGACGCTGCCGAGTTCGAGGAAGAAGACACCACCGATGACGAGCAGCAGCAGTTCCTGCCGCGCAGCAACGGCGAAGAACCCGAGCAGCGCACCGAGCGAGAGGCTTCCTGTATCGCCCATGAAAACCCTCGCGGGCGAGCAGTTGAACCAAAGGAATGCCAGACACGCGCCAGCCATCGCGCCAGCCATCACGAGCAGCTCGCCGACACCAGGCACACTTGGCACCATCAGGAAGTATGCGGCACGCGGGCTACCGGCAATCCACAGCAGCACCATGAGCGCAAGCGTGGCGATGATGAGTGTGCCCGTCGCAAGTCCGTCCATGCCATCGGTGATGTTCACTGCATTCGATGTCCCCGCGATGGCGAGCGTTGCGATCAGCGTGAACGCCCCCGCCCCAAGAATCCATACCGTCGGCGACATCATCGGTGGTTGCAGCAGTGTGTCGATGGACGGCGTCGGCAGATATGTGCGCTGAAAGGGCAGGTTCAGCACATGGGCATCGGGACCCATTCCCCAGCGCCAGAGGAAAAAGCCCACGAGCCCTGCCAGCCCCAACTGAAAGATCAATTTCTCCCATGCGAACAGACCATCGCGCATGCCCGCTTGTCGACGGCTCTGCGTCAACTTGAGCCAGTCATCCACGCTGCCAAGCGCCGCGAAACTGATCGCCACGATCAGACCGAGCTGGATGTAACGGCTGTGCAGCACATCTCCGAGCAGCAGCGTGCTGGCCACGAGTGCCCCCACGATGACAAGTCCACCCATGGTCGGCGTCCCCTGGCGCCCTTGCATCATTTGGTTGAGTGCCTCGTTGCCAAACTCGGGGACGTCGCCGATCTTCTTCTGCGCAAGCCAACGGATCACGCGCGGGCCAAACAAGGCAACAAGAACGAACGCCAGCAGCGCCGAAAACAGCGCGCGAAACTCGACCTGATAAAGCACCATCACGATCCATGACAGACCTCGCTCATCGAGCCATCCCTGCGTCGCCTCCACAAGGTTGTAGATCATCAGGCGGCCATCCTCTCCTGCAGCGAGCTCAGGAGCAGTTCCAGCCTGCAACCACGCGAACCCTTCAGCAACACTGCATCGCCCACTCGAAGGGCTCCCAGAACGCGCGTGATCGAATCGGGCGAGAGGTCAGGCACATGCAGCACTTCGCAGGCCTTCTCGCTGCGGCATGCCGCCGCGCCATGCGCGGACAGTGGGCCGACAAAGACGGCGAGCGCGGGTGGACCCGCACTCGCCCCGAGGGCGACGGCGCGTCCAAGTTCCGCATGCAAGTGCGGTCCAGCATCGCCGAGTTCGAGCATGTCTCCGAGGATCGTTACCTTCCGCTGCCCCGCGGCGGCGCGTTCACCGAATGTCCGCAGTGCGGCGATCATCGCATCTGGATTTGCGTTGTAAGCGTCGTTGAAGAGGGTCATGCCGCACATCTGCTGCCGCACGAACCGCATGTCCGAAGGCACGATGGTGGCGCACCCTTTCGCAATCTCATCGTCGCTCATGTCGCGGTCGATGCCGAGCGCAATGGCGGCGAGTGCGTTCATGGCATTGTGCTCGCCGTCGAGCGCGAGGCGTACCTCGAATCGCCGCCCGCACGCGTCGACCTCGATGTCCTGCCCGCCTTCCAAACGCGCCGCGCGCGCGCGCAGTTGCACATGGTTGGCGGGACCCGTCCCAAATCGCACCACGCGCACCCCCGCGGGCAGCGCCGTTTCGAGTGCCGCATCAAGCAGACTGCTGTCTCCTCGCACAATCGCGAGCGACCCCGCATGCAGACCCGCGACGAGCGAGAACTTCTCACGCAGAATCGCGTCGACGGAGCCAAGGCCACCGAGATGTGCCTTGCCGACCATGGTGATCACGCCGACATCTGGTCGTGCAAGGGCTGTGAGCGCCGCGATCTCGCCCGGACTGTTCATGCCAATCTCCGCAAGGAGAAAATCATCGCCGCGCCGACCGCCGAGCAGGGTGATCGGAACACCCACATCATTGTTGAAACTCTTTGGACTCGCTGTGCCGCGGAATCGTGTGGCGAGAACCCCTTCCATCAGACGCCGCGTCGTTGTCTTGCCAGAACTGCCCGTGATCCCGACGACTTGCGTTCCGCGCAGTTGCATGCGCAAGAAGCGGGCCGCTGCCTGAAGTGCAGCACGCGTATCACGCACGATCAACACGGATGCGGGCTGCTGTCCAGCCAGTCGAATGCGATTCCAGCGCGACTCTTCCACGACTACCACACGCGCGCCCGCTCGCACTGCTTCGAGCAGATGATCGTGCGCATCGTGCCGATCGCCGCGGAGCGCGAAGAACGCGCAACCGCCGAGATCGCTGCGTGTATCCGTGCCCACGCCCCGTAGAAGGGTGCCATCTGCGGGCGCCTCTACCCAAGAGCCTTGCACAGCGCTGCGCAGCTCATCCGGGGTCAGAAACGGCGACAGTGCATCGCCACTGGCTTCGTGCGAACCATTCATGCGTGGACTCCCTGCGGCTGATGTTGTCGACCTGTCGGCGTCGGAGTGCTCATGGCTGCTCCGGAAACCTCTGCGCTCCTGCTTGCACGCAGCGCAGTGCGCGCCTGCTCACAGTCATCGAAGTGGCGCTTCTCTGTTCCAATGATCTGATAGTCCTCATGCCCCTTGCCCGCGATGAGCACAATGTCGCCTGTGCGTGCGCTCGCGATTGCGGATGCGATGGCCAGGGCACGATCGGGCTGCACATGAACGCGCGCCCGCTGATCAGATGGGACACCCTCCAGAATCTCATGGATGATCGCACTCGGATCTTCTTGACGCGGATTGTCGCTCGTCACAAAGATGACATCGGCGCCGTGCACTGCGGTTGCAGCCATGCGTGGACGCTTTGTTCGGTCACGGTTGCCGCCACAACCGAAGACCAACACGATGCGACCAGCGCCAGCCACGGGGCGCAGCGCGGCAAGCACATTCGACAGCGCATCATCGGTGTGCGCGTAATCCACCAAGACCGCAAAGGGATCGTGCAGTGCGGTCACGGGCTGCAATCGCCCGGGCGGCGCGGACGCCGTGGAAAGACCGCTTGCAAGATGCTCGGCGTGAACGCCCAGCGCCCATGCGGTCGCCACGGCCTGCAGCGCATTCATCGCGTTGTGCCGACCGACACAAGGGAAGTCCGAATCGAAACTGCCCCACGGGCCACGCAGTCGAAGACGCATACCTCCGAGCGCCACGCGAATCACTTCCACACTGCACTGCGCCTGCATGTCGCTCGCGCTGCAGCGAACCACACGCGCCACACACGATCGGACCATTCTCTCGTGCGCAGGGTCATCGCTGTTGACGACCGCGCATGCGCCAGGCCGAAGTCCATCAAACAACTGTGCCTTCGCATCGGCGTAGGCATCCATGGTGCCGTGGTAGTCGAGATGATCGCCCGTCAGGTTCGTGAAGACGCCAACGGCGAAGTCAATCCCCCGAACTCGCCGCTGATGCAGCGCGTGGCTCGACACCTCCATCGCAACTGCCTCACATCCGTTGTGCGCCATCGTGCCCAGCATGCGCGCCAACTCCATGCCACCTGGAGTCGTCAGTTCAGCGGGCACTCGCGTCGCGCCATCGTCGATCGCCACCGTTCCTATCAGACCGCACTTGGTCGACGCGTGCATCAACAGATGCTGCACAAGGAACGCCACGGTTGTCTTGCCATTCGTTCCCGTGATGCCGATCATGCGCATCGCAGAAGCCGGAAATCCCGCGAACGCATGCGCGAGATCGACGCCACTGACTGCCGCATTGGCGCACTGCAGCATCGCGACACCTGCGCTTTGCAGTTCCGTCAGGGGCACGCTGCCATCGCAGAGCACAGCCGCCGCTCCGCGCGCAACCGCGTCTGCGATGAACGCACGACCATCTCCGCGCGTTCCACTGCGGGCAACAAAGAGCGAACCACGCGCGACCTTCCGGGAGTCATCGGTGACGCAACCAATGTCGGGGTCACACTCTCCCAAGACCGTCACGCCGTCCACTTTGGCGATCAGGTGAGACAACTTCATACAGGCTCACCATGGATATCGGCACTTGATCCTCCGCCGCTTGACGCTTCAGGCGACAGAAAATGTCCCCGAACCAACGACGCTCAAGGCTGCAGGGTCAGGGCAGAATGAGCATGGCATCGCCGAAGGAGTAGAAGCGGTAGCCCTCGAGCTGCGCGAGCGCATAGATCCGCTTCAGCCGATCAAGTCCGATGAGCGCACCGACAAGTGCGAGTAGGGTCGATCGCGGCAAATGGAAGTTGGTCAGAAGCCGGTTGGTCCAGCGGAAGTCAAATCCCGGCGCGATGAGGATGTCGGTGGAGAAGTCCATCACAGTGCGATCACCCTGCCCTGCGTCAACCAAGGCCCGGGCTTGAGCGAGGGCCTCATCCAGGAGCGGCCTCGGCAGCGACTCGAGCAGGCGAACCGAAGT
Source organism: Planctomycetota bacterium (assembly GCA_046080505.1). GTDB lineage: Bacteria > Planctomycetota > Phycisphaerae > Phycisphaerales > SM1A02 > F1-60-MAGs104. The sequence continues at coordinate 6,994 of JBJTUC010000109.1, forward strand.
CGTTCCTACCACGAGACTTGCGGCCGAATTGCAGCAGTCGATGGCGCTCAGTGCGGCGGCGCTCAAACGGCAGCGCTCCGAGTGCATCGGATGCGATCCAAGCGTTGGCGCATCAACGGGTCGGAAGGTGCCAGGCCCCACTTGCAGTTCGGTGCGAATCGTTGCAACTCCATGAGCGGCGATGCGTTGCAGAAGTTGCGGCGTGAAGTGAAGGCCCGCGGTGGGCGCGGCACAACTCGGCAGATCGCTCGCTCGCGCGTACACCGTCTGATACTCGCGTCGGTCAGCCTGATCCGCCGCTGCGGTGTGCGACTCCCCGCGCTGCTGCCGAGCAGCCAGTATGTACGGCGGCAGCGGAGTCCAACCCGCCGTACTCCACGCCGCCGCAGCCGTCAGACCATCGCACACGGACACGAGCCAGTGGGCACCCTCGCGCCGCTCGAGCCGAACCTTCACTTCGGATCCTATTGAACGCCCCTTCGCGCCATCGCTCGGGCTCGAATCATTCGTCGGCGGCGTCAGGCGCAGCACATCGCCATCCTCAAAGTGCTTGGCGCCACGAATCATCACACGCCACAACCCGTCGCCCGCGGGATCAACAAACAGCCCCTCGCATGTCCGTCCATCTGCATCGCGCGTCGCGAGAAAACGCATCGCCTCCACACGGGTCTCGTTCACGATCAGAGCGCCCGATGGATCGAGGTACTCAACGATGTCGCGCACATGACGGTGCTCGATGCGGTCCTGCGCGCGGAAAAGGACCAGCATCCGCGCAGAATCGCGTGGCTCCGCTGGGTGCGTGGCGATGCACGCGGCATCGAGTGAATAGTCCAAGTCGTCGGGTGTGACGGCGGCGGCGTTCATAGTGATCGATCGCCATCTGGTGCTCGCGCACCTGGACAGGAAACGACCGCGCCCGCGGCAATCTGTCGACCGCGGCGAAACGCATCCCACGACATCACGCTGCCACCAGGCGGTTGCACATCAAGCAGTTCGACTGCGCCGCGACCACACCAGACCAGACCCGTGGCCGTGATCTCACCCGCAGGCGCGCTCGGTGCTCCGCCGTCCGCCACCGCTCGAGCCCGCAGAATGCGTACCGCATGCCGTCCGACCGCTGCATCGACGCCTGGCCAGGGGCTGAGCCCGTTGATCCGCGCGCTCACGGCGCGCGCATCGGCAGTGAAGTCCGCCCACGCATCCGCGCGCGACAGCTTTGCAGCGCGCGTGACGAGCCGCTCATCCTGTTGAACGCCGCCGAGCGAGTCGAGCGCCCGCGTCGCACGCTGGCGCAGCGGCGTGGTCGAGTGCGCTTCAAATGCAGCGCGCCAGCGGCGCACAGTGTCGAGCAGCGGCGTGCATCCAAGCACACTGAGCCGATCATGAAGTTCACCAGCGGTTTCCGCATCGTGCGGCTCCGTGGAGGCCTCCGCGAAGACGGCGCCCGCATCGATCCGATCGGCGAGCCCGATCACGGTGACGCCGACTCGCGCATCGCCAGCCATCCGTGAACGCTGAATTGGTTCGGCACCGCGCCATGCAGGAAGCAGCGATCCGTGCAGATTCACGGCAGCGACTCCATCGAGGAGTTCTCGCCCAAGCCGTTGCCCGAACGCGACCACCACGAACAGCGCAGCGCCCGTGCTGCGGATACGAGCGAGCGACGCACCCGCCGACGCATCGTCGGTCCGCTCCAAAGGCAGACCGTTCGCAAGCGCCCACACGCTGACTGCCGTTGGCGCGAGCGCCTGCCCTCGGCCCGCCTTGCGATCTGGCTGCGACACCACACACGCCACATGCAATCCCAACTCGGGTGCAGCGGTCCGCAGCGCGGCGAATGGCGCGACTGCAAATGTCCCGCTTCCAAGCAGCACCACAGGAACGCCACCCGAAACGGACGCGCCCACATGATCCGCCGTACCGCTTGCGCGGTTCACTCGTGCTCCTCGAGTGCCTTCAACTTCTTGCGGTTGACCAGCCTGTCCATCACGCTCATCCGGTCAATGATGAGAACGCCATCCAGGTGATCCATTTCATGCTGCCAGCAGCGCGCCATGAGTTCCCCCGACTCCATACGAAAGACGCGCCCCTCCAAATCGGTCGCCTCGATCTCCACGATCGGCTGCCGTCGAACTGAACCACGAATATCGGGCAAACTCAAACATCCTTCCTCATGCGCCTCGAGCGTGCCCTCGATACGAACAAGTCGTGGGTTGATGTACACGATGCCACCCTGCCCCTCTTCGTCATCTTCGCGTTGCGTCACGAAGATCCGCAACGACTCGCCAACTTGGGGCGCAGCGAGTCCATAGCCATCCTCCGCGTGCATGATGTGGATCATCTGCTCGGCGAGATCGCGTATCCGCCCGTCAATCTCACCGACTGGTTCGGCGCGCCGCCGCAGCACCGGATCTGGATGCAGCACAAGGGCACGCACGGGGCGGGATTCTAATGCAGCCGCGTACGAACAATTGCCGTGCCATGCGCGATGCGCTACTCTTTGGAGTTCCGAGGAAGCGTTTCCCACGGAAAGGTTGTCGCGGAGACTCCCCCTTGATCCTGCCCTGGAAAAAGAACGACGGCGACAAGAAGGCGGTATTCATCCCGTCGCCCGAGAAGGCCAAGTTGTTTCTTGAACGCGCCGAGAAGGCGATCGCGCAGTCAGGCTTCGAGGTGGGACTTTTTTACTTCGCGAACGCGCTGAAGTTCGACCCCGCGAGCATCCCAACGCTCGATGCCATGTGGAACTGCGGCAAGCAGAACTTCCTCGGGGGCGGAAAGCCCGCCACGGGCGCGGAGTTGAAGCCTCTTGAGGGGCCATCGGCCATTGATCGACTTGCCGTTGCAACGCTGCTGTGGATGCGCGACATGAACAATGTCGAGCGCGGTCTTGACATGCTTGGAGCAAGCATGAAGGCGGAACTGCCTCCCGTCGGCACTTGGGCTGCGCCGAAGGTCTTCAATCTGCTCAGCGTGGTGCTGCGCGACAAACCCAACCGCAAGTTGGTGCTGCGGGCCAAGGATCTCTTCGTGGAAGTCGGAGCCTGGGAAGAGGCGAAACTGTGCATCGAGAAGGCGCTCGAGATGGATCCCTCCGACACCAAACTCGAACGCGAGTTCAAGCAGATTCTTGCCAACCGAGCGATGGTCGCGAGCGGCTTCGACCGAGATGGTGGACGCGGCAATTTCCGTGACAATGTGAAGGACCTGGACAAGCAGCGCAGCTTGGAAGAGCAAGACGCCATCTCCGGCAGCGTGGGTGCGGAGGAACGCAACCTCGACCGAACGAGGGCAGAGTATGAGGCGAATCCGCGCTCGCCCGATGCAGTACAGAAGTACTGCCTCGCGCTGAAGCGCACGGGCGCGCCCGAGCACGAGGCGACCGCGTTCAAGGTGTATCTCACCGCGTACGAGGCGCTGAAGGAGTACCGATTCCGCATGGCGGCGGGCGACATCAAGATCGGGCGCGCGCAGCGGCATCTCGCAGCGGCGGAAGATGCGGCGACCAAAGCGCCCACCGATGCATCGGTGCGCGCGAACGCCGATCGGCTTCGCAAGGCCGTGCTCGAGCTGCAGGCGACGGAGTTCCGCGAGCGCGTGCAGAACTACCCGTCGGATCGCACGATGAAGGCTGAGCTTGGCCGCATACTGTTTGAGCTGGGCAACTACGAGGAAGCGATGGGTTGCCTGCAGGTCGCGAAAGAAGAGCCGAAGATGCGCGTTTCCGCTGCGCACATGCTCGGGCGCTGCTTCGCGGCATCGGACTGGCACGCGGAAGCGGTCGGCGAATTCAAAGAGGCGATCGCAGCACTCGATGCGACGAGCGCCGCGCGCGAACAGGACATCCGCTACGACCTGATGCTGTCACTCACGGAGCTCGCCAAGCTCGAGCGCAGCGCGCAGCATGCGCGCGACGCGGCGGACATCTGCTCCGCCATCTTGCGCAAGGACATCAACTTCCGAGACATTCGCCAGCGGCGCAAGGATCTCGATGCGCTCGTCAAGGAACTTTCCTGAGCATGGGAACTGCTGCGCAGAGTTCCGCTCGGATCGTCGCCGTCATTCCCGCCCGCATGAACTCCTCGCGCTTCCCCGGCAAGATGCTGGCGGCTGCGACGGGACGCCCACTGATCGAGCATGTCTTTGAACGCGCCCGCACCTGCGACCGCTTGCATGAAGTCATCATCGCCACGGATGATGCACAGATCGAGGCGGCGGCCGCTCGGTTCGGTGCGCGCTGCATACGGACCCGTGCGGACCACCCCAACGGCACAAGCCGTATCGCCGAGGCAAGCGCACAGATCGATGCAGACATCATCGTGAATGTGCAGGGCGACGAGCCGGAACTCGAACCTTCGCTCATCGCCGCCGCGATCGATGCGCTGCTTGCGGACGCAGGCGCGGACATGTCGACCGTCGTGTCGCCCTTTCTGCCAGGGGAAGATCCAGCCAATCCGAACATCGTGAAGTGTGTGACGACGCACGCAGGTTCAGACCGCGCGAGTTCAGACCGCGCGGACACAGGCTGCCACACCCCGCGTGCGTTGTACTTCTCGCGCGCACTCATCCCATTCCCCCGCGACGGAACCAGTGGCGCAGCGCCGCTGAAGCATGTCGGCCTCTACGTCTACAGGCGTGCTTTTCTTCCGGTGTTCGCAGCATTGCCGCCCACGGCATTGGAACGCACCGAACAACTCGAACAGCTGCGAGCGCTCGAGCATGGACACGCCATCGCGGTCGCGTATGGCATCGCCCGCTCTCACGGCATCGACACCAAGGAGCAGTACGAGGCGTTCGTCAGCCGCTGGAGGTTGCAGCCGCAGGCTTCGGCGCAGCGTCTCTGATCGACCGCGCCCATTCCCGAGCGCGCTCGCGCGCGCGCGGGTCGCGGTCACTGGATGCAATGGCATCGATGTCCTGCAGCGCCTCGCGTGCACCCAACTTTGCCAGCGCCTCGCCCGCCGCATCACGCGCGCGCAACTCCGGATCGTTCAGCCACCGAATGCACAGGCGAATGGTCTCCGTGCGGCGTGCGGGGTCTGCGCTACCACGCGCCAGTTCGGCAAGAGTGCCGATCGCGGTGGAACGCATCCGCTCCATATGACCGAGCTGTGCAAGCGACTCCACACGCGATCGAAGATCGTCCATCTGGAGAGCGCTGATTGTCTCGACTGCGGCGATCCGAACGCGTTCGCTTGGGATGCGTTGATCGAGCATCCGCTCGAGACCCGTGCGCAGCGCCGCGTCGCCTTGCAGTGCCTTTCGCTGCTCGGGAAAATCCACGCCGCCGAGCCGTCGAAGCGCCTCGCACGCGCTCGTACGAACCGCGTAGCCGTTTTCCCGCTGCAGGGCGTCGATCAGCCGAGGCCGCGACTGCTCGAAGGGCACCACGCCGAGACTTGCCGCAATCGATGCGCGAACCGTGGCTGGGCACTTCGCTTCTGCATCGCTCGGAGCCATGCCGAGTGCAGGCACCACGAGCCGATCAAACAGCGCGGTCATCGACTCGCGTGCGGTGGACGAGCCATACGCGGCGATCGCATCAACCGCCTCGCTTCGCAGCGATGCGCGCGCACCCGAATCCGACGCGACAGCGACGAGCGCATCGAGCGCCGTCGGCGACTCCCGCTTTGCCAGCGCGCGCGCAGCTTGGCGGCGCGCTGCCGAGGTGGGGCCCGTCCGAAGTTGCTCGATCAGCCACGCCTCGGGGAGATCAACCGAAAGCACCTTCAGTACATCGAGCGTCGGATCCACCGCCACCATCGTGGGCGAGCCATCGAGTTCCACTTCGCGCACCGACTCCGCTCCGCTGACCGACACGAGCACGGTGCGTTCGCCGCCCGCAGTGCGGACAACGACGGGGAGATCGAATCGCATCCACGGTGCCGCTGCGTTTCGCATCGACTGCGTCACCTCGATTCGCAGCCGCCGCGGCGCAGGGTCGTACGAAGCCTTCACCGTGATTTCCGGACTACCTGGCCGAAAGCACCACTGCTCAAAGAACTGCTCGAGACTCGATCCGCTCACCTCCTCGAGACAACGGCGGAAATCCGCCGTCTCCGCCAGGCGCCCGCCAAAGCGTTTGAAATACAGGTGAACGCCGCGGAAGAATGCGTCATCACCGAGTCGGCGACGCAGCATGTGCAGCACAGAGGCACCCTTCGGATATGGGTTCGCGCTGCGGCGAAATGTCTCGCCGGGCGAGCCGTACACGCGCGAGCACATCGCCTGCGGCATGACTGCGGGCGTTCCCGTGGCGGCTGCGGAGTCTGTGCCCGCAATGCCAGCGCTGCCGAGCATCTGGTCGTAGTACCCATCGATGCCATCACGCTCCTCCAGCCACAGTGCGGTGCCGTAGGTCGCCCATCCCTCGTTCAGCCACAGGTGCTCCCAACTTCTGCAGGTGATCAGATCACCCGTCCACTGATGGCAGAGTTCGTGGGAGATCAAACCATCGAGATCGCCCTCGACAAGCGATGTGGCATCGAGCAGCGCGCCGGCGTTCATCGTGGTGGCCGATGTGTTCTCCATGCCTCCCGCGGAAAAGTTGCGAACCACCAATTGGTCGTAGCGCGCCCACGGATACGCAACGCCGAAGACACGCTCAAACGTCTTCATCATGCGATCGGTGTTGGCGTAGGTGTCGCGTGCGAATGCGGCGTGATCGGGGCGCGTCCAGACCGCCATGGGGACCCCACTGAGCGGCGCGGCGAGTTCCGTGCGCTGAAAGTTTCCTGCCACGAGCGACACCAGATACGGCACATGCGGCTCATCCTGAACCCAGTGCCAAAGCTCACGATTCCCGCGCAATTCGTGCTTCGCAAGCTTGCCGTTCCCGCTGACAGCGACGCCCTGCGGTACATCGACGATCAGCTCGGTCGCGAGGCGCACATTTGGAAAGTCATGCGTCGGAAACCAGTGATGATTGCTCTGAGGCTGCCCTTGCGTATGAACCTCCGCTGCGATCGCGGGCGCGCCGTCCGTCGCGGGCAGCTTCGTCGAGAATGTCATGCCACGGCGCGGGTCGCGCACGCGGTAGTCGATGCGCATGCGAAGGTCCGCCGCAGCGGCATTGGTGTCCCCGCTCGTGCCAACGAAGTGCGGCCCGATCGCATCGGCCAACCGTATCTGCAGAACGCCATCCACATGCGACCACTCGAGTTTGCGGTTCGCACCGCCGATCTCTTGCACCGATAGGACTTCCAAGTCCCCCGCATCGAGCCGCAGACTTTCCACGCGCTGACCCGCCGCGCGAAAGGTGTAGACCGCGGAACCAGCGAACGACTGGTCATCGAGATCCTCAAAGCGCAGCGACAATTCCACCCGTCGCCATTCCACCTGCGGATCCGGCGGGAAGTTCTCGCGCGGCTCATCCGCATCGACAGCACATGCAGCCGACGCAACGGCAGCGGCAACCATCCAACCGAACAACCACCATCGGAATGGGGCGAGCATCCGCATCTTGTACCCGTTTCAGCCCATGAGTACGATGGGGCATGCCCCCTGAGGTGCCCGAATCGGGAGAAACCTTCCTTTCGCAGTTCTCCAACAGTGAGGAGAGCGGCGAGCACTTCTCGCCCGCGCCAAGCGGATATGTGAGCGGCAAGACAAAGTTTGTGGTCGTGATCGGCACCGTGATGAGCGGGCTTGGCAAAGGCATCTTCGCAAGTTCGCTCGCGAAACTTCTGCAGGACAAGGGACTTTCCGTCGCACCGGTGAAACTCGAGGGCTACCTCAACATCGACTCGGGCACCCTGAACCCCTACCGCCACGGCGAAGTTTTTGTGCTCGACGACGGGCTCGAGACCGACATGGATCTCGGCACTTACGAGCGCGTTCTCAATCAGAATCTTGGACGGCGCAACTTCATGACCGCGGGGCAGATCTACACCGACATCCTCGAGCGTGAGCGGCGCGGCGGATATCTCGGGCGCGATGTCCAGATGATCCCGCATGTCACCGGCGCAGTGAAGATGCGGCTTCGTGAACTCGCGATGGCGGGTCCCAAGGGCAAGCAGGTCGATGTGGTGTTCGTCGAAGTGGGCGGCACCGCGGGCGACTACGAAAATGGCTTCTATATCGAGGCGCTGCGTGAACTGGCGTTCGAGGAAGGCGATGGCAGCACCTGCTTCGTCGCACTCACTTACATCCTCGAACCATCGATCCTTGGCGAACAGAAGTCCAAGGCAGCGCAGCTCGGCATCAAGCGTCTGATGGAAGCGGGTATTCAACCGCACATCATTGCGTGCCGCGCGAAGAACCCTGTGTTGCCCAAGGTCGCGCAGAAGATTTCGATGTTCTCAAACGTGCCGATGAAACGCGTCTTTTCGATGCACGACCGTGAGTCGATCTATGTCATCCCGGATGCGATGCGATGCGAAGGGCTCGACCGCGAGATTCTCTCGCTGCTGCATCTGCATGACCGCGTCGACACGGCAGCAGAGGACCGTGCGCGCAAGGGCTGGGATGCGTTCACGGCGCGCCTTGCTGGAACGCGCGATCACCGAATCACACTTGGCATCACTGGCAAGTACGCCGCGCTGCGTGATGCCTATGCATCCATCGACAAGGCCGTCGAGCACTGCGCCGTCACGCTGGGCGCCGAGATCGATATCCGCTGGCTCGATACGTCCGACATGCAGACCGCTGCGCGCGCTGCAGCGGCGCTCCATGGCGCCGATGCGGTCATCGTGCCTGGCGGCTTTGGGATGCGCGGCGTTGAAGGCAAGGTTCTGTGCGTCGAATGGGCGCGTGTGAATCGCGTGCCGTTCCTTGGCATCTGCCTCGGATTCCAGATGGCTGTGATCGAGTACGCACGCAATGTCCTCGGTTGGAAGGACGCCAACTCCACCGAGTTCGATCCGAAGTGCGGACATCCCGTCATCAGCGAGCTGCCCGATCAGAAGCGACTCGAAGGCATCATGGGCGGCACGATGCGCCTCGGAGCGCAGGATGTCGCGGTGCAGACAGGTTCGCTCGCGTCTTTTCTGTGGAAGGGTGCAACGACCGTGCGCGAACGCTTCCGCCACCGATTCGAGGTCGACCCCGCATTCATCGGTCAACTGGAGTCTGCGGGGCTCGTATTCAGCGGTCGCCATCCCAAGCATCCGATCATGCAGATGCTCGAGTTGCCTGTGAACGCACACCCGTATTTCATCGGTGCACAGTTCCATCCGGAGTTGACGAGCCGACCGCTGGTCCCGCAGCCGATGTTCATGGGCCTCATCGCGGCCGCGATTGCGCAGCGCGAACCTGGCTTCGCGCAGTCGGAACTCGGTCGCCGCTGGGTGCGCAGCACATCGACCGCGAGCACCACCGGCACGCCGCGCCCTTGACGCGGCCTTGACGCGCCCGTCACACGGCTGAGCGTTTCAGCCACGCGTCAACAGCTCGACCCGCGCCCTCTCACAACGCGGCGCCACGCAGCCCACCGCTATACTGCGCCGCTCGATTTCGGTTCCTCTTTGGCGATGTAGCTCAGCCGGTTAGAGCGAGGAATTCATAATTCTTAGGTCGGCGGTTCGAGTCCGCCCATCGCCACTCTTCTCCCCTTCGCAGCCCTCGCCAGTGTCAACCGCGCCATCCACGGACATCCTGCTGCAAGTCGCCATGCGCGCAGAAGCGCAGCCGATCATCGACCGCGAGTCGCTGCAACCGCTTGGCGCAATCGCGGCGAACTCTTCAGCGCATGCATTTGCAAACACAGTCGCGGGTCGCGCAGTGGTGCTTGTCACGCACGGAGTCGATCCGCATCACAACTGTGATCGAATCGGCCCGATCGCGGCCGCCACAACCTGCGCCGTGGCACTCGCTCGCTTCACGCCACGGATCATCGTCAACATCGGAACCTGCGGCGGATTCCGATCGCGTGGCGGTGCCATCGGCGATCTGCATCTGCCGCAGAGACTGGCCTTCCATGATCAGCGAGTGCCGATCCCCGGTTTCCGCGAGTTCGCGCGCGGCGAGTTCGAGACGCCACGCGCCGATGCGCTGCGCACGGAAATCGGCGCACTGAGCGGCCTTTGCTCGACTGGCGGCAGTCTCGATGCAACGCCGCAAGACCGCGCAATCCTCGATGAACTCGAGGCACGCTGCAAGGACATGGAAGCTGCGGCGATTGCCTTCACAGCACGCGACTGGCGCGTACCGCTTCTGGCCCTGAAGTGCGTCACAGATCTGGTCGATCACCCGGAGGCCGTACAGGATGCGTTCCTGCGAAACCTTCGCCACGCGACGATGCAACTGGCAACCGCGACGACCGCGCTGCTGCGATCCAACAATCTGCCGTGGTGAAACGCCCGATGCGCGACTTGAACGCGCGACCTCCAGTTTAGGAAACCGGTGCTCTATCCAACTGAGCTAATCGGGCAAGGAGCGCGAATCAGACTCCGCGCACCGGCGCACGGAGGCCGTCACGGCTCTTCGTGATAGTCGCTGTAGCGCCCACCCGACGAGCGATCAACCTTGGCTTGCATGAAGTACAGCACGCACCAGCCGGCGAGGAACACCATCCAGATGACATTTGACAAAAGAACCAATTCCATGACGGGATGATAGCGCCGCATCGCTGCGGACATGACAGCTCGGCGCACACATGGACGCCCGTACGCTGCACCTTCTATGGAGGAACCGCTCTTCCACATCGTTCTGTACCAGCCACAGATTCCGCAGAACACAGGCAACATCGGCCGAACAGCCGTGGCGACCCACTGTCGCCTGCACATCATCCATCCGATCGGATTCGACATGGACGAGAAGGCGCGCCGTCGTGCGGGGCTCGATTACTGGGAGCATGTCGACTGCGTCGAACATGCATCGTGGGAGGCGTACCTGCAGTCGCAGTGCCCCAAGCGCCTCTGGCTGTTCACGACGCATGGCACCCAACCGCACTGGAAAGCACACTTCCAACTGGGTGACCACCTGCTGTTCGGGCAAGAACTCGGCGGCGTGCCAGAAACGGTCCATGCGTGGGTGGATGGCGCCTTCGGTCCTGAGCACCGCATCGCGTTTCCGATGGTCGCCCAGCCAGCAGCACGCAGCCTCAATCTGGCGACGGCAGTGGCGTGCGGCGTTTATGAGGGACTTCGTCAAGTCGCTGCAGGAACGAACCCCCTCCCTGCCTCGTATCATCCCTGAGAGACTCCCATGAAAAACCCTATTCGGCAGACCGTTTCGCGCTTGCCCCGCGGCTTCACGCTCGTCGAACTGATGGTTGCGATCGGCATCATCATGGTGCTTGTCGCCATTCTGCTGCCCGCACTTGGCAAGGTCTCAAACAAGGCGCGCATCACATCCACGACATCCACGATGAACGAGTTCGCCAAGGCGTGCGACGCGTTCTACGCACAGTTTGGCTATTACCCAGGCATCGTCCCAGAGGAGATTCTCGCAAGCACACCCAACGCGCCCATCAGCGGCGCAGAGAACGCGCTCCTCCACCTGATGGGCGGTGCCGTGCGAGATGATGACCCTGCTTATGCCAACGACACGGGCACCGTGCTGACTTTCGGATCAGGGACGAATGTTGTTCGGATCAAGGTGTCGCCCTTCAACATCGGCAAGGGACCCCGCATCGAAGGCAAACAGTATGAATCCTTCTTCGCACCAAAGGACACGCAGCTGCGCGTCTGTCTCGGTCAGCTCGGCGAGACCAGCGTGCAACTCCCTGACCTGATCGATGCGTGGGGGCAACCGATCGGCTATGTGCGTGCGGGCCGCCCCACGGGGCGCATCACGCGGTCAACGGAATTCACGCAGCCTGCGAACGAGCCATTTCCACAGTTCTTTCTTGAGCCGCTCTTCCCCTACTGGCGCTCCACTGCACTCGGGGATCTTGGATCTGACCAGGTGGCGAACTCGGTCTTCATGACTGGGGGCGTTCCAGACCGCGCCAACTTCTTTGCGCAGCTGATTCGCAATCCAGCGATGGGTTCGTTTGCGTCGCTCGCCGATGCCCAAGGCGGAACCCCTCGCGGCAAGTACTACATGTTTTCCGCAGGTCCTGATGGCGTCTTTTTCGCCAAGACCGGTGACGGCCCAACTCCAGCGAGTGCAACGCTCAACTTCACGGGTGTCGACGCGCGGCGCGCCGACATCACGAACACGTACAACGACATCATCATCTCAGGCGGCGGCTGACCGATTCCTGAACTGCGCGCGGCAGCTCGCAGCCCCTTCAGGATCCAGGCTCAAAGGCGGTCTGGGTCGGTCTGGGTCGGTCTGGGTCAGTCTGGAAACTTGTAGTCGCCCTTGGGTGGATCGGCTGGCGGCGGCGGCTTCGGCGGTCCGCCCTGACGACCTTCTCCTCCGCGATTGTCAGGTCCACCAGGACGACCAGGGCGACCCTCACCGCCCATCTCACGCATCGCCTCGCGCATTTCCTCCATGGTTTCCTTCACGGTCTCTTGCTGCTGAGGTGTGAGAACCGCCATCACCTGATCGCGAGCGACATCAAACTTCGGCATCGAGGCTCGCAGACTCTGGAACTCTTCCATCATCTTCTTGCGGTCGCCGCTTGGCACACCACCCTGACCGCCTGCACCGCCGGGGCCATCTGGTCCACCGCCGGGTCCACCGCCGGGTCCACCCTCGCCACGCTGCGCCCGATTGCCTCTCGCTGCGCGCTCAAGTTCCTGCATGCGCTCGCCGTTCTTCTCGCGCCACGCCTGCATCTCCTTTTCAAAGCTCGCCTTGATCGCATCGATCTTCGTGCGCTGCTCATCCGTCACCGATGAGTCCACACTCTTCAGCGCCGCCATGAAGAGCCGTAGCTCTCGCCCAGCACCACCCTGCATAGCACCGCGGCCACCTCTTCCGCTCTTCTCACCAAATCCGCCTTTGCCCTGCGCTGCATCGGGCGGCACTGGCGGACCTTTCAGGATGCCACCATCGCCGCTGCCTGCAGGAGCGCCCTGACCAGCGGGTGGAACTGCGGGTGAACCCGACGGAGGAGGCGGCGGAGTCTGCCGCTGCTTACTGCCGCCCTGCATCGCATCGTCATCATCCATGGGCAGAGCCGACGCGGAGTTCGCGATGAACAGAAAGGTTGCGGAAACCGCCAACGTAGCAATGGTCAAGGCGGTCGAACGGGGGTTGTTGATTGTGTTCATGGTGGCTGTCCTTTCGCCTCCTATTGTCGCACAAAGGACGGATCGGGACAGCCCCCCTACCATCTTTCCCCCA
>JBJTUC010000110.1:0-14248 GCA_046080505.1 Planctomycetota bacterium
GCACAAGCCACCCGATGATCAGCGGCAGTGCGATGCGGCGCAATCGGTTCACAGCAAGACCCCACGCACCCGAGCGCCGCCATATCAGCGCCGCAAACACGCCCGCCATCACGAAGAACACGGGCATACGAAACACATGCACCACAATGCACATCACGCCAGCCCACGGGCTCCGATGCGGGTCGCGATACATCCATTCGGCGGAGGGCGCTCCCTCAACGAAGCTCAGCGCCACATGCAGCACAATGCCGAGCAGCATCATTGCTGCACGGAGGAAGTCGACCCCGTGGAGCCGTGAACCCGCGGGCTGCATCACCATCTCAGCGTATGTGGTGATCGGCACGGATTGACAAAGGATCGTCCTCGTGCGCCGCTAATTTGTCCAGGGAACTTCGGAGAGTTCGACGCCTGTGTTCCGCTGCAAGAACTGCTTCATCGCCCAGTCATCGGTGAACAGCACGACGGGATTGCCGTCGCGGTCGGCGCCTGTCGCCGCATCCGAAAGCAGATCGGGCGCCCAGTCGCTCGCCGCGTCCGCCTTGCGCCACCAACGCACGATGCGCCAGCGCGACTGCTCCAGACGCGACTCCGCGCCGTACTCCGCCTTGAGTCTGTACTGCACGACCTCGAACTGCAGCGGTCCGACTGCAGACAGCAACTGCCGCTGCGTCTGCCCCGACCCCACGGTGATCGTCTGCACCACGCCCTCTTGCAGCAGCTGATCGAGCCCAAGCTGAAACTTCTTCGCATTGCCTGGCTGCGGGTTCGTCAGATAGGTGAAGCACTCGGGCGGGAAGCGCGGGATCTCGTTGAACAGCACGCTGCGCTCTTCAGTCAGCGTGTCACCGATACGCAGCGCATCCTGCCCAACGATGCCCACGACATCACCCGCATGCCCCTCCTCGACCGTCTCGCGCTGTTGCCCAAACAATTTCTGCGCGTTCGACAGGCGAATCTTCCGTCCCGACTGGGCATGCACCACGGTCATTTCGCGCGTGAACATGCCCGACACCACTCGGATGAACGCGATGCGATCACGGTGGCGCGGATCCATGTTCGCCTGAATCTTGAAGACGAATCCGCTGAAGAACGGATCCTGCGCTCCAACGGTGCGTTCACCTGACCGCCGCGGACCTGGCCCAGGTGCGTGTCCGAGAAATCCATCGAGCAGCAGTTGAACGCCGAAGTTGTTCATTGCGCTGCCGAAGTACACAGGCGTGACGCTGCCGGCGAGAATGCGCGCTTCGTCGTAGGACTCCCCCGCCGCCTGCAGCAGTTCGATCTCTTCGCGCGCGCGCGCTTCATCAAGCGGATCGAGCCTTCCCGCGACTGCCGGGTCATCGAATCCCGTGACCTGCACGGGTGCGACGAACGCGCCCGCCTTCGTGCGTTCAAAGAGATGCACGGCGTGGTCGAGACGGTCGTACACACCGCGGAAGGTCGGCCCCGATCCGAGCGGCCAATTCACGGGGAACGCCGTCAGTCCAAGCACACGCTCGAGTTCGTCGATCAGTTCGAGCGGGCTGCGCATCGGCCGATCGCACTTGTTCATGAAGGTGAAGATCGGCACGCCACGCCGTTTGCAGACCTCGAACAGCTTGCGGGTCTGCGTTTCAATGCCCTTCGCCGCATCGATCACCATCACGACGGCATCGACCGCGGTGAGCACGCGATAGGTGTCCTCCGAGAAATCGTTGTGCCCAGGCGTATCGAGCAGATTGATTCGGAACCCGCTGTAATCGAACTGCAGCACGGTGGAACTGATGCTGATGCCACGCTGCTTCTCCAGTTCCATCCAGTCGCTCGCGGTGGCGCGCTGATGCTTGCGAGCCGTGACCGACCCGGCCAAGTCGAGCGCACCTCCATACAGCAACAACTTCTCTGTGAGCGTGGTCTTCCCAGCGTCGGGATGCGAGATGATCGCGAATGTTCGGCGCGGAAGCGGCATGCGGGCGTTCAGACGATCTTGCACGCGTCCGCGAAACTCAGCCGCGGCAGCCGCTGCTGCAGTCCGCCGACATCTCCGTAGCCCAGATTGCAGAGGATGTTCGACTTCCAGTTGGTGCCCATGAGGAACGCCGCATCGACGGCCGCTTGATCGAAGCCGGACATCGGGCCACAGTCGAGCCCGACCGCGCGGGCCGCGATAATGAAGTAGCCGATCTGCATACTGCTGTTCCGAAAAGCAGTGTCCGCGATCAGCGTGTCATTTCCCGCGAACCACGAGCGCGCGTCGGCGTGCGGAAACAGTTTCGGCAGACTGTCGTGGAACGCGCGGTCGAACGCCAGAATCGCCGTGACCGGGGCGGTCCGCGTCTTCTCGGCATTGCCCGCACTGACGCACGGCAGCAGGCGGTCGCGCGCGGCTTGCGACCGCACGAAGACGATACGCAGCGGCGAGCCATTCGCGCTTGTGGGTCCCCAGCGCATGATTTCGTAGAGCTCGTGCAGGGTTTCATCGGTGACCGCCTTCGCCTGCCATGTGTTATGTGTTCGCGCGGCGAAAAAGAGGGTGTCAAGCACATGCTTTGGAACGACTGCCATTCGAAGATCTCCAGTGTGGGGAATGTTGAAAGCCGCCATGTTAGAAGGCTTGATCGTGCCGCGCGGCTAGCCTGACCGCGGATGACAGGCGATGACCACTCCCTCAAACGCAAGGCGCGAAAGGTGGCGGTGTTTGTGATCGGCGGCACTGTGCTGCTGATTGGCGTGGCGCTTTTGGTGCTGCCGGGTCCTGCCTTCATCGTGATTCCTGCAGGCTTGGCCATTCTGGCGCTGGAGTTCGCGTGGGCGCGCCGCTGGCTCGACAAGGCCAAGGTGTGGGCGGCAAGCGTGGCGGAAAAGGTGAAGGAGAAGGCAGGTCGCAAGGCCGCCAAGCGGAACGACCCCGCGTGATTTCGCGCAGCTACTTCGGCGGCGCTTCAGGCGCTGCGACCGATACGCCGCCTTCCAACTTCGCGAGCGCATCGCGCAACTTGTGCAGCGACTGCAGCGAGTAGCCGCGGTCATGGAAAAACACGACGACACCGCTGCCATCGAGCAGCACGATGCGCCCCGGCAGACCATCTCGGTTGCCCGTGAACTCCGCAACGCGCGCACCATCGCCATAGAGCGTGACAACACCACCCCAATCCTCACGGGGAATGCCACGGCGCATGCCGCCATCGATCCACCCAGAGAACATTCCAGGCACCATGCCAGGGATCGTCGGCACCTCGTATGTCTTGACCGCAAGTCCACTGTCGCTGATGCCCATGATCCATCGGTCGAGATCGAACTGTGTGCTCTGTTCGTATCCAATGAGCAGCAGCAGCGGTTTTCCACTGCCTACGGTCGGCAACTGCACCTCACTACCGTCGAGTGACTTGCCGTTCACGACGGGAAAGCGTTCACCCGTGGGATCACGCCGCGGCACGCTGCTCGCGCAGCCCGCAAGCATCACAAGAACTATCAACGCGAGCATCCCACGAGGTGCTCTGAGAGTGGCGATCACTCGAAGCGCACTCACGATCGCACGCCCATTCACCATGCCGCGAGGACCGCGGCGAGATCAAGTCCATCGACGACCAAGTCCTGGTTGAGATCCGCCGCCGCAAACGCGGGAACTGGCCCCCACGCGGCAAGCACGGCAGCCAGATCTGCGCCATCGACAGCACCGCTGCCGTCCAGATCCGCGAGCGGAAGACAGGTGGCAAACCACTCAAGGCGGTGTAGCCCTGCATCTGGATTCGCAAATCCCGCATTGGCCTGCACCGTGCCAGCCACAAACAGCTGGAACTGCCCTGCTGGAATCATCACGGTTCTCGAATCGGATCGAACCTCGGGTGTGATGTACACACTCAGCGAGTCCTCCGCGACGAGCGACAGTTGCGAAGCGACTGCGCGCCGCAGTTTCCACTGGATGCTCGCGATGCCCGATGCTTCGAGCTGCCACATCAGTCGGACGCGCTGTGGCATTGATGCCGTCGTGGTCAGGTGCCATGTGCCAAGCACATCGGAACGCGCGAACGCATTCGTTCCACTCGCGGCCGCAGCAGCAGCCGAACCGAAACTGCCATATCCAAAGAGATCCCCACCGCTGATTGAGTAGGTGCTGACCGCGCGACCGAACGACCCTCCACTCGACATGTCCGCATCTGCGTGCAGTCCCATCGCATTCGCATTCGTGATGTCTGGTCCATCGTTCTGATTCTGTGAGCCGACCACGCCAATCGTCCACAACTCACCTGTGGCACCGACCACATCAAATGGAACGCACCACCCACCGCCGCCACCACCGCCAGCCCGACCATTGCTGGCCAGGCCAAAGGCGACCGCCGCGCCGAGGGCAACGGTGACGGTGACACCCGCGATGTCTCGGTACACGCCTCGCATAATACTTGAATGTAGCCCGAAAAATGGCGTTTCCAAGCCCCAGGTCGACATTCGCGGAAGCATCGGACGCCAGCGTTGAAAATCTTGTGCTTGTTTCCAACCAAGACTGGACGCGCCCCTGCGCGATTGCAAGACTTCAGTGCTTCATTGGTGTTCCGTCATCTGCTGGCGACCTACGGGCGCCCTGCAGTGACAGTGCGAGTGCCTCCGCAATATGTCGGAGGCATTCGCCTTTTTGGGCACCCACCTCTTTAGGACCCACCTCTTTAGGACCCACCGATGAATCGGTCGTACAGGGTCCGCGCGAAGATTGGATCGGTGGTGCCGCCGACGATCGCGCGACCATCGGAAAACACTGTCAGCTCGATCGCCCCGCCACCGACCGCTGTGACTTCGCGCATCATGCCGACGAGTCTCGACCCCTGCACTTCAAAGTTGCCATGTGGGGCGAGCGTTGTTTGCAGCAGCTGCGGATCGCACCGACGGGTGGTGGCGACGCTCTTCACAGGAACAATCTGCACCGCGTTTCGACCGCAGAGCACCGTGGCTTGATCTTCGCACGATGCGCCGAGAAACTCAAAGTTGCGTTGGCCGCAGCAGACGCAGTTCGGGTCGCGCGCTTGTGCAGTCGATGTCATCGTCGTGCGTCCAGACACCGCATCGAACGACCAGAGTGATCTGCTGAGTTGCTTGGCATTGCCGCTCATCCACTGCAGCGCGAGCGTTGCCTGCCGCGCAGCAACAGCGAGCACGGTGCTCATCAGCACACCCGCCGTATCACATGTCGGCTGTGGCGGGCCATCGAATGGTTCTGGAAAGATGCAGCGCAAACACGCTTCGTTCGGCAGCACCGGCATCACACGACCCTCCGTACCGACAGCGCCGCCATAGATGTAGGGCACGCCCCGCTGCACCGCGACATCGTTCAGCAAGAAACGCGTACGAATGTTGTCGAGCCCATCGATCAGCACGGTCGCGTCACCGAGATAATCGAGCGCGTTCTCTGCACAGAGATGATCGACCCATGCACGGCACTCCATGCGCGAATTGACTTCGGCGATCCGCGCGCGAGCTGCCTCGGCCTTTGGTCGCCGCTCGCGTGCATCGCGCTCGGTGAAGAGCGTCTGCCGCTGCAGGTTCGAAGGCTCGACGACATCGCGGTCGATGAGTGTGAGACGGCCGACGCCCGCGCGAGCGAGGATGTCTGCCGCGGTGCAGCCGAGTGCACCGCAACCCACAACGACTGCATGCGCCTGACCAATGGAACGCTGCCCGACCGCGCCGATCCAGGGGATCAGCTGCTGACGGTGGTAACGCTCATCGCTCTGCGCCGCAGCGTCGTCACTCATTCAACAGACTGTACGCGCCGAGGGCTCGGTACAAACGCCCGATCACTTCGCGTCAGCGGCTGTCGCACCCGATGCCGACGCCTCCATCGGCGCAGACTGATCGGTGTGATGGTGCACCATCTTCCAGCCATGCGAATCCTTGCGGTAGACATTGGTCGCACGGAAACGCAGGTCAGCTGGCTTGCCATCGACCATCATCCCCTTGCCCACTTCGGTGCATGTCACCACGCCAAACGTGTCGCCCATGATGGAGTGCATGCTTTCGCAGGTCACTGTTCCACTGAGCTTCATCGCAGCTTCCTTCTGGAACTGCGCACGAACCGCATCCCAACCGATATGCATCTTTCCATCGGGGCCAAAGTCCGACACATCAGTCGTGTGTGCCCACACGCTCTCCATCGGCACCTCATTGCCCTTGCACATCTCGTTCAGCGCCGCGTAGAAGCCCTTGTTGGCATCAGCCATCGTCGCGAATGTCGTCACATGCGCGGGGGTTTCCTGCGCCGCATGCTTGCGCGCAGCCTGCATCGCAACAACGCGCGCTGCACAACCGCTTGATGCGGGTAACAGAACACAGCAAGCGAGCGTGGCAAGCGTGGTCATCACAGTCGATCGGGAGGAGAGGTTGAGTGAGGTCATGGATGGAAGGCTATCGAATTGCCTCAATCACGCTTCCATCCGTTCCACATTTGCCCCGGGGCACCTTGATCTAGCGCGAATGGTCGTGCCAACGCAGTCACTGGCCACGATCGGTCTGGGGGACCCGAAAGCTCACGCCATCTGCATCGGCACGCACATGAGTTCGAGGACAGTGAGTGAACGCAAGGACAAACTGCGCGCCCTAAACTCCCGCACTCCATGGGAGGCGAGTCCTTCGGAAAGTCGATGAAGTCAAAGCCAGGGCTGACGCGCCTGCTGCGTGCGTTGCAGTACAGCTGGTACGGCCTTCGCGCCGCAGCGCAGCATGAAGCGGCGTTCCGCCAGGAACTGATGCTCGTTGTCCCGCTGTCGATCGTGGCGTGGTTCGTTCCAGTACCGCTGCTCGAGCGCGCGCTGCTCTTCGCCGTACTGCAGGTCATCCTCATCGTTGAACTGATCAACTCCGCGATCGAGGCGAACACCGATCACATCACGATGGATGAGCATCCGCTGGCGCAGCGTGCAAAGGACATGGGCAGCGCCGCCGTACTACTTTCGCTCGTGATTTCAGCCGCCATCTGGACTGCAGTGCTCTGGCCCGTAGTCGCTCGCTGGATCGGCTGACGATACGGACCGCGACGTGGAGTCATCCTCGTTGGCGTGGCGTTCGAGATGCTCGAGGCGCAGGCAGAGATACTCGAGCGGCCCCGCGCGGAGTGCGAGGCCCACATGCGCTCGGTGATTACTGCCATCGACCGAGCAGCCGAGAGAGTCGCGCGCGTCCTCGAAAGCGCCTGCGTCCGCCATAGACTGCTCGCATGACGACTTTCAAGACCAATGCAGTCGTTGCCGCTCCGAAACCGGCGCATGACGCGCTCGGCGATCCCACGGGCTGGGATGGCATCGGTGGTGTCGCCAACACTGTGCATCTCGCGGAATGGGCGAAGCAGAACAAGCATCTGATGGTGCCTCCCGTTTCCAACAAGTACCTCTACAGCGGGCAAGACTTCTTTGTGATGTTGATTGCCGGACCGAATGCCCGCAATGACTTTCACATGACCAACTCCGAGGAGTTCTTCATGCAGCTGCAAGGCGATGTCAGCATTCGCGTGCGCGACGCGCACGGGGTACGCGATATCCCGCTGCGCGAGGGCGAGGTGCTGTTTGTGCCGGGCGGCGTACCGCATCGACCGCAGCGCGGGCCGAACACGCTCGGACTTGTGGTGGAACGGCGCCGACCTCCAACTGAAACAGAGCACATCATGTTCTTCTGCGATGCGTGCGACACGCTTGTGCGCGACATCGAGTTCAACTGCATCGACATCGTGAAGCACTTTCGCGAGCGGATGGAGGAGTTCTGGGCTGATCCCGCGGCAAGCACGTGCCCCAAGTGCGGCACCCGCGTTCCCAAGCCCACCACGCGGACTTCGTGATGCTGGCGCCTGGCGCGATCGACCTGCACACCCACATCTTGCCTGAACGCTGGCCTGATCTGCGCGAGCGTTATGGGTGTGGTGGGTGGGTGTCGATGGAGCACTGTGGGCAGTGCCGCGCGCGCATGATGATCGATGGCGCGCTCTTTCGTGAAGTCGAGTCCGATCTCTGGGATGCGCAGCGGCGCATGGCGGACTGCGACCGCGATGGCATTGGCGTGCAGGTGCTCTCCACAGTGCCGGTGATGTTCGCCTATGGGGCGCGCGCCGAGCACGCGCATGATCTTGCCCAACTGTTGAACGACCATCTCGCGGGAGTCGTGCGCAGCAATCCATCACGCTTTATCGGGCTAGGGAGTGTCCCGCTGCAGGATGCCGCGCGTGCATCGCGCGAACTGGAGCGCTGCGTTCGCGATCTTGGGTTGGCGGGTGTGCAGATCGGCACGAATGTGGCGGGAAACGATCTGGACGATCCTGCAACGGCGCCCTTCTTCGCCGCAGCAGAGGAACTTGGCGCCGCAATATTCGTGCATCCGTGGGAGATGTTTGGGCGCACGGAGATCCCGCGCTTCTGGATGCCGTGGTTGGTTGGGATGCCTGCGGAGAGTGCGCGTGCATTCTGTGCGCTGGCGTTTGGTGGCGTGCTGGATCGGCACCCACGCCTTCGTATCTGCTTTGCGCATGGTGGCGGCGCGTTTCCCTACACGCTCGGTCGCATCGAACATGGTTTCGCGGCGCGGCCCGATCTCTGCGCGACGCACTCGGTCACGCCGCCGCGTGAGCATCTCAAACGTCTGTACTTCGACAGCATCGTCCACGATATGGGCGCGCTGCGATATCTGGTCGACACCGTCGGTGCATCACGCATCGCACTCGGCTCCGACTATCCATTTCCACTCGGCGAAATCCCGCCCGGTCGGCTTGTGCGCGCCGCCGCATGGCTGACCGATGCACAGCGCGCTCGCATGCTCCGGGGTACTGCGCTCGAGTTTCTCGGTCTCTCTCAGGTGAACGCATGACAATGACACGGAGCATCCTTGATATCTCTGCGAGCGACATCGAGCCCTCCGCTGCTTTTGCGGCATGGGCGGATGCAAACGATCCGCTTGCCGCACTGCGTGATCGCTTCGAGATTCCAAAGGATGCAGCGGGACGCGAGCTGGCGTACCTCGTTGGCAATTCGCTCGGGCTGATGCCGAAGGCTGCGCGTACGCGAGTGCAAGAGGAGTTGGATGACTGGGCACGCCTTGGCGCGGAGGGGCACACGCAAGGGCGTCGCCCGTGGATCGATTACCACCAACACTTTCGCGGAGGGTTGTCGCTCTTGACGGGCGGACTGCCGTCAGAAGTGGTCGCAATGAACACGCTGACGGTGAATCTGCATCTTCTGCTGACAAGTTTTCTGCCCGCCGCGCGGCTCGGAGGCGTTCGCCGCAAGGTGCTGATCGAACGCGGCGCGTTCCCAAGCGACCGATTCGCCGTTCGATCCTTCGTTACGGCAACAGGAGGCGATGCGGATCACGATGTGATCGAGATCGGTCCGCGTAGCGGCGAGTCCTGCCTTCATAGAGAGGACATCGAGCGTGCAATCGCCGACGCAGGCGATTCGCTCGCGCTGGTGATGCTGGGCGGCGTTCAGTACTACACGGGGCAAGTGCTTGACATGCCGCGCATCACGCGTGCCGCACATGCTGTGGGCGCCCACTGCGGCTGGGATCTTGCGCACGCGATTGGCAATGTGCCGCTTTCGCTCCACGACTGGGGCGTCGATTTCGCATGCTGGTGCTCCTACAATTACCTGAATGGCGGTCCGGGCGCCGTCGCAGGCGCGTTCGTGCATGAACGCCACCATGCGAGTCCGCCACCGCGTCTGGAAGGTTGGTGGGGCACGGATCCGGCAACTCGTTTCGCGATGGGGCCGGACTTTGCGGCAGGGCCAGGAGTGGATGCTTGGCAATTGTCGAACCCGCCCGTGCTTTCGCTTGCGCCGCTGCTTGCGAGTTTCGAGCTGTTTGCTGAAGCGGGCATCGAACGGCTCGCCGCGAAGGCACGCGTCATGACCGCCTTCATCGAGATGTCGCTTCGCGTGCGCGAGAGCGATCTGCGCATCATCACCCCGAGCGCGACGGGTCAGCGCGGCTGTCAGCTGTCGATCGAGGTGCAGGGAACGACGGCGCAGGCGCGTGCGCGCTTCGATCGGCTCCTTCCGCAGGGCGTGATCTGCGACTTTCGGCACCCGCGCGTCATTCGCACGGCGCCTGCTCCGCTCTATTGTTCTTTCGCCGACTGCTGGCGACTGGTTGAAGCGCTGCACGCGTGAACGCTGTGGCTGTTCCACCGCGCCGCCACGGCCGAGCAGTCGTACACTTTGGCAGTGGCGAAGCGAGTTGTCATTGCTGGCGCAGGGCTCGCGGGTTCGCTGCTCGCTGTGTATCTCGCTCGCGCAGGTTGGACGGTCGATCTGCGTGAACGCCGCGGCGATCCGCGCAGCCGCAACTTCGTTCAAGGGCGATCGATCAACTTGGCAATCAGTGCGCGTGGGATCAAGGCGTTGCGGCGCGCAGGGCTGGAGTCTCACATCCTGCGTGATGCGATACGAATGCCAGGCCGCATGATGCATGCGAGGTCGGGTGCGCTCACCTTTCAGCAGTACAGCAGCAATCCTGAGCATGCAATCCTGAGCATCTCTCGCAGTGCGCTCAATCTGGTGCTGTTGAACGCCGCCGCCGCGGAGTCGAATGTCCACATCTCGTTTGATCAGCGTTGCAGCGATCTCGATGGCGATCGAGGACGCGCTACATTCGTGAACACGGCAAGCGGTGCCGAAGAGCAGGTCGAGGCGGATCTCATTGTCGGAGCGGATGGCGCATACAGCGCCGTCCGCAGCGCGATGCAGCGGCGCGAGGGATTCGACTTTGACCAGTCATGGCTTGGGCACGGCTACAAGGAGATGACGATCGCGCCCGTGGCGTCAGGTCCGCATGCGCCCTTCGCGATGGAACCGAATGCGCTGCATATCTGGCCGCGCGGGAG
Source organism: Planctomycetota bacterium (assembly GCA_046080505.1). Taxonomy (GTDB): domain Bacteria; phylum Planctomycetota; class Phycisphaerae; order Phycisphaerales; family SM1A02; genus F1-60-MAGs104. Next base: position 10,829 of record JBJTUC010000110.1, read on the forward strand.
TTCGATGATGATCGCGCTCCCGAACCCTGATGGGTCGTTCACCTGCACGCTGTTCTGGCCGCACCGAAGTGCCGATGGTGCCGCGAATGGATTTGATGCGATTGCCGATCCCGCCGTCGGGCGCCACCACTTCGAGCGCGAGTACGCCGATGCGCTTGCGATGATGCCGACATTCGACGCTGACTTCGCGGCGAATCGCGTTGGCTGGATGCTCACGATTCGCTGCCGTCCGTGGTCCTCGGGTGGACGCGCAGTGCTTGTGGGTGATGCGGCACATGCGATCGTGCCGTTCTTCGGTCAGGGGGCGAACGCCAGTTTCGAGGATTGTGAAGCGCTGGCGGATTCGCTGGAACGCCATCCGACGGATGTCACGAGGGCCATCCGTGACTACGAAACCGCGCGCAAACCAAACGCAGATGCCATCGCTGAGATGGCGCTGCAGAACTTCATCGAGATGCGCGACCACACCGCGTCGCGGATCTTCCTTGCGCGCAAGTCGATCGAGCACTTCCTGCACCGATTTGTCCCTGCGCTCTTCACGCCTCGCTACGACATGGTGAGTTTCGACACGATTCCCTACGCCGATGCTCTCGCCAAATCGCAGCGCCAAGATGCAGTACTCACCCTGATCGCCGTTGCTGCGCTCGGCGCTCTCGTCGCGGGCGGCGTTCTGCTTGTGCGCGCTTTGATGGCCGCCAGCACATGAGCCAGGCCTCACAACAAAGCGGTACCCAGCGCACGGCGCCGATCGACAGGCCGAACGCCACGCCCGCCACGCCGCCATCGAAGGCGACACTCGGCATCACTTGCCTGCTGCTGACGCTCCTATGTTGGTCGACAGTTCCACTCTTCCTTCGTGATCTTGCTTCGGAGGTCGATTTCTGGAGCAACAACGGTTGGCGCTACGGAGTCAGTGCGGTGATCTGGCTACCTGCCCTCGTGCTCGCGTGGCGGCGCGGACGACTACCCACGAGCATCTGGCGTGACGCACTCATTCCGTCGCTGTTCAACATCGCTGGACAGGCGGCATTCACTGCAGCATTCCATGAGATGAACCCTGGACTCGTGACCTTTGGCCTTCGTACCCAACTGATTTGGGTCGCGATCGGCGCATACATGCTCGTGCCGAGCGAGCGGTCCATCATCCGCAGTACGCGCTACCTGATTGGTGCGGCGATCTTGCTTGGCGGACTTTTCCCCGTGCTGCTCGGAGGCGACGCATCACTCGGCGGGTTCAACCCATGGGGAACCACACTCAGCATCATTTGTGCGTTCAGTTACGGCATGTATGGACTGGGCGTGCGTCGGTGCATGGGCTCGTACCACCCGATCACGGCATTCGCGGCGATCTGCCAGATCACGGCAATTGGTTTGATCGCACTCATGCTGCTCTTCGGCGATGCGGGCGGTAGTGGTGTTCCCGATCTGCCGGTCACTGTGCTGCTGCAACTCTTCATCAGCGCGATCATCGGCATCGCGCTTGGACACATCCTGTACTACATCAGCATCGCGCGTATCGGCATCGTCATCACAAGCGGTGTGCTGCAACTGCAACCGTTTTTCGTCGGTGTCGCCAGCGCGCTCATCTACGGCGAACGATTCGCATGGTGGCAATGGACATCGGGCACAGTGGCGGTGATTGGCGCTTTCCTGATGCTGACCTGCACAGGCCCCGGCGCGCGTCAAGTTGGACTCGCCAGTTCCGAGGGATCGGACTGATGCCGTCGTCTGCTCCATCGATGCCTGCGTCCTATCCTGCGTGCGTGCAGCCCGCGGTGCTCTGCAATCTGATCGATGGATGCTTCCGTCCTGCGCGCGGCGGTGCGACGACTGTCGCGCAAAATCCTGCGACAAGCCAAACCATCGCGACTGTTCCTGACAGCACAGCACACGATGTCGACGAAGCCGTCGCTGCCGCGGCTCGTGCGTTCCCTGAGTGGTCGACCCGCCCCGCCGAAGAACGCGCTGCACTCTTGATGCGGCTTGCGGATCTGGTGGAGCGCGATCTCGATGCGTTCGCACTTGCAGAGAGCGAAAACACTGGCAAGCCGTTGTCGCTCGCGCGCTCACTCGATGTACCGCGTGCGATCGCCAACCTTCGTCACTTCGCGCATGCCGTCATGCAGGATCAGACACAGATCTTCAATCAGGATGTGCCGACGGGAATGATGCGGTCCACCGTGATTCGAAAGCCGCTCGGTGTCGCGGCATGCATTTCGCCTTGGAATCTGCCGCTGTATCTCTTCACATGGAAGATCGCGCCCGCGCTCGCAGCGGGTTGCACAGTCGTCGGCAAGCCGAGTGAGGTGACGCCGATCACCGCGTGGATGCTCTCGCAGCGGATGGTGGATGCAGGGTTCCCGACGGGTGTTTGCAATGTGGTGCATGGTCGCGGACCGCTCGCAGGGGCCGCGCTCGTCGCACACCCCGATGTCACTTGCATCACATTCACAGGTGGAACGCTCACGGGCGAATCGATCGCGCGCGCTGCGGCTGGGGCGTTCAAGCGAACCGCGCTCGAACTGGGTGGCAGCAACGCCGCGATCGTTTGCGCCGATTCGGCGGACGATGCGCATCTATCTGCAACGGTCGACGGGCTTGTGCGCGCGATGTTCACCAACCAGGGACAGGTCTGCCACTGCGCGTCGCGAATCCTGATCGAACGGTCCTGCTGGGATCGCTTGGTTCCTGCGCTCGTTGAACGCACACGCGCGCTCCGAATCGGTGATCCGCTCGATGCAGCCACAGACTTCGGATCGCTCATCTCAGCGCCTCACCTGCTGCGAGTGGCGGGCATGGTGAACGCGGCCGTTCGCGGAGGTGCTCGGGTGCTCTGTGGTGGTGAACGCGTACCGATGGATGCGCTTCCCGAGCGCGTTCGCAGTGGCGCGTTCTATGCACCCACGATCCTGCAGGATGTTGCGCCAGATGCCGAAGCGAATCAGGAGGAGATCTTCGGTCCTGTTGCAACGCTCATCCCCTTCTCGTCAGACGCCGATGCCATCCGCGTAGCCAACGGCACGAAGTACGGCCTTTCAGCGACCGTGTGGACGCGCGATGACGAGCGCGCCACACGACTCTCACGATCGCTGAGCGTGGGCACCGTGTGGATCAACGGGTGGATGATGCGCGACTTGCGCGTACCGATCGGCGGAATCCGCTGCAGTGGTATCGGCCGCGAGGGGGGAGTGGATGCGCTGCACTTCTTCGCCGAGCCGATGGTGGTCGTCCGGAGCATTGGAGGCTGAATGAGCGACTCGAACGCCGGCGAAATCCATTCGGGCAACGCGCCGGAGCCGATCGGTGCGTATCCGCACGCGCGCCGCGCGGGTCCATTTGTGTTCCTCAGTGGAATCGGCCCTCGCGTGCGCGGATCGCGCGATATCCCTGGTGTCGATCCGTTCGACTTCGAGGCGCAGT